>NZ_NEXQ01000024.1:0-554576 GCF_002810405.1 Psychroflexus sp. S27 | reverse complement strand
TCTTAATTCCTAAAACCCTTCTCAAACACCCTACTCTCAATGATCGTGCAATGCGTTATTGCGGGTGCAAAACTACAACCTTTTTTCATCTAAACAATGAAATATTTTAAAGAAATTTAAAATAAATTTTAAACAATAGAAAATCAAAGGGTTAGAATATGAAATAACTAAGCAACCAAATTACAGGAACCGCTTCCACAGCAAAAGAAGTATAATACAGACTTCTTTTCTCTGAAGAGAGAAGAAGAAAAACTCCTACAACTCCACTCATAAATAAAAATGATAACCGTTTAAAGTCTGGATGATATATGTGAAACAATACAAAGCTTAGAACAATAAAAAAGATGCCTATCAATTTAGCTCCTCTCACTCCTATCATTTGCGGGATAGTATTTAGATGCGTTGCGTCTTCCTTCAAATCTCTTATCTCAAATGGAATAATCAGAATAAGCACCCAGAAAAAACGGATCATAAAGTATACAATCAGTTGAATATTTATCTCAAAGACTGCATCTGATGCAGCAACAGGAAGCGCAACTGTACAAACCGCCCAAACAATGGCAATAATAAAAATCTTGAGCCCACCTAAATCTCTCAAATTATGAAAGCCAGGCAAAACAGGTAAAGTATAGAGTAGTGTTAACAAGACCAAAGCAAAACCAACAAGCAGTGTCGTAAAGCTTAAAAAGAATAGACTATATATAAGGTACAGAAAAACTAAAAATGAGTATACCTGAATCACCTTCAAGCGCGGTGTCAATTCTACATGTTTAAATCTTGCAATGTCAGCATATTTAACAAAATTGTAAGCCGTTACGCTTGCTGTGAACACAAAAGCTATTATGTGGTAGTCGATTTCTATTTTTAAATCTATAAATGTGAGCACAGTAAAACTGACTATTGCAAGAGCAACATGCGTACTACTGTTTATATAAAAGTCAACTATTTTTTTAAGAAAATTCACGGTGTAAATTTAAAACATATAATTAACGAATAATGCATCATTTTTAAGCAATCTTTTCTTTTTAAAGATGTATTTTTGTTTGCAAATTTTAAACTGCTTCTAATGAATACAGAATCGTTTGCACTAAGACACATTGGACCTCGACCTGAGGACATTTCAGAAATGTGTAAGGTCATCGGTGTTGAATCTCTTGACCAGCTAATTTACGAGACAATTCCTGACGATATTAAACTTGAAAAAAAGCTTGATTTACCAAAAGCTTTAAGCGAGTATAATTTCGCAAGTCATATCAATGATTTGTCTCAAAAAAATCAGGTTTTCAAATCTTATATTGGGTTAGGCTACCACGAAGCTATTTTACCTGCTGTTATACAGCGTAATATTTTAGAAAACCCAGGATGGTACACAGCATATACGCCATACCAAGCTGAAATTGCTCAGGGTCGACTTGAAGCTCTACTCAATTTCCAAACCGTTGTTTCAGAATTAACAGGTATGGAAATCGCAAATGCTTCCCTTCTTGATGAATCCACTTCTGCAAGTGAAGCGATGACATTACTTCATGCTGTTAGAGATAGACAGCAAAAGAAAAATAACGTCATCAAGTTTTTTGTTGATGAAAACGTATTACCACAAACTTTAGCTGTCCTTGAAACACGTTCTGAACCTTTAAATATTGAATTGGTTGTTGGTGATCCTGGTGATTTTGATTTCTCTGAAGAATTCTTCGGTGTTTTACTTCAATATCCTGGTAAAAACGGGTTGATTAGAGATTTTGAAGCTTTCACACAAGAAGCTATTCAAAATAATATTAAAGTTGCTGTTGCGGCTGACATCTTGAGCCTTGTAAAGCTTGAGGCTCCTGGAGATTGGGGTGCTGATGTTGTTGTTGGAACAACGCAACGTTTCGGTATTCCTTTAGGTTACGGCGGTCCGCACGCAGCTTACTTTGCAACAAAAGAAGAATATAAGCGTAGCCTTCCAGGTCGTATTATTGGAGTAACCAAAGATATGGATGGAGAGCGTAGTTTACGTATGGCTTTACAAACACGTGAACAACACATTAAAAGAGATAGAGCAACTTCAAACATTTGTACTGCTCAAGTACTTTTAGCTGTAATGGCCGGTATGTATGCCGTATATCATGGACCAAAAGGGTTAAAGTTTATTGCTGATAAAGTTCACAAAAATACCGTCAAACTTTCTGACACTCTTGAAAAACTAGGTTATCGTCAAGAAAATGAATTATTCTTTGACACAATTCATGTCAATGCTGATGCTAAAAAAATAAAAACTTTAGCTGAAGAACGAAGAGTTAACTTCTATTATCCAAACTCTGATGCTGTTGTTATTTCTTTAAATGAAACCACTTCAGATGAGGACCTGAATACAATCGCTGAAATATTTGCTGATGTTATTAATGAAACATCAATAGAAGTTTCAACAATAGATAAAGATTTAATTGCTGATCATAAACTTGGTCGTCAAACGGAGTTTATGACGCATGAAGTTTTTAACTCATATCACTCAGAAACTGCTTTGATGCGTTACATCAAAAAGCTTGAACGCAAAGATTTATCTTTAAATCATTCAATGATTTCTCTGGGGTCTTGTACGATGAAGTTAAACGCAGCCTCTGAAATGCTTCCTTTATCAAATCCACAATGGGGAAATATTCACCCTTTTGTACCGAAAGAGCAAGCCAAAGGTTATAGAGAAATGCTAACAAACTTAGAAAAGCATTTAACTGAAATTACAGGTTTTGCTGCAACTTCGCTTCAGCCCAACTCTGGTGCGCAAGGTGAGTTTGCAGGCTTAATGACAATTAGAGCTTACCACCACTCAAACAATGAAGATCACAGAAATATTTGTTTAGTTCCTTCATCGGCTCACGGAACAAACCCAGCAAGTGCTGTTATGGCCGGAATGAAAGTTGTCGTTGTAAAAGCAAACGAAAATGGAAATATTGATGTTGATGATTTAAGAGCTAAAGCTGAAAAGCATAAAGAAAACTTAGCAGCTTTGATGGTAACTTACCCTTCAACACACGGTGTTTTTGAATCTGCAATTATAGAAATCACTGACATCGTACATGATAAAGGTGGTCAAGTTTACATGGATGGTGCAAATATGAATGCGCAAGTTGGCTTAACGAGTCCAGGTCGAATTGGTGCAGATGTATGTCACCTTAACTTACATAAAACTTTTGCAATACCTCACGGTGGCGGAGGTCCAGGTGTTGGGCCTATTTGTGTTGCCGAGCAACTTGTTCCTTTTTTACCAACAAACCCAGTTATTGAAGTTGGTGGAGAACAAGGTATTTCAGCTATATCGAGTGCTCCATTCGGATCATCTTTGGTCTGCTTAATATCTTATGGTTATATCAGAATGCTCGGAGAGCAAGGTTTAACAGCTTCAACAAAAACTGCAATCCTAAACACGAACTATGTTAAAGCTAAGCTTTCTAAACATTATAAAACTTTATACTCAGGTGAAAGAGGCCGTGCAGCTCACGAAATGATTATTGACTGTCGTCATTTTACAAAAATGTATGGTATTGAAGTTAAAGATGTTGCTAAGCGCTTGATCGATTACGGTTTCCACGCACCTACTGTTTCATTTCCAGTAGCAGGAACATTAATGATTGAGCCGACTGAGAGTGAGAATAAAGAAGAACTCGATCGTTTTTGTGATGCAATGATTTCGATTCGAGAAGAAGTTGAAAACAGCTCAAAAGATGATGAGGATAACATTCTTAAAAATTCACCACATACATTAGCGATGATTACAGCTGATGAGTGGACGTTTCCCTACTCAAGAAAAAAAGCTGCTTTTCCTTTAGATTATTTGAATGAAAATAAATTCTGGCCAACAACACGTCGTGTTGATGAAGCTTATGGAGACAGAAACTTAATGTGTTCTTGTGCTCCTGTTGAAGAATACGTTTAAAATAATTAAGATTTGATTTAATTATGGCGATAGATAAAAATCTGTCGCCATTTTTTTGACACATCTCATATATCATCAAATTATCTTAGATTTTTTAGGCTATTTTATTGATAAGTTCAATAAATTAGTTGAATTTTGAATTAGACTTTGAAAATACCAAAACTATGCACAACGTAAAAATAACTGGAGTAGGAAGTTATATCCCTTCTACTGTTATCAAAAATGAAGATTTCCTTAATCATAAATTTTTCACACCTAGTGAAGTAGGCTATGATTCTGATCAAGAAGAAATTATTCAAAAATTTAAAGATATTACAGGAATAGAAGAAAGACGTTACGTTGAAAAGTCTAAAACGACTTCTGATATTGCTGCTGTTGCAGGACAAAAAGCAATTTCACATGCTAACATTGACCCTGAAACATTAGATTACATTATTGTCGCTCACAATTACGGAGATGTCAAGCATGAAACTCAACAATCTGACATGGTTCCCAATATAGGCGCACGTGTCAAGTCTATTTTAAAAATAAAAAACCCAAACTGCGTTGCTTACGACCTTATCTTTGGTTGTCCAGGTTGGATACAAGCTTGCATACATGCAAAATCTTTTATCAATAGCGGCATTGCAAAACGCGTACTTGTTATAGGTGCAGAAACTTTATCGCGTGTGGTTGATCCGCATGATAGAGATTCTATGATTTATGCTGATGGAGCTGGTGCAACAATATTAGAAGCGACAGATGGTTCAAGTGGCATCATAACACATAAGACAGCTAGTCATACTTATAAAGAGTCGAAATACATATTTTTTAATAAATCTTATTCTCCTGATCAACATGATGAACGCGGTTATATCAAAATGCACGGAAGAAGGATTTATAATTTTGCACTTACTGAAGTTCCTAAAGCTATGAAAGCTTGTTTTGATGAAAGTAAAGAAGACATTAATAATCTGAAACGAATTTTCATTCATCAAGCTAATGAAAAAATGGATGAGGCAATTATTAAAGGTTTCTTTAAGTTATATGATAAAAAAGTACCTGAAGGCGTGATGCCAATGAGCATTAGCAAATTAGGAAATTCAAGTGTCGCTACGATTCCAACTCTTTTTAATCTTTATATGAACGGTGATTATGGCGAACCTCTTCAAAAAGGTGATATCGTGATGTTTGCAAGTATTGGAGCAGGTATGAATGTCAATGCGATTACATATCGATCATAACAGATGAAAATTCTTATTATCATACCAGCACACAATGAAGCTGATAGTATTGGTAAAACGTTAGATTCTCTGTTGACACAAACCTATGCAGCTCAACAAATTATTGTTGTTGATGATAACTCAACTGATGAAACAAATGCAATTGTTTCTGAATATGCTGAAAAAAATTCAGCAGTTAAGTTAGTTTATAAAGAATCATCAGAACAACACGAGCCTGGAAGTAAAATCATCAAAGCTTTTCAGTTTGGCTATGCACACAAAACAATAGATTACGATCTTGTCTGTAAATACGATGCTGATCTCATTTTTCCTGAAAATTATTTAGAAGAAATGTCAAAAACTTTTCTTACTGATGCTAAGCTAGGAATTTTTGGAGGTTTCTGTTCTATTGAAAAAAATGGCAAATGGCAATTAGAGAATCTGACAAATAAAGATCATGTTCGCGGTGCTTTAAAAGCATATTCTGCAAGATGTTTTAAAAAAATAAATGGTCTTATTCCTGAAATGGGCTGGGATACAATTGATGAACTCCTCTGTCAATATCATGGTTATAAAATCAAAACAGATGAAAGCTTATTAGTCAAGCACCTGAAGCCAACTGGAAGTCGGTATAAAAAATCGCTACCTAATAAATTTGGAGTCTCGCTTCATCAAATGCGATATGACTTTGGCTTAGCTTTGATTACTTCATTAAAAATGGGAGTCAATAAGAAAGATTTAGGTTTCATTTTAAAGTCTACTTCTGCTTTTCTTTCTGCTAAAACAAAAAAAATCCCTTATTTAGTTAATGCTAAACAAGGGAAATTTATTCGTCAACTTCGTTGGAATGGCGTTAAAGCTAAATTATTTTAAAGCTTCAATAATCACATGGCCAGTTGCTCCGTTTGGCATTGCTGTTCCTAATAAGGCTGAAATCGTTGGAGCGATATCTGTGATATAAGCTTTCCTGAAGCTTTGACCTTGTTTAATACCAGCTCCGTAAATTAAAAATGGTGCTTGAGTATCATAGTTTAAACTGCTCCCGTGTGTTGAGCCTTTACGAGAATAAGAAATAACTGAAGGGTTCAACGCATAAATAACATCACCACTTCTTTTTTGGTTAAAGCCTCTTTTGATTAACTCAGCAGCTGAGTAGCTCATGTCGTTATTTTCAATATTTTCACGGGTAAAAACCTTGTCAATTTGATCATACTGAATCAAGAAGTGTTTGAGTTCGTTTTGGACTTCAACAAAATCAGTATAAGTTTTAAACTGATCATAGTCTAAGAAAATCTGGTTGTTACTGATATTTCTTATCACTGAAGCATCAAGATCCAAATTTTCTTCCACAAAAGACTTGACATCTTTTTTAAATTGTTTTGTATCAAAATAACCAGCAGGTATTTTTTTATCTTTCATGAATTGTGGTACATGAACAGCTCCATGATCCGCAGTCAGAAAAAGTGTATAGTTGCCCTCTCCTACTTTTTTATCTAAATAATTTAGGAGATCAGCGATTTCAAGATCTAAACGGACGTAAGTATCTTGAATCTCTTTTGAGTTGACTCCGAAATTATGGCCAACATAATCTGTGCTAGAAAAACTTAATGTCAAAACATCAGTAAACTCTCCTTGTCCTAATTTTTCATGATTTATTGCGGCTTTTGCGAAATCGAGTAGTAAACTATTACCATAAGCTGTTGCTTTCAAAATATCGTAACCGCCATTCTTTTTACTTAACTTCTTCAAATCATAAGGGAAAGTTGCTTTTTTCTTTCCTTTAAATCCGTTTTCGTAATTATTCTCATCACTACCACTTTCCGTATAAGACTCAATTGGTTTTAGTGTTTTCCACTCCTTTAAGTATGATTTTGCAATTTTGGATTTATTGAATTCTTGAACCCACTTTGGTAATTTATCAAAATAAAAATCACTTGATATAAAGTGACCTTCATCTTTCCCATGAAACCAATAAGCAGCATTTGCTGTATGACCAGCTGGCAAAATTGCACCACGATCTTTAATGGAAACACCAATTGTTTTCCCTCTAAATTGTGTGTGCAATCTATTTTGATCAGCAAAAGTTGTTGTTGATAACCTGTGCGGTGACATTTTTCCAGCTTTGTTTTTTGTACCTAAAGAGTTGACAGAATCATCACCTGCGCAATACACATATTTCCCACTTGTTTTGTCAAACCAATTGTTTGAAATAATCCCATGCATCATCGGACTAGTTCCCGTAAATATTGAACTGTGACCTGGAGCTGTATAAGTTGGCACATAATCAAAATGTAAATTTTTCATTTCAAAACCGCCAGTTTTTAGGCGCTTAAAACCATCATTTGAATAATGTTTTTCAAATTTATTGAGGTAATCAAAACGCATTTGATCTACAACAACGCCAACGACTAATTTTGGTTTTTGATCCTGAGCATGAAGGTTTAAACCTGCGACAAATAGTATTCCCAGAAGTAAGATTTTTCTCATTATATTTTTTCTGCAAAGTTAAGAATGTCTTTAACATTAAAGATAAAGAGCAAGTTAAATTGATAGGTCAAGTTTTTATCATATTTTTATCCTTCATTTCAGGATTAAAATACAAATGAATTATATAGAGAGTGTAGGTCAGTACTTTATGATGCTTGGAGATTTGTTTAAAAAAATGACAAAAGGCTCTGTACTTAGACGATTAATTATTCAAGAAATAAATGATTTAATGACAAACTCTTTAGGGATTGTTGTTTTCATTTCATTCTTTATTGGAGCGGTTGTTTCTATTCAAATGGCGCTAAATTTATCAAATCCATTAATCCCAAAATCTTTAATAGGTTATGCAGCTCGGCAATCCATTATTTTAGAATTTGCACCTACTTTTATCTCCATTATTATGGCTGGTAAAGTTGGCTCTTTTATCACATCAAGTATTGGAACCATGCGAGTGACTGAGCAGATTGATGCTTTAGAAGTTATGGGAATTAACTCTTTAAATTACTTGGTTTTCCCTAAGATTATCGCAATGCTTTTTTATCCTTTCTTAATTGCCATATCTATGTTTGTGGGAGTTATCGGGGCATATTTGGCAGCAGTGTTAGGAGGCTTTCTAAGTTCAGAATCCTTTTTAACAGGAATGCAGCAAGATTTCATTCCTTTTCAAGTTGCTTATGCATTTGTTAAAACGGTCGTTTTTGCGTTTATATTAGCAACTGTTCCGTCCTTTCATGGATATTATATGAAGGGTGGCGCACTTGAAGTTGGCCGAGCAAGTACCACTTCTTTCGTGTGGACAAGTGTCATTATCATTGTTGCAAACTATGTGATCACACAAATTTTATTAAGCTAGTTTATTATGATATCAGTTGAAAATCTACACAAATCATTTGATGATACAGAAGTCTTAAAAGGCATCAACACCACTTTTGAGCCTGGTCAAACAAGCTTAATTATTGGTCAATCTGGTTCAGGAAAAACAGTTTTTCTAAAATGTCTTTTAGGTTTGCACAAACCAACTCAAGGAGACATTTACTTCAATGATAAAACCTACAACGATTTTACAAAAAACGAAAAAGCTTTACTTCGTAAAAATATGGGTATGGTTTTCCAAGGTGGAGCTTTATTTGACTCAATGACAGTTTTTGAAAACGTTATGTTTCCTTTACGTATGTTTACCAAAATGACCAAAGCTGAAATGGAAAACCGTGTCTCTGAGGTGTTGGAACGTGTGAACCTTCCAAACGCAAATGATAAATTTCCGTCAGAGATTAGTGGTGGTATGCAAAAGAGAGTTTCAATTGCAAGAGCGATTGTTAATAAACCAAAGTTTTTATTTTGTGACGAACCTAACTCTGGTCTTGATCCAAATACAGCAACTATTATTGATCAACTTATTCAAGAAATTACTAAAGAAAACAATATCACTACAGTTGTGAACACGCATGATATGAACTCAGTTTTTGAGATAGGTGAAAAAATTGTTTATCTGCAAAATGGCATTATTGAATGGGAAGGTAACAATAAAATTATTCATAATGCAGATAATGAAGACCTGATTAGTTTCGTTTATTCTTCTAATCTTTTCAAAAAAGTGAGAGTTGCCCAGCAAAAAGGTTATTAAGTTTTCTCTCTTAATCGAGTCATTCTGAATCCTAAAAAGCTATCATTTAAAAACCTAAAAAACAATATTAAGGAAGAGAAACATCAACTTTTAAGTTTTTTGTTTCCAACTTATAGCTTAACCACTTCTGAATTTTGGAGGCTAATTCATTTTTTCTTTCAATTGACATGCTGTCTTTCACCATAATCTGAAAGCTTGGGATGGTGTCAATCTTTTTAAAATTAGATGTCAAGACTTCAGAAAATGAAACGCGACTCACCTCATCGTAATTCAGTTTAATTTCTTGAGCTATTTGCGCAAATGGCAAATCTACTTTCTTGACATAAACTTTTTGAAGTTCTGATTCTAAGGCAGCAATTTTGTTTTGCTTTTCAATAAGGTCAAGAGAATCACGACGTTTAAGTTCAACCATGTATCTAAACTCATTAAATTTATCAGAATTTGAGTTTTGTAAAATTCTCAAATCTGCGTTTTTTAAATTTTCGTAAGTCCCTAATTTTTGTTTCCAAATATTAATCACTTCTTCAGGTATTTCTTTACCCAAGAAAGCAACTTCAATTAATGAGTTATCACCATTATTGTATTCAATATGTGTTGAATTTGTTTGTAAAAAAAAGCCATTGTTTCCAGTGCTCGCTAGTTCCTCAGTGACAAAAAGTTTAGCACTTTGATCAAAATAAGACTCTTGAAGTAATTTATAAAACAAATAAATACTCGGAATAATTGCGATCACAGCAATGAAGTAAGTTGATCGTGCTATAAATTTACGACGTTTCGAATTGGCATATCTGACCAATGGAAATTTTAAAACCTTAGAAACCACAAATGTGGATAATGCGATAAAAACTGTATTAATTGTGAACAAATACATTGCTCCTCCAAAAATACTCAAGTCCCATACTGCCAAACCGTAACCAGCTGTACATAAAGGCGGCATTAAAGCTGTAGCAATTGCAACACCAAAAATAACACTTGCAATTGTTCCTTTTTTAGTTTTAGCAATAATTAAGGCCAAACCACCAAAAATAGCAACAATCACATCCAAAATAGTCGGCTCCGTTCTGGCTTCAAGTTCCGGTGTTAACTCAGTTAATGGTGATAGTTGAAAATATAGAAAAGCTGTGACAACACTTAAACCAACCATAACGCCAAGGTTAATCAAAGATCGGCGTGTCGTGTCAATATCATTAATAGCAACTGAAAAACCTAAACCAACAATTGGTCCCATTAATGGAGAAATTAACATGGCTCCAATAACCACAGCTGTACTACTTACGTTTAAACCAATGGAAGCGACAATAATCGAAAAAACTAAAATCCAAGCATTGTGACCACGAAAAGGAATATCTTTTATAATAGCTTCCATCGTTGAGTCACGATCGGTTTCATCTCGTATATCTAATAAATGAATAAGATAATTTCTGATGCTACCATAAGTTTTTTTGGCATTCTGCTTCACGTTATCTGTCGATTTTTCATCATCAGATTTTTGCTGAGCAGAATCATCTTGGCTTTTTTGAGACTCTTTTGAGCCATCACCAGCTGCTTGTCCCAAATTATTTTTGTTTTTGTCTTCTTCCATTTTAACCTATTGCATCACCGAATTTTTCAATCGCTTGCTGCCTTAATTTTTTAATATCTTGTTCATCTGACTTTGGTGCTATCACCAATACTTTTTCATCCTCAACAATAATAAAATCATTAAGCCTTTGTATAACTACAATTTTATCTTTTTCAGTTCGTATGATATTGTTTGAGCTATGATTTAAAATCGCTTTAGCATTGACAACTGCATTCTTTTCAGAATCTTTATCAAGTTTATCATGCAAAGATCCCCAGGTTCCTAAATCATTCCAATCAAAATTGGCTGGAACACATTTCACTGATTCTGAGTTTTCTAAAATAGCATAATCAATTGAAATATTTTCTGCCTTAGGATAAATATCAGAAATAACTTGACGTTCATCGGATGTGTTCAACTTTGAGGCTTCATCATTAAAAAGCGAAAACATATCAGGTTGAAATTCTTTAAACTCATTCAAAATATAATCTGTTGACCAAATAAAAATACCTGCGTTCCACAAGAAATTACCTTGATTAAGGAAAGATTTTGCAGTGCCATAATCAGGTTTCTCTGTAAACTTTATAACATCTTTTATGTCAGATGATTTATCTTTTTCATATTCGATATAGCCATAACCCGTGTTAGGAAAAGTAGGTTGAATACCAAGCGTGAGCAAAGCTTTCTCCTTAGAAGCGACTTCAAAAGCTTGGTTTAAATTTTCGCCAAAGCTCTTCTCATCTTCAATCCAGTGATCACTTGGTGCAACAAGCATAACAGCTTCAGGATTGAGTTTATGAATTTTTAGTGCTGCCAGTAAAATACATGGTGCTGTATTACGCATGGCAGGCTCCAAAAAAAGTTGATGTGGTTCAAGATTTGGAATTTGTTCCAAAACAAGATCCTCATAAATATCATTGGTTAAAATCAGAATTTGATTTTCAGGAATAAATTTAGCTAAACGACTGTAAGTTTGTTGTAACAATGTTTTACCAGTACCAAGCATATCATGAAATTGCTTTGGATGAGAGGTTTTACTCACAGGCCAAAATCTAGAGCCTACACCTCCTGCCATTATCACAGCATATTTATTTTTTGGATTCATTATCCTTCTAATTTTTTGTTTTAATTAATTCTATTTCAGCATTGGGTTGGAAAACATATATTTTTTTGGTAGAAATTTCCAAACACTCATAACGCTTTCTAAGTTTTTTTCCTTTCTTAAAAACCCGACCATTAGCAGCCGTAAATAGGCTTCCTATTGGGATTTCAAAAATATAGTTTTTTTCGTTATGCGAATCATATTTCTTTAAAGCTATTGACAAATAAGCATCAGTATCGCTACTTGCTGATGGATTCCTAAAATGCTTAGCTAAAACTGGTAATAAGCTATCAGGAAAAACTTTTGGATTGATCAAAGGCAACATCAATTTCTGAAAAACGTACTTCCACTCTACCCCATGTGGCTTAATACGATGACCATATGTTTCAAAAGCGATTAGATGTGCAATCTCGTGAATAAGCGTCATCAAAAATCGATAAGGATTTAAACTATAATTGACTGTAATTTGATGTTTACCACTTGGAAGCATGCGATAATCGCCATGTTTAGTTTGTCTATCCTTAACGATTTTAAGATGAACATTATAGGTTTTTATCAATTCAGAAACTGAAGTGACAGCACTTGAAGGAATATATTTCAGAAGCGTTTGTTGCATTTATAAAATTTAAGGTGTGCTGTTGGCAACTTGCAGAAGTTTACCATTATAATAACGATGACCTTTCAATGCAAAATCAAAAATATAATCTGCCATATCATGTGCAGAAACAGGAGCTTCTAAACCAGGAAAGGCAGCGGCTAACATTTCAGTTTGCACAGCACCTAAAGCCAAAACATTAAATGAGATACCAGTTTCTTTATACTCTTCAGCGAGTAATTCTGTTAATGTAATCACTGCTGCTTTACTTGAGCTATAGGCTGCCAATCCAGGAAACTTCACACTTCCTTGAACGCCTCCCATGCTACTGATAGTAACAACATGTGCTGGATTAGAAAAATGTTCAATTAGATGAGATGTTAAGCCGAAAACGCCGAAAACATTTGTTTTATAAACAGACTCAACATCTTTCATCACTGTGTCTTTAAAATCTTGTTTTAAAAACTGACCAGCATTATTAATGAGAATATCAATTTTTGATTTTTTGTCAAGAATGTGTTGAACGACTTCAGATAAATTCTTTTCATCTGTTAAATCGCAAGCCAAACTTTCAACATGAGGCAAGTTTAAATCCGCAATAGGTTGAAAGTTCCTGGATAAAGCAAAAACATAATGACCAGCATCTGCAAAAAGACGAACAAGTTCGTAACCAATTCCTCGGCTTGTCCCTGTAATAACAACTGTTTTCATTTTAATTATTTAATTTGATATTATTTTCTGAAGATTGAGCAATACCTAAAAGCCCAAGTTGAATTTGTTCGATAAGGTTTTGAATATGTTCAATATCGATTTCTTTAAACTCATCACTCACATGATGATAATAATCGAAATTTGTAAAATCAAAAGTGCAAATTGTATGTGCTGGAATTTTGAAAGTTTCATAAAAAGGATAGTTATCACTTCTTTTAAATAAGTTCATATCTTGAGCTTCTGGTAGAAAACCTAAAGTTTTCTTTCCTGTCATATTATTAAATATTTCAGTAAAATTAGAGTTATTATAACCTGTAATATAAGCCAAATAATCTTTTCCTTTCATCGGGACGCCAACCATTTCAATATTAAAAATAGCATAAGGCTTGACCCCTTGCTTTTTAAGGACTTCACTCAAATGTTTAGAGCCCAACAAACCTTTTTCTTCAGCAGTAAAAAGTGCAAAAATAACATCACGCTGAAGCTTTTGACCTGAAAAATATTTTGCTAGTTCCAAAACTGTTGCTGTCCCTGAAGCATTATCGTTTGCTCCATTTGCTATGCTATCACCTTGTATAGGTTTTATAATACCAACATGATCATAATGCGCACCGATAATTAAAGGAGGTAAATCTGAATTTTCTCCTGGAAGATAGCCAACAACATTGCTGGTTTTATGATCTCCGACTGTGAAATAATCGAGGTAAGATTTATTGAGATAAGGCTTAATTCCATTTTTTTCAAAAACTCCTTGAATGTAATAAGCGGCTTTTTCAAGACCTTCTGAACCGACATCACGCCCCATAAGTTCATCTGATGTTAGAAATTTTAAAGATTCTTCAAGACCTTTTAAATTTTTCCTTTCATTTGGAGATTGTGTAAGTTGAGTTGATTCTTTTTCTTGAGAGGCATGTTCTTGCTTTTGTGAAGTACAAGCTAAAATCCCAAAAAAGAAAACGGATAATAATGTTATTTTTTTCATAATGTGAATATAAAAAAACTGTCTTTAAAAACGAATTTAAAGACAGTCTAATATAATTCAAATCTTGATCTGTAAAATATCTTAAGCTAACATTGTCACTGGATTTTCAAGATAAGTTTTCAATGTTTGTAAAAACTCTGAACCTGTTGCACCATCAACTGTTCTGTGATCACAAGCTAAAGTCAATTTCATTGTATGACCAACTTTGATCTCGCCATCACGCACAACTGGTTTTTCAACAATTGCACCAACTGATAGAATTGATGAGTTAGGTTGATTAATAATACTTGTAAACTCAACAATACCAAACATTCCCAAGTTAGAAACCGTAAAGGTCGAACCTTCCATTTCTTTAGACTGTAATTTTTTATCACGAGCCTTTTTTGCCAATGATTTCACATTATTGTTAATTAAAGTAAGCGGTTGTTGATCAGCAAATTCAAGAACTGGCACAACTAGACCTTCATCAACTGCGACTGCAACTCCAATATGAATATGTTTAGCAATACGTGTGACATCATTTTGCCATGTTGAATTGACACGTGGGTGTTTACGTAAAGCCATCGCTGAAGCTTTGATCACCAAATCATTAAATGACACTTTAGTATCAGGCATTGCGTTAATTTGTTTGCGTGAAGCCATCGCATTTTCCATATCAACCTCTATAGTAAGGTAATAATGAGGTGCGTTAAATTTAGATTCAGCTAAACGTTTTGCAATTGTTTTACGCATTTGAGAATTTTTGACTTCCTCAAAAGATTCTTCTCCTGCTGGTTGATAAACCTCAACTTGTGGTGCAGCTTTTTGCGGCGCTTCTTTTTCTTGCTGTTTAGATTCAGCTTGTTTTGGCGCTTGCTTAGATTGCTCACTAGGTTTGTAATTTTCAACATCTTTTTTCACAATACGTCCATGATCACCTGAACCTTCAACTTGTGACAAATCAATACCTTTATCTTCAGCGATTTTTTTTGCTAAAGGAGAAGCTAAAATGCGTCCTTTACTATCAGTAGAGTTACTCGCTTTATTTCCTGTTTTTTCTTGACGATTTTTTCCACCCTCATCAGAATCTTGACTTTCTGATTTATCATCAGATTTTTTCTTATCAGATTTCTTGTCTGAAGACTTTTTAGAAGATTTTGCGCCATTACCAATTTGACTCAGCACCTTATCAACATCAGTTCCTTCTGGACCAATGATTGCAAGAACATCATCAACTGGAGCAGACTCACCTTCATCAATACCGACATGAAGTAATTGTCCCGAAAAGAAAGATTCAAACTCCATTGTTGCTTTATCCGTTTCGATCTCAGCTAAAATGTCGCCTTCTTCAACTTCATCACCAACTGATTTCAACCAAGTGGCAACAGTTCCCTCTTCCATCGTATCACTTAAGCGTGGCATGGTAACAACCTCAACACCTTCTGGCAAATCGCCATCATCAGAATCGTTAGATTTTTGGTTGTCATCAGATGTATCATCTTCTTCAGAATCATTATCTACTGAATCATCTTCCTTAGACTTTTCCTTATCAGAAACATCATCCTTTGACGCACCATCATCTGAAGATTCAGATTTTGCTTTTTTTATTAAATCCTGAACATCTTCACCTTCTTCACCAATAATGGCAAGTAAACTATCAACTGGAGCACCATCACCTTCTTCAACACCAATATGTAATAGTGTTCCTTCGTGGAATGATTCAAACTCCATCGTCGCTTTGTCAGTTTCGATTTCAGCTAAAATATCACCTTCTTCTACTTTATCGCCTTTTTCTTTTAGCCATTTCGCTACAACACCTTCTTCCATAGTGTCGCTTAAGCGTGGCATTTTTACAATTTCTGCCATAAGTAATTATAATTTATGAGGAATAAATGGATAATCTTCTTGTTCGTAAACAACATCGTACATAAAGCTTTTATCTGGGAAGTCAGAGTCTTCTGCAAACTCCTCACATTCCTTCACCTTATCTTTTACGCGTTGATCGATTTCTTTGATGTCATCTTCACTTGCGTATTTTTTATCAAGAATAATGTCTTTCACCTGAATAATCGGGTCAATTTTTTGATATTCCTGAACCTCTTCTTTTGTTCTATATTTTTGAGCATCACTCATCGAGTGTCCTCTATATCTGTACGTTTTAAGATCTAAAAACGTTGGTCCATTACCTGATCTTGCTCTATCGATCGCTTCATCTAAAGCTTCAGCAACTTTCTCTGGTCGCATAGCATCTACAGGTCCACAAGGCATTTCGTAACCTAAACCAAGTTTCCAAATATCTTCATGGTTAGCCGTTCGAGAAACAGAAGTTCCCATCGCATAACCATTGTTTTCAACACAAAACACAACTGGTAATTTCCAGTTCATTGCCATGTTAAAAGTTTCATGCAAAGAACCTTGTCTTGATGCACCATCACCTAAGAAACAAAGTGTTACAGCATTTCTATCAAAATATTTATCCGCAAATGCGATTCCTGCACCTAAAGGAATTTGACCACCAACAATACCGTGACCTCCAAAAAATCTGTGTTCTTTTGAGAAAATGTGCATTGAACCACCTAAACCTTGAGAGGTACCTGTTTTCTTACCATAAAGTTCAGCCATCACTTTTTTGGGATCAACACCCATTCCGATTGGTTGAACATGATTACGATAAGCTGTAATCATTTTATCTTTTTCAAGATCCATCACGTGAAGTGCTCCAGCTAAAATGGCTTCTTGACCATTATAAAGGTGTAAAAACCCTCTGACTTTCTGTTGGATATAAACTTGAGCTAATTTGTCTTCAAATTTTCTCCAAAAAAGCATGTCTTCGTACCACTTGAGATACGTATTTTTTGTGATCTTTTTCATTAGGCGTTTGTTTCTAAAATTCTAAAGTAATGAAATACAAAAGTAATATTTTAAAGTAGATTTAAAAAGACTTAACATCATTTAAAGTTCTAGGTACTTATTCTCAAAAGCTAAAGGCAAAATATCTGCTAAAGAACTAACTTTCACAACCTTACCTTCTAATCCCATAAAATAAATCTCAATAGGATGATTTTGTTTTTGTTCATACTCAGCAATTGCCTGACGACAGGCGCCACAAGGTGGAATTGGCTGATCGTTTTTCTTCTTAACCGAAGAAGCTGAGATCGCTATTTTTAAAATCTTATTTTCAGGGTAATTAGCACCCGCCCAATAGATCGCTGTTCGTTCAGCACATAATCCAGATGGATAAGAAGCATTTTCTTGATTACTTCCTAATACAACTTCTTCATTATCTAGCAAAAGTGCTGCGCCTACTAAAAAATGAGAATATGGAGCATAGGCTTTCTTTCTTGCCTCAAGAGATTTTTTCATCAATTCTTGAGTATCTTTATCTAATTCTGAAATATCATCGTAAATTTCAATTTCAGAGGTCAGTTGTTTTTTTATCATAATTATATTTTGAATCACTAAAATAGATAAAAAAAGCACCAATGTAAATTGATACTTTTTTAAAATCTATATTTATTATGTTATAAATCATTAATACTCATAATAAGCTCCTGAATTAATATTGAAAGTTAATCCAAATCTTAAGGTCCCTTCTAAAGGATTCTGAACTGGAGAGGTTGAGAATAAATAGGATGCATCAATTGTTATTGAAGAGTATTTAAATCCAGCACCAATGGTTAGGTATTTTCTATATCCTTTATCCTCAGCTTCATTGAAGTAACCAACTCTTAAAGCAAAGCTGTTTTCATACCAATACTCAGCACCTAATGCCCATGTAAATTCTTTTAACTCTTCAGAAAAGCCGTCAGGCGCATCTCCCCAAGACGAAAAGATACCTGAAAACTCATTTGTGTTATTGTAATCAATTAAAGCGTCTTGACTTTCTTGTGTTAAATTACCATTTTCGTCTGTTTCTAGTTTTGGAGGAGTAGGAACTAAAAGCTTATTAAACTCTGCAAAAACACCTATTGTATTGGCAGCATCTAAGATAAAGTCGAACCCTACACCAGCTTTAAAATTAGTAGGTAAAAAGTTCTCAGAACCTGCATCATCATATTTGATTTTTGGACCAATATTACTAATGCTTGCGCCTGCTCTCCAACGTCCATTAAAATCTTTATAAACTTGCTCTTCACCTTGATAAAACATAGAGATATCGGCTGCAAAAGTATTTGCTGCAGACGCATCGCTAATGTCAGATGGAATTTTGAGATCAGATCGAATGAAACGTCCAGTCACAGCCATTGAAAACATATCGCTTAAACGCAAAGCGTAGCTAACATCAAGTGCAAACTCGTTAGGTTCAACCTCTCTTGGCACTTGAGCAGCAGTCTCCCTTAACTCAACGCCACCCATACCGAAATAACGTAGACTTGCAGAAACAGAACTTCTTTCATTAAAACGATTAAAATAAGTCAGTTGCGCCAAGTTAATATCATCAGCGATTTCTCTTAAATAAGGTGTGTATGATAAAGCCACACCTTGTTGTGCTTCTGAAAAAACATATTTTGCTGGATTCCATTGTTGTGAAAAAGCATCAGCTTTAGTAGCTATTCCTTGATCACCAAGACCAGATGCACGCGCATCTGCTGAAATCATTAAAAAAGGAACACCAGTAACGACAACACGCCTATTATCTTGCGCTTTTGCTATTTGTTGAGCACCAAGTGCTATAAGTAAAGTGAATAAAAATGTATGTTTCATAATGTAACTTGAATTGCAAATATAATGTTATAAATTTATTGAAGTATGACTAATTTCTCGTATTTTTCTTGTCTTTGATTTGTGACTGTAGATTCGACTGTCAATTTGTAAACATAAACGCCTTTTCCTATTTTCTGACCAAAATCGTCTAAGCCATCCCAAACAATATCTCTTGATAAAAATCCGTCTGTTGTAATGGTTTGTTGATGACTCCAAACAATTTTCCCAGTGACTGTAAAAACCTGGACTTGAACATTTAAAGGTTCAAATGGTCGGTTATGGTTGAACCAAAACTCAGTGTAATCTACAAAAGGGTTAGGATAGTTAAGAACGTTTGTCAGTCGTAATTCATCATTACCACTTACCACAAAGTCTAACTCTGCAATTGCAGAATTATTGTAAACATCCCAAGCTTTTAAAGTCAAATGATGTAATCCTGGCTCCAAGTCTTTTAATTGATAATAAACTTTACCCGATTGATATGTATCTACATCAGCCTCATAATAATCGTTTAAAATAATCGGATTTTCTTCATCGCCATCAATAATCGCAACGATATCATGACCTATACCGCCAGCGGTGTTAATTCCGTTATCATCTTCTAATAAAGCCAAAATATAAGGATCAGAATTTGTAATGCCTCCATTAACAAAAGATTCATCGTTCATATAAGCATTAACCAAAGGACCTTGATTATCATCAGGTGCATTCTGGTTTAAACCTCCAATTTTAATATCTTCAGAGAATCCACTAAACTCATCTAATTCATCATTGTCTAAAGCATAAAAACTAAATCGACCTTCACCAATAGGTATTTTGGTATCTTTAGGTAAAACAAATGAAAATTCGAATTCACCATTATTGATAGATGCTTTTCCGTTAAACAACAACTCTCCTAAAGTTGTAAAATCCATAATCAATAACTCTCCGTTTTGCGTCACATTTCCGTTACCTAAAGTTTGTCTTTCAATGCGTTTGTCAAAAACAGAAGCTGTCAATTCACCTTGGTAATTCTGAAGGACTTGTCCGTTACCGCCAACTATTTTTCCTTTGATTTGAGCTTTATCCAATGCTTGAAGTGTATCAGAATATTGCTGAACAGGAACATCATTAATATGGCTAATTTGAACTTGTGGTTCTGGTAAAGGTAATCGCATCGTTGGATCACCGATAAAAAACACAATACGTTTTCCGCTTCCTGATAAAGCATTCTTGGCATTCATAACAGACTCAGCTATCGTTTCTTTAGTATTTGCAAAATCAAAAAGAAAAGGTGCGAAGGCATTATTAAAAGCAACACCAGCAGAAACCGTAATTGATCGTGTTGTGGCAACCATTCCGACTGCGCCACCTGTAGGATTCCAGTATGTCATTTCGCCACCAGTTTCTCGAAGTGGGTTATCAAATTTCGTGAAATCACAAGTAATAGTTACAAAAATATTGTATCTCGATGGATTAGTCCAGTTCTGAACAGAAGTTTGTGTCACTATTCTTTCTTGAGCTAAACCCTCTTCCCCACCGTGACCAAAATAATTAACTACAATAGCCCCAACTTCAATAGCTTCGTTAATCGCTTTATTCACATCTGGATAACGATCACCACCCGCTGAGGGTTGTTGTTCATAAGCATCAGAATGAATTTTTTTGACATTGATGGTAGGTCTGTTTGCAGCGATTTCATCACCTAAATCATCCAATTGAACCTGAATATCGTTAAACTCATAAACTTCATCAACATCATCAGAAATCAAAAGAAAATCATTTCGCCAAGATTTATAAGCTGGACGTGACTCATGTTCTTCAATCTTTTTAATCATCTCAAAAGCTTGCTGCGGTGTTTTTGCTATAATTCGACCGACAGCCAAATCCATTTTATCTGAAGAAATCATTCTTCCTTCAGAAGGATCCATCATTGCAAAAAAATCATCAGACATGAAAGAACTTCTTGTATTTGAAAAACTTCCATAACTTTGATAAGTCGGAACAACATTGGTATTATTAGGTAAGCGGTTTTTAAAATCTACAGAAGTATCTCCTAATAAAGCAACATATTTCAAACGTTGAGAAGGCGAAGATGCGTTGGAGTAAACGTAGCGAATAAAATTACGTATCGCGCCAATATCTTGTTTCCCTGAATTAAATTCTTCATAAATATCTTTGAGCTTCACAACCTTAGTTGTCAGATTGTTTTTCTGACGACGTAAATCTGCTAGTTTATTTGCGGCACCTAGAAAATCTTCTCTGGTAATAATAATAAAATCAACATCTTCAAATTGATTTTGCGAATTCATAAAAACCTCACCTTTCAGGTTAACGCGCTCTGCAATTGTTTTAGATCTTTCATATTGCGGTTCATAATAATTATCTGTTATCGCGACAAATTCTTTATCGCCAGACATATTTGTTTTAAAGCTAAAAAGACTTTCTTGATTTGTATTTCTGACTGAACGTGGCGAACCAAACTCAGTGATATCCCAAACTTGGTTGACCTCATTAGCGTTTGAAATTTGATATTCAGCAATACCATTAGGAAGCGATGCTTCACTATTTTTGAATTTAAATTGATCACTTCCTGCCATTAATTCACGTGTGGCTTCAATACTGATGAAGTCGAGATAGCCAATCGCACCAGGATTGCCATTCTTGTTATATGTCAATTGAATATCAAAAGAATCAGAACTCAAATTGATGTTTCCGCTATAATTTCCGCCTGTTGCTGGAGATGTTGCGGAAGTAGAACCGAAATTGATTTGAGAAATATTCTGGCCGTCATATTTGATTGACATTTGGCTGTTTAACTCTGAAACAGCACCTGCATAAACATTGATTTCGGCAGATTTTGAACTGACCAAATTTTCAAAAGTAAAGGAATAATCCCGCTGTGTTTCTAAATCAAATCTATCACCGAACCACCGTCTTCCTACTAATGCAAGACTGACTTCATCTTTTTCATAAAATTGATAGTCTTGAAAATCAGTCACGATAACATCTGCAGCCGCAGAAGGCTGAGTCATTGGCAGAATTCTTTTACCATTAGGTTCTGCAATCGCTATATAATAATATGAGCGATCAGCATAAAGATTGATATTAGTTTTACTCTCCTCATTCCATTGAAGCGTCGATGTTCCGTAAAACAAAAGGTAATCATTATCATTAAAAACACCGTCTCCGCTATCAAAAACTTGAATCGCATGCTCTGGCGGATCAAAATATAAGTTTCCTGAATTCTCAAGAGGCAACATTCCTCCTCCATGACCAAATAATTTAATACGTCTTGAATCGAGTTGACTGATATCAATACCAAGATTTTTTAAAAATCGACCTGTAATTTTATAAACACCATTTTCTTCAACATAAAATTTATAAAGTTGATATTTTTTAAAAATGGAATGATCAACTGAGGGAACTGATTGCGTTTGAAAACCTTGAGAGTTTGTTACTCTTGAACCTGTCGCTCTTAGTTCAAAACTTGTCACGCGTTGATAACGTCCGTTATTTTTGATAATAGGATTAAATTCAATATTATAGTATGATTTAGAACGTCCTTTAGAAACTGAAGCTTGTAGATTGATATCTTTTTCTGCCTGAAACGCGTCAAATGATCTCGTCTCAAAATACTCATACTGTATATTTTCAACCTGATATGAACTCCCATCGATCTCCCAACTGCGTGCGTATGAAATACTTTTCTCAACAGGATCATAATTATAATACAATTGATTAAAATGAGGTACTTTATAAGAGAAAGAACCATCAACAGCAAATGTCTCAGTTGATTTCCAATTGAGTTCAACTGTTTGAGATTGAGCATAAGAGTGAATTGTAAACAAAACAAAAACACCCAAAAACTGAAATAATCTATTTGTATACATTGCTTATGAAACGTGAGTTTTCTTATGATATTATAATTGCAAATCTAATTTTAAAGAAAGTTTTAACAACATAAATCTATTTTTTTTTGATTATAAAAAAATAATCTTGTTAATACAGCGTTAATTATTATATTGCGAACCTAAATTACTTATTGATAAATATCTTAATTATGAAATTAAAAAATCTCCGAAAGGTTGGGATTACAATGATAGCTGCACTTGCAGTTGCAAGTTGTAATAATTCAAGAGATTATTCAGATTCATCTAGAGCTACTGGTTGGGATTTGACTGGAAGAAATGGAGGTCCTGAGTTTAATACGGACTATGATGAGAAAGAACCAGCTCCTGGACTAGTATTTATAGAAGGTGGTACATATACAATGGGTAGAGTGCAAGATGACGTGATGCATGACTGGAACAATACACCAGTCCAGCAACATATTCAGTCATTTTACATGGACGAAACCGAAGTAACAAATATCATGTACTTAGAATATTTGAACTACCTTAAACAAATGTTTCCTCCAACAGATCAAAAATATTCTAATATTTATAAAGGTGCTCTTCCTGATACTTTAGTGTGGAGAAATCCACTTGGTTTCTTAGAAAATATGGTTAATGACTACCTGAGACACCCTGCTTATCAAAACTATCCTGTTGTTGGTGTCAACTGGATTCAGGCGACTGAATTTAGCCGTTGGAGAACAGACAGAGTTAACGAAAAAATTGCTTCAGATGAAGGATACACAGCTAGAGATGCATATATGAAAGCCGATGCTTCTTCAAACTTTACAACTGAAACTTATTTAAATGCACCGAGTAAGGTTTATGGAGGTAATGATTCCATCACCAAAGGTGGTAAAGCTACTCAGAGAAAATTAAGTCGTAAAAACGCAGATTCTTCAAATGTCTACATTCAGAAAAAAGATGGAGTTTTCTATCCAGAATATAGACTTCCAACTGAATCTGAGTGGGAGTATGCTGCTTTAGCTCAATCTTCTGTTAGAGAATACAATTCTTATAAAGGGCGTAAAAAATATCCTTGGGATGGAGATTACACACGTTCTGGAAAAAGAAAATCTTTAGGCGACCAAAAAGCAAACTTTAAACAAGCTGTCGGTGATTACGGTGGTATTCAAGGCTGGAGTGATGACAATGCAGACATTACTGCTGAGGTTAAAACTTACGAGCCAAATGATTATGGACTATACGATATGGCAGGTAACGTTTCTGAATGGGTTGCTGATGTTTACAGACCAAGAATCGATGTTTCTTATAACGACTTTAACTATTACAGAGGTAACGTTTATACAAGAAATGTGATCAATGAAGATGGAACTGTCAATGTATTGGGTGCTGACGATGTTAAGTATGACACTTTAAGCGATGGTAGAATCGTAGCTCGCGGATTACCTGGTGAAATTGAAAAAGAAGCTATCGATGAAAAAGAAACTTATTTGAGAACTAACTTTTCACGCAGTGATAATAAAGACTTTAGAGATGGTGACAAACTTTCTTCTAGATACTTTGGAGACGGAGGTTCTTCTGATAATGAAAGAATGTATAATTCACCACAACACCAAGTCACAGCTGAACAAGATAGTCTAAACCGTGAGTATGACAGATCTAATGAAAGAACAACTTTAATTGATGATAGCGTCAGAGTTTACAAAGGAGGTTCATGGAGAGATAGAGCTTACTGGCTAGATCCAGCTCAAAGAAGATATTTCCCTCAAGATATGGCAACAGACTTTATTGGGTTTAGAAATGCAATGTCTAAAACAGGCTCTAAAACTTTTAAAGGAAGAAAGACAAGAAATTAAAATAATAGCTTAGTTATAAAACTATAATGCCCTAATTTTGAATTAGGGCATTTTTTTATTGATATATGACACTAGAAAATTTACACACTGCATTTTTAAAATCAACAGGAGTTAGTACAGATTCCAGAAAAATCGAAAAAGATCAAATCTTTTTTGCTTTAAAAGGAGATAATTTTAATGGTAATCAATATGCCCAAAAAGCAATTGACCAAGGTGCAAAACATGTTGTTATCGATGATGAAAATCACAAAACAGATAAAACTTTTTTGGTTGAAGATGTCCTTGAATGTCTTCAAAATTTAGCACGATTCCATAGACGCTATCTTGATCTTGTTATTATCGCCATCACCGGTAGCAATGGCAAAACGACTACAAAGAACTTGATTAATGAAGTTTTATCTCAAAAATTTAAAGTTAAAGCGACTGAAGGCAACCTTAATAATCACATAGGTGTTCCGCTGACATTACTTTCTTTTAACACAACACATGAAATTGGCATTGTTGAAATGGGCGCCAATCATCAAGGAGAAATCAAAGCACTTTGCGGTATTGCAGAACCAAACTATGGCTATATCACAAACTTTGGCAAAGCCCATCTAGAGGGTTTTGGTGGTTTTGAAGGCGTCATCAAAGGCAAAAGCGAACTCTACGATTACCTGATAAGAGTTAATAGGAAGATTTTCATCAATGCTGATGATCCTCTTCAAGTAGATAAAACTCAAAATGCAAAGGTTTACGCAACTGGTCAAGACGCACTTTCCGATTGTCGGGTTAAACTGATAGATGCAAACCCTAGTGTTAAGGTTAGTTTCTGTGGAAAGCAAGTTAACAGTCAACTGTTAGGTGCTTATAATTTTAAAAATATTTCTATCGCAATAGGTTTTGGGATTTATTTTGGTGTAGAATTTAAGGCAATTAAAAAAGCCGTTGAAAGCTACAAGCCAGAAAACATGAGATCCCAAATAATAAATAAAAACAATTTTAAAATAATATTGGACGCATACAATGCAAACCCGACTAGTATGGAAGCTGCTATCTCTGCATTGAAAAAGATGAAGTCAGAGCATCATTCCGTTATTTTGGGAGATATGTTTGAAATTGGTGAAACAAAAAATGAAGAACATCAAAAAGTCATAGACCTTGTTTTAGATCAAAACTTTCAAAATATCATTTTGGTTGGTGAAACATTTTATGAGTTAGCAAATAACAAAAAAGATATCAACGCCTATCAAAATGCTAATGAAGTGATTGAAAACCTTAATCAATTTGATTTTGATAAAAATGTCATTTTAATAAAAGGGTCAAGAGGAATGCAACTAGAAACTTTAGTTGATGCACTCTAAAAAAGTCAAACAACCCAAAGTCAGTTTTCAAGAAATCAACAAAATAGCAATTCCAGCTATTATTGCTGGTGTTGCTGAACCTCTGATCTCCTTAACAGACATTGCAATCATCGGGAATGTCAACGAAAACTCTGTTGAGGCTCTTGCAGCTGCGGGAATTGTCGGTTCTTTTTTATCCGCATTAATTTGGGTGATAGCACAAACCAAAACTGCAATTTCGGCAACTGTTTCTCAACATTTAGGAAATAACCGCTTGCATGCGGTAAGAACTTTAGTTCCGCAGACGCTTTATTTCAATCTTGCTCTGAGTTTAGTGATTTATATCACAACTGCTTTTTTTGCTGAACTCATTTTTTCAGCTTATAATGCTGAAGGCTTAATCCTACAATACACAAAATCTTATTACAGAATTCGAGCTTTAGGCTATCCTTTCACACTCGTCACCTTTGCTATATTTGGTGTTTTTAGAGGTTTACAAAACACGCTTTGGGCTATGAAGTGTAGTCTTGTTGGGGCAACAGTCAACATCATCCTCAGCTATATTCTTGTATTTGGTATTGAAGGAATTGTACCCAGTTATCACATTGAAGGCGCAGCAGTAGCGAGCGTTATTGCGCAGCTTTCAATGCTTCTGATGGCGATTTACTACTACTTAAAGAAAACGAACTTTGGTTTTAAATTACGCCGAAAAATAAACCCAAATTTGAAACCATTGCTCATCATGAGTTTTAATCTGTTCTTGAGGACATTAGCATTAAATATTGCGATTTATATGGCAAACGCTTATGCAACCGATTATGGAAAATCTTTCATCGCAGCGCAAAGTATCTTGATGAATATATGGCTCTTTTTCTCTTTCTTTATTGATGGATATGCCAATGCAGGAAATGCTATTGGCGGAAGATTATTAGGCGCTAAAGCTTATCAAAAACTATGGTTACTCAGTAAAGACATCAGTAAATATGCTGTGATTATCGCTTTAAGCTTATCATTCATTTGCTTTATATTTTATGATCAAATCGGTTACGTTTTCAACAAAGACTCTGATGTGTTAGCTGCGTTTTCAAGTGTTTTCTGGATTGTACTTCTCATGCAGCCAATCAATGCAATTGCATTTATGTTTGACGGCATATTCAAAGGATTGGGAGAGGCCAAATACTTAAGAAACGTTTTGCTTATCGCAACCCTTTTAGGCTTTGCTCCCACACTATTAATCTGTGATTATTTCAATCTAAAGTTGCATGGTATTTGGATTGCCTTCACAGTTTGGATGCTCATACGAGGCGGAGCTTTGGTTATTCAGTTTAGGTTAAAATATTTAAATAAAGCTTAAATCAAGGTTTTAAGCTGAGAAAGACAAAGAAAAGCTCTATATTAAGTTATTCAAAAAATGAAACTTTCAGCCATGCAACAAACACATCTTCCTAAACCTCAAGAAGCACAAAAATTTGAAAACGGTTTTGATCTTGAAATTTTCCTAAGTGACAATTGGCACTACATTCTTATATTTGTTTTGATTTTAGCGCTTGTTATTATGGATTATAAAAGAAAACAAAAAGCACGTCAAAAAGCCAGGAAGGAAAAGGACAAAAATGCTTCATCTTAAACACGCTTTCCAAAATAAATATGTGACCTAAAAAAACCCATCCTTTTCACAAAGAATGGGTTTAATTAACACTATAAACTAATTCTATTAATCAAAAAACCCGAAAATCAGTTGATTTTCGGGTTAATCTTGTTGGCCTACTAGGGCTCGAACCTAGACTCTTCTGGACCAAAACCAGATGTGTTGCCAGTTACACCATAGGCCACAATTTCGGTTTGCAAATATAAACTCTATTTCTGATTCTCCAAATAAAAAATAGAAAAAAATTAAACTTTTTTAAAAAGCTTTATTTATTAGATATTCATAAAGGTTCAATAACAGGGATTTACTTTTAATTATAATCCTTATTTTCGCCTCAAATAATTTTAAAAAATGAAGCACATTAATTTCTCTTTTTGGAATAAATTACTGGCATGGGTTGCTTTTGCAATCGCTTTAATCACTTTTGCACTCACAGCTGAACCAACAGCAAGCTTTTGGGATGCCGGCGAATATATTTCTACCTCTGCAAAGCTTCAGGTTGGCCACCCTCCTGGCGCTCCTTTTTATCAAATTTTTGGCGCATTCTTTTCCATGTTTGCTGCAGATGAAACACAAATCGCCTTCATGGTTAACTTGATGTCTGGCGTTGCTTCTGCATTTACTGTGCTTTTCATGTTCTGGAGCATCACACTTATACTCAAAAAGATTGTTAAGAATATAGATCAAGCTTCAAGCGCAACAAAAATAGCTGTACTTGCAAGTAGTTTTATTGGAGCTACAAGCTTTACCTTTACTGATAGTTTTTGGTTCTCAGCTGTTGAAGCTGAAGTTTACGCCATGGCTATCTGTATCATGTCAGCGATGTTTTACGTTGGCTTACTCTGGGAAAGAGATATGCACAAACCTCGTGGTAATCGTTGGTTTATTTTGATATGCTTGATGATAGGTTTATCATTTGGCGTTCACTTCATGGGCTTACTGACAATTCCTGCCATCGGATTACTTTATTATTTTAAAAACACTAAAAAAGTAACAACTAAGAATTTTATCATCGCTCACGTTATTGTTGTCGCAATTTTACTATTTATCTTTAAATTTCTTCTACCTTATACACTAACGCTTTTTGGTACAATTGAAGTTTTTGTCGTCAATAATTTCGGCTTACCATTTCACTCAGGGACAATCTTGACAGGAATCGGCTTAATTGCTTTGATCTATTTCGCTTTGCGTTACACACGTCAACACAATTATAAACTCATCAATACAATTATTTTAGGAATCCTGTTTATTTTCATAGGTTTCTCTAGTTGGATTATGCTTCCCATTCGTGCAAATGCCGGAACGGTAATTAATGAAAATAACCCAAGTAGTGCGCGTGCACTGCTCGCCTATTACAACCGTGAACAATACCCTGAACAAAAACTTTTTTATGGACCACAATTCACTGAAGCTTTTGCAGGTTTAGATTCAGATAATCCTTATTTCGACGACGAGCCATTGTACGAAATGGACAGAGAAAAAGGTGAATACGTTATCGTTAATAATTATAAAAATCACAATCAAAACACTGATGATGCACACAAAGCATTTTTGGCAAGAATGTGGAGTACTGAGCATGCTGAAAATTATTTAAGATTCACAGGACCCCTCGAAGTTTCTGTAAAACAAGAATATATTGGAGAACAAGAGCTCGTCAGTAATGTGCGAAAAGTCAATAATGATTATGCTGTTGGAAAAATATCGGATGAAGAATATGTTGGCTTTCTGAAGCAAGTTTCACAATACGTGAATATCGGCAAACCTTCTACAGCTTCTAATTTCAATTATTTACTTCAATTTCAGATGGGATACATGTATTGGCGTTATTTCATGTGGAACTTTGCTGGCAGACAAAATGATACGCAGGGAAAACTCACAAATTTCAATGGAAACTGGATTAGTGGTATTGATTTTATAGACGAGATGTTTATTGGCAGTCAAGAAAATCTTCCAGATGAAGTTGAAAATAATGAAGCAAGAAACACATATTTCTTCTTGCCTTTAATACTTGGTATTATCGGACTCGTATTTCATTTCAGAAGAGATATTAATTTCTTCTGGGTGTTGATGGTTTTCTTTTTATTTACCGGAATTGCCTTGAAGATATATCTTAATGAACGACCATTTGAACCTCGTGAACGTGATTATGCTTTAGTCGGCTCATTTTATGTATTTGCAATCTGGATTGGCGTTGGCGTATTTGCAATCTTTGATTTTCTAAAAGATAAAATTTCACCTAAAATAGTCGCTCCCCTTGTTGGTATCGTCTGTTTAATAGCCGTTCCTGGACTGTTAGCGCAACAAAATTGGGATGATCACGATAGATCCGATAGATATACAACTCTAGCGATGGCTAAAAAATATCTTGATGCTGTCGAAGAGAACGGCATACTATTTACAATAGGTGATAACGATACTTTTGCCCTTTGGTATGCGCAAGAAATTGAAGGCTATCGCCGAGATGTGCGAACGATTAACACCAGTTTGTTTGCGACAGATTGGTATATTGACCAGATGAAGCGAAAAGCTTACACATCCGATCCAGTTAAAACAATTCTGGAGCATGATGACTTTGTTTATAGTGTAAACGACGCTGTTTTTTTCAGAGAAGATCCACGATTCCCAAAAAGATTGAATATCAAAAAATGGATGCAATACATAAAAAGTGATAATCCTTCGACAAAAGAAGAATTAGAAAATGGTCAGATTTACAACACTTTTCCAACTAAAAAGCTGAGTTTACCTGTCAATGTTGACAATGCGATTAAAGCTCAAAGTTTAGATGAAAAAGATAGAAATAAAGCAGTTGACACCATCAATTTTACTTTAGGAAACAACGTCATTTATAAAAACAGAATGATGATGCTTGATGTACTCGCGTCAAATGAATGGGAACGCCCAATTTACTTTACTGGAGGAAGTTATTCTGATGCTGATTATATCTGGTTAAAAGATTATTTACAGCTTGAAGGTATAGTTTACAAACTCACACCAATCAAAACAAAAGTGAATCCTAAAAATCCTTTTGACATGGGACGTATTGATTCTGATAGAATGTACGAGCAAGTTATGCAATGGGAATGGGGTAACTTGGGGAGTGACAAAATTTATCACGACCCTGAAACACGTAAAAATGCAATTACTTACAGAAGTAATTTGGCAAGACTCGTTGAAGTTTTATTGAAAGAAGGTAAAAATGATAAAGCAGAAAAAATTCTTGACTTAGCGATGGAAAAAATGCCAGTAAAATACTTTGGCTTTGATTCATTGTTAGAACCTTTTATTTTAGGCTATTATGAAATAGGAAAACCTGAAGAAGCCAGAGAGATATGGTATGAGGTTGCAACAAAACATCAGCAATGGCTCACTTATTATTCTGGTTTAAAACAAGAAAATCAAATAGATGCTTTTCAAAATATCTACGGCGAAATTGAGAAATACAGGAGCTTAGTTGACATTCTTGTTATTGCGCAAGATGAAGAAATCATGAAGGATGAAGCAACTAAATTCAATGGATACATAGATATGTTTGCTCATTTCTTTAATGATCAACCAGAAAGTGAAATTCCTGTTGATGAAATCGACAATCTTTCAAATGATCAACAGAAAGACTCTGTTAACCTTTTTGAAGGCACAGAGATGATTCCAAATTAAAAAGATGAAAAGCAGTGTTTTTCTGAAACTTCTTTTTCCAAAAAGACACTGGAAAATAAAACCTCATCATCAAAAGATATATCTCACTTTTGATGATGGGCCAATTCCAGAGGTAACACCATGGATTCTATCGCTTTTAAAAAAATATAACGCTAAGGCAACTTTTTTTTGTATTGGTGAAAATATCGAAAAGCATCCTGATGTTTTTAAACAAATTATTGCTGATGGTCATGCCATAGGGAATCACACCTTCAATCATTTGAATGGCTGGAAAACCTCAACAAATGATTATCTCAATAACATAGTAAAGACACAGAACATCATAGAATCTCATGGCGTAAAAACAAAAATTTTTAGGCCACCTTACGGAAGATGTACAAATAAACAAGCCCAAACTTTATTGAAACAAGGGAAAGAAATCATCATGTGGGATGTCTTGACAAGAGATTATGATCAGAGAGCCTCTAAAGAAAAATGTTTAGAAATTTATCAAAAGAACCTTGAAGCTGGAAGCCTTATTGTTCTTCATGATAGCTTAAAAGCTTATGCAAATCTGAAGCATATTTTACCTCGGATATTAGAGTCGAAACCAGCTCATCTTAATTTTGATAAAATCAACTTATAAAAAAAGCTGCTAAGAAATTGTCAAAGCAGCTTTTGATCTTTAGTTTATCTAATAACTATTGAATTGGTTCAGCTTTAAAGCCAATCTCTATCAACGCATCAGAGACTTCTTTTTCAGAAATTGAATCTGATTTGACTGTTAATATTTTATCCTCATGGTCTGTGTCAACTTCCCAAGAATTGATTTTGTCATGATTATCTAATATTGGTTTCACTTTAGAAACACAGTTACCACAGTTAATAGTCGATTTAAATTTTAAAGTTTTCATGAATTTTATTTTTTAATATTAAAGTTTGATTTGTTTTAAACGTAAGCTATTTGTCACAACAGAAACACTACTAAAAGCCATTGCAATACCTGCAATCATTGGGTCAAGTAAAAACCCATTGATCGGATAAAGAATACCTGCTGCAATCGGAATACCGATGATATTGTAAATAAATGCCCAAAATAAATTCTGTCTCACGCCTAAAACTGTTTTATGCGATAGCTTTAAGGCTTGAGGAATTTTCTTTAAGTCGGATGTGGTTAAAGTCATTTTAGCAACTTCCATAGCCACGTCAGAGCCTTTACCCATTGCAATACTCAAATCAGCTAAAGCTAAAGCTTCAGAATCATTAATACCGTCGCCAACCATCGCAACTATTTTTCCTTCTGACTGAAGTTTTTTAACGAAAGCGGATTTATCAGCTGGCAAAACCTCAGCTTGATAATTTTTGATACCAACAGCCTCAGCAACTGCTTTTGCTGTATGTTTATTATCACCCGTTAGCATATAAATTTCGTGACCTTTGCTTTGTAAATCCTGAATCGCTTCTTTAGAACTTATTTTGATTTTATCTGCGATACCAAAAACACCTAAAACCTTTTTCTCATCGCTAAAGTAAATGACAGTTTTAGCATCATCTTGAAGTTTTTCTGCTTTTTCAGAAAGATCAGAATTCAATTTGATATTTTGATCCTTAATCAAAGCTTGATTACCAATATAATATTTCTTATCGCTTTCAAAAATTGCTTTAACACCTTTTCCTGTGATACTTTCAAAGGATTTTATATTGATATTTGATAAATCAATTTTATCAAAATAATCGACAACTGCTGAAGCTAATGGATGTTCAGATTCCTTTTCGATTGCCATTAAAATTGCTTTATAATGATCGAGTTCTTTTAAATCTTTCAACCAAATCTCGTCAGTTAACACAGGCTTACCTTCTGTTATCGTTCCTGTTTTATCAAGAATGATTGTATCTATTTTATGCGCAATCTCTAAGCTTTCAGCATCTTTAATTAGAATATTATTCTCAGCACCTTTTCCGACGCCAACCATAATTGCAGTTGGTGTTGCTAAGCCCAAAGCACACGGACAAGCGATAACAAGAACAGCCACAGAAGTTAATATCGCATGCGTGAAAGCATCTTGACCACCAAAAATCATCCAAATAATAAATGTAAGCACAGCAATACTCATCACAACTGGCACAAAAATTCCTGCAATTTTATCAACTGTTTTTTGCACTGGTGCTTTACTTCCTTGCGCTTCTTTGACCGTTTTAATAATTGAAGCTAAAAAGGTTTCTGAACCTACTTTCTCAGATACAAATTGAAAACTTCCTTTTTGGTTAATTGTTCCTGCATAAACTTTTTCTCCATCATGTTTTTCAACCGGAAGAGGTTCGCCAGTAATCATGCTTTCATCAACATGTGAATGCCCTTTACTCACTTGACCATCAACAGGGATTTTCTCACCTGGTTTAACCGCAATTGTTTGTCCGATTTGCACATCTTTAATCGGAATTTCCTTTTCAGTATCTCCTTCAATCACACGCAAAGTTTTAGGTTGTAAACCCATTAACTTTTTAAGTGCCGTTGATGTATTTGATTTTGCTCTAGCTTCCAACAAACGACCAAATAAAATAAAAGTGATGATCACTGTTGCGGCTTCAAAATAAACATGTGCCTCCAAACCTTTGCCCAACCAAAACTGAGGGTATACAGTATTAAAAACACTAAAAATAAATGCAATACTTGTACTTAGTGCAACAAGTGTATCCATGTTTGCTCTTCCTAACTTGGCTTGTCTTATTGCGTTTTTAAAAAAATCCTGACCGAACCAAAAAAGAACAGGCAATGTGAGTACAAGAGAGATCCATCGCCCAGGAATCCACTCCATAAAAAACATCCCGAAAATAAAAACAGGTAATGTGAAAATAGCAGACCAAATAAGATTCTTTTTCAGTTTCTTATAATCTTCTTGAGCGATTTCATCACTGATATCGTCTGCATTTTCTTCATCTAATATGATATCAAAACCTGCTTTTTGAACTGCTTTTTTAAATTGTGTTTCATCATGATTTTCATCATAATCTATGGCAACTGAATGCGTTGCAAAATTAACGTTTGCAGCATCAACACCATCAATATTTGAAAGGACAGTTTCAACACTGGAGGCGCAACCTGCACAGCTCATTCCTGTCACTGAAAAAGTCTTTTTTTGAGTTTTTGTTGACATAATTTTATTTCTTTTGAACGGTCAAAGTTCACTAAAAACAAATAAAATCACTTATGGTTTAGGCTGAAACAATTATGAAATTCTCACGATTTTAAATTTCATCTAAAGATTTACGATCATTATTTTGACTTTGTTTGTAAGCTGTTGGCGATTGCCCTGTTTGTTGTTTAAACTGGCTGCTTAAATAAGCAGAACTACTGTAATCTAGTTGATCAGCAATTTCTTTTAAACTGAGTTCATCATATACGAGAAGTTCTTTAACACGTTCCGTTTTTTGTGAAATAATGTAATGTTCAAGTGTCATATTTTCTTGTGAAGAAAAAAGAGAGCTCAAGTATTTATAATCCAAATGCAAATGCTTATTCAAATACGTTGCCCAAGAAAAATCCTCTAATTTTGAGGAGTAATGAATTCTATCGATTACCAGAGCTTTAATGCGTTCAACAAGTGAAGTTTTGCGATCCTGAATCAATTGAAAACCTTGATTCTCTAGTTTTTCAGAAAGCTTATTTAGCTGGAATAGATTTAATTTTGTATCTAAGTCAATCTCACCTAACCGTACTTCCCTATAGTTGACTTGAAGTTGATTGAGTATAGATTCGACCGCTGAAATACATCGCGGGCAGACCATATTTTTAATATAAATTTTTTCTGACATAGAATTAAACCTCTATTGAATTGTATCTGAAATCTCTTGATTCTTTTGGTTTGTCATCAATTTCTTTTCTTGTAATTGCTTTAAAGAATCAACGGTGGAAACGCCATTGGTGACAATCCTATCTCCGTTTTCCAAACCTTTTAAAACTTCATATATATCTGCTTCTTTATCACCCAAAATCACTTCTCTCATTTCAAAAACCAGCTTGTCTTGTTTAACTTTTAAATAAACAACAGACTCTTTTCCCTGCCTTAAAACAGCAGTTGATGGAATATAGATTCTATCTTCATTAGATGAATTTTGAGTTGGGAAGTTTGCTTTAGCAAGCATACCAGGCTTGAGCTTTTGATCTAAATTAGGTAGATTAACACGAATTCTATTCAAAGGTTTATTAGATTCTACAGTTAAATTTATAGAAGAAATTTTACCTTTAAAAATTTCGTTAGGGTAAGTATTTGTTGTTACTTGAAGAATTTGACCTTGACTAAAATTTGAAATTTGCTCTTCATTAATATCAAATTCTGCCCAAACTGAATTGAAATTACTCAATTCCAAAATCCCTTGTCCTTCCTCTAAATCATCACCAGTTGAAACCAAAACTTTTTCAATTGTTCCTGATACAGTTGCATAAATTGGAAAGCGTTTAATTGGATCATTGTTTTCTTCAATACGACGAATTTGTCTTTCACTGAGTTTTCGATTTTTCAGTTTTTGATAGATAGCCTCGTAAGATTCAGGTTTTAGTTTTTTTAAAGCAGCCGCACTTTTCAATTCCTTTTGAATTTCAATCAAATCAGACGAATAGATATAAGCGATTAAATCACCTTTTCTAATGTTTTTTCCTTTAAAATCAGCTATCAATTTTTCTAAGTGACCTTTAAAATAACTGACTTGTGTATTTTGATTTTCTCTATTAAAAACGATTTTACCAGAAAGATTCATTTCCGACTTTTCACTTGACAATGATTTTCCGACAACTATGGTTTGAATATTAGCAAGAGTCATTTCATTTTGCGAAAAGCGGAATTCATTTGTTGACGGAGTTTCATCGGCTTGATCAGCATGTGAATTTGATGCAGTTTTTTGCGAATCATCTCCAGTAGATGAGAAAATAAAATAGCCAACACCAATACCAATTAAAAGAGCGATGATGATATATATTTTGCTTTTATTCATAAGTTGTATACTCTATTAGGCTTTCAAAATTGAATATCTCTAAAGAAAAAAATCTCAAGTAACTTTTTGCTAGCTGAGTATATGAAAATTAAAATTTATTTTGAACCTCTCCACATTTCAACATTTTACTTCCAAAATATGGATTTTTAACTTCTTCATTTAAACTCAACCAAGTTGCACCACGATCATTATCATACATTGGGCAATATTGCTCATAAATTGGTTCTTTCGTTCCAACTGTCATCACATATTTTGTCATGATTTCGCTTAGATGATAAAAATGCTTTCTTTTTTCTTCAAGATTTTTACCGCTATCTATTTTCATTGCTACTTCTTTAGCATCACCCATGATAGCTTTTGTAAAATCTTTGTGTTCTTCAGCGACTTTATCGTAATCATAGTTATTGATATCAGTGATTAATCTTTCAGTGTTTTTACCAACACCATCCATATTATCATTAACGAGTTCGTCTTTAACAATCATGTAATCTTTCAAAATCGGATCAATATCTAATCGAGCCCAGTCAGTTTCGCTCATCTCGTTTCCTTTTTTATCAGATTTTTTCTTTTCTGTTTTGTCAGCTTTCTTCTCTAAGCTTTCTTCTTTTTTATCTGAGTTTTGGCAGGCAACAAGCGTTGAACCAATCATAAGCGCGCCTAAAATAAAATTTACTTTTTTCATGTGTTTTTGTTTTTTGTTAAGGTTTTGAATTAGTGCTTTTTATAAAATCTAAATTTACAAAGTAATTTAGGAAAGCGATTGCTTTATGGTAAAAAGACTTCAACTCTATTTTGATTTTGTATAGTCCACATTTAATTTGTAGCCTTAAAAAACAGTAAATTTATTTAAAAATGAAATGAACTTTATCAAATACATCATGTTTTTTATTGAATAATACATAAAAAAAACTTGGCTTCCACTTTGAGAATGCCAAGTTGATAAAATTTATAAGTCGAAAAATAGTTTAATAGTTGTGATTTAATATCTCACTTTACATGTTGACACTTGTTTTTCAGAATGTGCTTGATTATAGTTTCCTCCTAAATATTGACAAGTTTGAAGGTCTCGCATTGATTTGAAGTCAACTTGTTGCTTATCATATTTATAAGCATCGGCTAATGTTTTTGTAAAATCTTGATCACTCAAATTAATGTTAGCATCTTCCATTGTAAATTGGCATGGATGTTCATAGCCTGCAGCATGCGTAATTTCTAGCAATTCTTTCCTGAAATTTTTAAAATAAAAAAGAGCTCTGATCGATTTCTCTTCAACGTTGATTCCTTTTTCAAGCCATTTATTTTGCGTTGTAATACCTGTTGGGCAAGTGTTATTATGGCAAGATTGCGCTTGAATACAACCGATGCTCATCATCGCTTCTCTTGCAACGTTAATACAATCAACTCCCATTGAAAAAGCCATTGCTGCTTCTGATGGGAAACCCAGTTTACCACTACCGATAAAAACAACATCATCAGTTAATTCATTAGCACTAAAAATTTTATAAATATTCTTAAAGGCTTGCATCCAAGGAACAGAAACATGGTCAGCAAAACTAGGTGGTGCTGCACCTGTTCCTCCTTCACCTCCATCAATAGTGATAAAATCTGGTCCTTGTCCTGTCTCTTTCATTTGTTGAGCAAGCAGCTTCCACTGATCAATTTTACCAATTGCAGCTTTCACTCCAACAGGTAAACCCGTTTGTTCCGCAACATCTTCAATAAATTGAATCAAACTTTTAATGTCGTTAAAAGCTGTATGATAAGGCGGAGAAATCACATCTTCACCCATAGGTACATGACGAATCTCAGAAATCTCTTTCGTTATTTTAGAAGCAGGAAGGACGCCTCCTTTACCAGGCTTGGCACCTTGTGATAATTTCACTTCAATCGCTTTAATGGTCGGTGTGTTATTCACCAAATCGACAAGCTTGTCCATCGAGAAATTTCCATCTTCATCTCTGATACCAAAGTAAGCCGTCCCGATTTGCATAATTAAATCACCACCATTTTTGTGGTAAGGCGAAATACCTCCTTCACCTGTATTATGGTATGCGTTTGACAATTTCACCCCTTTATTTAATGAAGCAATAGCGCGACCAGATAAACTGCCAAAACTCATTGCTGAGACATTTATAACAGAAGCCGGACGATACGGGTAACGACGACCACGCGCGAGACCCATCACTTTTGCACATGGCACGAAGTAAGGGTCTTTTTGGTTAGGATGATGCTCAGGCAATCTGTAAGGCATCATCGCGTTATTGATAAAAATATAATTAGTTCCATCAAAATCTCTGTCAGAACCAAAACCTTCATAGTTATTTATGTTTTTGGCTGATGTATAAATCCAGTCACGCTGAATTCTATCAAAAGGAAGTTCTTCTCTATTATTAGCAACAATATATTGACGTAATTCTGGACCAATACTTTCTAACATGTATCTAAAATGTCCAACAACAGGAAAGTTTCTTGTTATAATATGGTGTTTATTAAAAAAGACATCTCTAATAGCAACAATTACAACAATTCCCAAAATCCATTGCCACCATGCAATATTTGCTATAAAGTTTAGTACTGATTCCATGTTATAGTTTTGGCGAAAAGTTAATTAAATATATTTTACAAATAAGGCTCAGGTATTAAAATTTAATAAAGCCTTGTGCTTTATGCAAGAATTAGGCCTTCATTAATTCTGAAAAAATCTCAAAAGACCTTAACCTAGCACTTTGATCATAAATGTAAGATGTTAAAATAACCTCATCCACTTGAAAGCGATTAACGAAATCTTGAGTTTGCTCTTTAACTTCATTTTTGTTACCTACAAATGCATATTTCAACATTTGATTTACACTTGGGTGATTTCGTAGTTTCTCAATTTCTGGAGTCATACCTGTTGCTTTCTGGAGGTAATCCATGTTTTGCGTCAGAACACCCAATATCATTTTATACATGCTAGTTGACAAATACTGTGCTTCTTCAGTGGTATCTGCAGCAATGACATTAATGCCTGCAATTGTATATGGTTGACTTAAAAATTGAGATGGCTGAAAGTTTTGATGGTAAATCTGAAGTGCATTTTGTAATTGTGCTGGCGCAAAATGACTTGCAAAAACATAAGGCAATCCCTTTTTAGCGGCTAAATAAGCACTGTTTGTGCTTGATCCAAGAATATAGATTGGTACATCAATACCTTCGGAAAGGTATGATCTAACTGAACTTTCTTTGTTGTTTTTTGAAAAGTAATTTTGAATTTCTTGAATATCATTAGGAAAACTATGGACTGCTGAGACGCGATCGCTTCTTATTGCATGCGCTGTTTTTTGATCGGTACCTGGCGCTCTTCCAAGTCCTAAATCTATTCTATCAGGATATAGATGTCCCAAAGTACCAAATTGTTCAGCAACAATTAAAGGTGAGTGATTTGGCAACATTATTCCGCCCGAACCTACTCTTATTTTATGTGTGCCTTGCGCTATGTAACCGATTAAAACTGAGGTTGCAGAACTTGCAATACTCTTCATATTATGATGCTCGGCTAACCAAAAGCGCTTATAGCCTAATGACTCTGCATGCTGAGCTAAACTTAAACTATTTTGAAAAACATCTGATGCTTTTAAACCTTCTCCAATTGCCGCTAATTCTAAAATAGAAAAAGCAACTTCTTTTAATTTCTTTGACATAGAATCTACTCTATTTTAACTGCGAAATTATAAAGAAGTTGCCTTAATATTGAAAATATTTTGTTAACTCACAATTTATCAGAAAGTCTTTAATTTATGAATTTGAAAGATCCTCTATTTTCTGAATTGTTTCAGAATCATCTTCGCCTAAACCTTCTTTTTGATACTTTAAAACTCCTTCTTGATCAAAAACGCTGATGATATTAGAGTGAGAAAAATCAACAGGAGATATTTGTTTGTAACTCACAGCAAGTATTGCTGCAAACTCTCGTGTATCTTCCTCTGTTCCTCTTAGAAAAACCCATTGATCAGAATCCATTTCATTCTCTTTTGCAAAAGATTTTAAACGTTTTGGTGTATCAGTTTCTGGATCAATACTCACAAAAACATATTTAACATTTTTGTTTTTTTCATCAGAGACTTTTTTCTGAATATTTCGCATATCAGCAACCAATCTCGGGCAAGCTGCTTTGCATGAAGTATAAATCATAACCACAGCAAGCACATCGCCTTTAAGATGTTCAAGCGTTATATTTTCGTTATTTTGCGTTGTCCATTCTGAAGGCAAATGATAAATAGAAAGATCTGGTAATTCTTGACTTTCAGCAGTTGCTTCTTCATTATTATTCTCAGACGATTTTTCATCTGAACTATTTTGACAAGCTGTTAAACTGACAACTATAGCGAGGATTAAATATTTATAAATTTTCATTGTTCTGATTTTTATTATCTAATGTTTGAGCACATCTAAATCCTAAAGTTCTGATATTGAAATTTGCTTTTACACTTCCTCTAAAAGCGTAACGCATAAAGGCTGCATAATTCATTAAATCTGAAGAACCAATAGCTGCACTTCCACAAAAAAGATTGTTATCTTCTGTATTATCACGACGAGACTCACCTGAAATCAACACTGAGTTAAAATCTGAAGTCCATTCCCAGACCAAACCATGCATATCATAAACACCCCAATAGTTTTTAAAAGTGCTACCGACTTCTTGATTAAAAGCTGCTGGCTTTTCATACCAACCCAAAATGAATTTATTATACGAATCTTTTTCTCTCGCATCAGGAGAAGTTTTATCAGCCATCGCTGCATATTCCCATTCATCTAAAGTTGGCAACCTTTTGCCATCACATTCGCAGTATTTTTTAGCGGCAAAATAAGAGACATTCGTCACGGGAGAATTAGGCTTTTCTCCCTTCTTGAGTTCATGATTTGCATCCCAATGTCTTAGGTAACTTTCATCAGCAAACAAAGCTTTCACATTTTCTTTCTTCCATTCTGGATGTGCTTCAACGAATTTCTGAAATTCAGCATTAGTAACAGGATAGACATCTAAAGCGAACTTTTCAACATTAACTTTAATAGAATCGCTTCCATACAAAGGCACATAAGTTCCTTTTCCAATAATTGCCATTCCGTCAATATCTTGCGCCATTGAAAACAGCGGTAGAAGAAATAATGAAAGTTTTGCTATGAATTTTATCATGATGATTTTGGATTATTTTTTATCTCAAAAATTATTTACGCAATTTTTTCACTTGGCTTTCGCTAATTTCTGTTTCATTATTATCCCAACTGTTGTAAACGTAAGTCATCACACTAGCAACTTCTTTATCAGTCAAGTTTTGAGCCGTCATCACACTGTTGTAAGTTTCACCGTTGACAACAATTTCACCTGTTTTACCATGCAAAACAATATCAATAGCACGCTTAACATCTTCATTTAAATAATCAGAATTTGCTAGAGGAGGAAAAGCTCCTGCGATACCTTGCCCTTCAGATTGGTGACAAGCAAAACATGTTTCTCCATAAACTCTTTTACCCATTTGCATTTTTTCATCAAAAGAAAGTTTTCCTTTGGGTGGTTTTGAAGCTTCAGCACGCTCTTCATCTGAAATGGGCATTTCCTGAATTGTACCACCTTCAGGTAAATAAATCCCTTCTTGGATAGTTCCTTTATAAACATCTTTCTGTTCTTTACCGCCAGCGTTAATCATACCTAAAGCGCCTTTATTAAAAGCTCTAAAGATTGAGTGATCCACTAAAATATATTCACCTGGTGCATCGATTTTAAATTCTATCATAGCTGCACCACCAGCAGGAATAAGTGTTGTTTGAACATTTTCGTTAACTAATTCTCCACCTTCTAAATTCACTTTGTCAAAAATTTCTCCAATCACGTGAAAACTAGAAACTAAATTTGGTCCACCGTTACCAACATAAAGTCTAACTGTTTCGCCAACTTCGGCAGTTAAAGCATTATCTCCAGTTAATGCGCCTACGCTACCGTTAAAGACGACGTAATCGGCATCTTCATCAATCGCTTTTTTCATATCAAAAGCTTGTAAACCTGGATCACCATAGTCTCCTTTTGTATAAAAGTCACCTTGCATGATGTAATATTCTTTATCTACTGGCTCAAGACCTTCTTCTGGCTCAACCAAAATAAGTCCATACATTCCGTTAGCAATGTGCATCCCAACTGGCGCAGTGGCGCAGTGATAAACATACAAACCTGGATTAAGTGTTTTGAAAGAAAAAACGATTTCACGACCTGGTGCTACAAAAGATGAAACTGCTCCACCGCCTGGCCCGTTAACTGCATGAAGGTCTATATTATGGGGTAATTTATTATCTGGATGATTTTTTAAGTGAAATTCGATTTCGTCACCCACTTTAGTTCTGATAAAACTTCCAGGAACTGTTCCGTCAAACGTCCAATAAACATATTCAACTCCGTCAGTCATTGTACCAACTTCTTCCAAAATTTCCATATCGACAGTCAGTCTTTTCGCTGCTCTATCTCTTGTTGATGGTGGAACATGCGGTGGCGCTGTAAGTTCAGCATCCATTCTGCCATCAACTTTTATTTTTTTGGGATTAACATAAGCTTCATCTTTCGAGTTTTTGTTATCTGAACATGAAACAATTGCAGCTGCACATAACAACAATAAAGATGTTTTGAATAAATTTTGAAATTTAGATACATTGAACATAGTATGACATTTTAGGGTTATAATTTCATCTCAAAAATAACAAGACAATCTTGTCTTAATTATGATAATTATCATAAGTTGTCAATAAAGCAAAAAATATATGCTTTAAAAAACATTTACACTAAAAAGTGCATAATATCTAAGAATTCAATATTAAAAATCCCAGCCAAAAGTTGTTTGAAAAACGTAGTCTGTTTTGCTTGCAGTTTCAACAGGTTTGTTGTCATAATTGAGCGTGATACCAAAATTGACGAAGAAATCTAAAGGCAGGTCATATTTAACATCGAGTTTATAATCAAAACGCCAACGCTCAGATTCTGTTAAACTGGGATAAACTGTAGCTGTTGTCATAAGGCTTAAATCACCGATATCATAAAGATCAAGACCGGTTCCTAAAAAAGCTTCAGCACTATTTTTTTCTTTTTTAATCCCCTCAACCTCAAAGTTTTCATTGTTATATGACGCTCCAACTTGCATTGCCCAATATGAACTATTGGTTTGAATTAAAAACTTACCAATACCTAGCTTTCCAAGTGTTCGCAAGTTGATATTTTGCTCAGTATTTGAAAGCCATGAGACCTCGGTATGTGTAAACCAGTTTTTTTTGAGATAAAACTGATAAGCTAAAGAAGCATCAAGACGTTTAACAGATTCAGCATTATCTTGACTTGATCGAATATCATTATAATTTGCATTAAGTGACCAACGTTTAGCGCGATAGCCAATCGTGCTTCTGACACTAAATTGAGAAAGGTTGTCTGCTTTTGTAAAATTATAACCAACCCCTAAACTCACTTTTATATTACTTAAAAAGTCAGTTTTTACGACGTTTAAAAAAACAACATTATTTTTTAGAACAGAAGCTAAAGTGTCTTCAGCATTTAAAATGTGAACTTTGTCACCATCAAAACTTTTAAGAGAACCATTGAAGCGTTCGCCTGATTTGATTGTAATTAAAAATTCACTTTGTGTATGAATCGTCTTCACCTCTTCCCAATCAATTTTAAAGTCACTATCACTGTAATCAGTTTCTATGGCAGCTACACCTTGCTTCATTGATTTCAGCTCGCCCACAATCACATCATTATTTGACAGTACCAAAGAATCATTTTGTGAAAATGAAAATTGTGACAGAAATAAAGTGATAAATAAAATTAGGACTTTAGGTTTGATCAAAAATTGAAGCATGATTGTGTTTTAATTTGATCGGCAAAACTAAGTAAACATTGATAACATTATTTAAAATTAAAGGTTAATATTAACTCTAAATTGAGCAAAATTTGAACAAAAAAACCCCGTGTTCTCACACAGGATTTCATTAATTATATTTTTTTGAATTATAATGAAGGGTCTAGCTTAGCATCAAACTTCATTCTTAATTTTAAATCTAAATTATAAGCGTCCTCAACACTTTTAAGTTTGATGACCAACTTCATATTTTCGGATTTTGCATAATCATCTACATATAAATCATCAGTTGTTTCTAGATCCAAAATACTTACTCCAGAAGGAATATTCTCTAAAGTTGCAACTTCTTTGTAAGGCAATTCATCAGTTCTAACACCTAAAGTCACTGACTCTATAAAATCAAAATTTTCTTGATCATCAGCACTTAAAAGTTCTATAGACATGTCTTCAAGCTCTACTTCTTTAACTTGATCTAAAGCTTCGTCACTACCCAATTCATCATCAATTAATTGGCGTAAATTTAAATTTTGCTCAATAGGAATTTCAAATAAATTGATTGGTAGATAGTCAATTGATAAATCAGCATTTGCAGGAATATCAGTGATTTTGGTTAATCGATCAATCACATCGTCATCACTACTACAAGAACTCACTAAAACTGTCAATAAAATAAACGGTAGAAATAATAAACTTTTTTTCATGATAATATATTTAGGTTTACACAAATCAACAAAAGTCTATTGATTATTTTCTGAAATGCGAGTTAAAATATAAATAGCAAACTACAATCAATCAGATTTCACATAAGAATCGTATGCTTTTTCGTGTACTCTTATTAAAATCAAGAAAAAATAAAATATATAGAAACGTATTACTTATGATCAGTCTTGTTATAAGCTTAACTCAAATATAAAAATAGAGGCTTTGCTATTAACGGGAATTAGACTAGAAGCGTCGAGGAAGCCAGGAAATCTTTTAAATAAAAAAAAGGCCTCACATTTTTGTGAAGCCTTGTCTATTCTAGTAGCGGGAACTGCCCCGAAGCGTCAGGGAAACCAAAAACTCTTCTAAATAAAAAAAGCTCCACATTTCTGTGAAGCCTTGTTTTTGCTAGTAGCGGGAACTGGACTCGAACCAGTGACCTTCGGGTTATGAGTATTTTACCATACTAAACTAATCAAGCTTAATAACACTGAAAATCAATGAATTAGTTAATACTTCATAATGATTATAGTCAAATAATATCAATTAAAAGCATAAAATGTTGTACCTATGTTGTACCTATTTTTATTATCTTCATAATCTAAAGCAATTATTATGGCAACAGTTAGAGCAGTACTCCGCAAGAAAAAGAATCCAGAAGGTTGTTATCCGATAGCTATCAGGATCACCAAAGACAGAAAAAGTTCTTATTTGGGAACTGGTCAAAATATTAAAGAAAAGTACTGGGATAAGAAAAATAGATGTGTTCGAAAATCGCATCCCAATGCCAACATCATTAATAACTTTATACTTACTAAAATTGCTGAGGCAAATAAAAAAGTTTTAGAGGCTGAAAACAATGCTGACTATCAAACCGTCGATGCGATCAAGAAAAAAATTAGGCAAAATAAAAATATTAATTTCTTTGCCGTAGCAGATGTGCATCTTGATAACCTAAAAAACAGGGAAAAGTATCATCAATACGATACTGAACTAGGTCGTCTTAAAAAGTTTAAGAGTTTTCTTAGAAAAAGTGAGTTATCGTTTAATGAGCTTAATGTTCCACTACTCAAAAAGTTCGAGACTTTCTTGCTTCACGATAAAAAACTTTCGCCGAGAACGGTAGTGAACTATCTGATTCTAATACGAACTATTTACAACCTTGCTGTATCTGAATCTTTTGTTGACCGGGGCAGATATCCATTTGGAAAAGGGAAAATTCAGATAAGAATCCCTGAATCACAAAAGATTGGACTGAACCGCAAAGAAATTCAGAAATTAGAGAATGTCAAAGACTTAACCGACGCTCAACAAAATGCAGTTCACGTATGGCTTATTAGTTTTTATTTCGCTGGTATAAGGGTAGGCGATGTTTTAAAATTAAAGTGGTCTGATTTTAATGATGGCAGATTAGTTTACCGTATGAACAAAAACAGTAAATTGGTTACACTTAAAATTCCCGACAAGGCAAGTGCGATACTTAATAGGTATCGAAGTGAATATAGTCTTGATAACGATTTAATTTTTCATTACCTTAAAGAAATCGATTTAGACGATTCGCAGAAGGTCTCTATAAGAACACAGACGATAACACGAAACCTAAACAGACACTTGAAGAAAGTTGCTACAAAACTAGACATAACCAAAAAAATGAGTATGCACATTGCTAGACATAGTTTTGGTAATATCTCTGGGGATAAAATCCCCATTCAAATGCTTCAAAAGCTTTACCGTCACTCTTCAATCACTACAACTATAAATTATCAAGCAAACTTTATACACAAAGATGCTGATGATGCTTTGGATAGTGTGGTTAATTTTTGATCATCTTTTATTTTAATAATTATTCTGGTAGCACATCTCTAAATTTATCTACAAGCAAATCCATTGGAAATTTATACTCATCCATCCTAAAACTTATTGGCGATAATTGCTTAAACATACCTTTACTTGCTTGTATTTTTGCCTCTTCAATATTTGGGTTGTTTATAACCACACGGGTTTTCATTGCCTTATGGTGTCGGTCTAGCAAATCCCTAAAATTTCTATCCTTAGCTTTAAGATGTGGTGCTAAAAAAATAAAAGTATCAATATCAATAAACGTAAGTGGTTTAATTAAGTTCGGTTTGTATTTGTCCCCTAGCCGTTCTTGCACCAATTCATTATACCTATTATTCAAAAGATAATTCATTCCTGGAATCTCAAAAATCCTATCACTAACTAAAAGTATTGGATAAATTGATAAGTTGTTTTTACTATTTACATAATCATCATAGGGAAACTGCTTATTCACTATCTGTTCAATGGAATTGATTAATTGGCCAATACCGACGTGACGGTCGCCATCGTGTATAAATTTTTTGTCTAGTAATTTTTTAATCTTCTCAATATCTGATGAGCTTTTAATGTCTGCTCTCACGAGTACATCCTTATTTTCAAATAGGTAAATTTTATTGTTATGGCGAACGTAGTAGTCTGGTTCATTATCTTTTGTTGCAGCTTCTTGACGCTTTACCAAATACTTCCAATGAAATATGTCATCGAGAACTTTCTTCATTACAACTTCTTCTGAAAACTCTGTGTTGTAGAATGCAAAAAACGACGTATCTTTTTTCTTCAACCCGTGATGCTCAATAAAAGCATCCTTCAATATGAACCTAACACTTTTAAAAAATTTATCTAATAAATAAAAGTAATCTACTATTGAGAATTGCGTATCATTTATTTTATAGAGCGGAAATTTTTTGAGATTGGTAAAATCATCCGAAACATCTATTTCAGCATTTGTAAGCGTGTTTAAGAAATTGATATGGTCGTCTCTTTCTGGTGTTAAAATATAACTATCAAGATGTTTCTTTCGCAATAACGTAGCTACTAAAAGCTTCACTTGGTATTTCAGGTCCTCCAGATTGTCTTGCCCAAATTCTTCAGCTAGAGCTATGCCCAAGAATTTATTGTCATCTTCAAAGACAAATTCCAGTAAAAATTCAAACTTAACAACCGTGGCGTAAAGTAGTTTAGCGAACTCTAAGTCATTATCTTCAAAAAGGCCTGTATCTGCTGATGAAAACGACATTGCAATGAACATCTCAGCCATACGGTCTATATTATCTAGAGCATCGCCAAAATTTTGCTTTTCATTTGCCTGAAGATTTATCAACAAGTAGGCTTTAAACAAATTCATTTCATCCTTATCCACACCCTCATTGTCATTGTCTTCTAATAAAGTTGTCCTGTTAGCAAGAATTATCTCGCTAAGCATTAGACTACTCTCGCGTGAAATAAGAACAGGTCTTTCAGGAATTTGATTTGCTCTGCCATATTCAGCTACCCTTTTATTTATATCGTTTTGAGTTTCTGAGTTACTAAAAACTCTATCATAATTTGGTTGGTTTTTAGTAGTACTAAAACCAATAATTTTTAAGAGTGTTTCTCGTGAAATATTTGATAGATATTCAAGTATTTCTTGAGGTTCTTCTTCTGGAAAAACATTTGCAAATTCAAGTCTTTGTACTGCTCTAATCATATTGAAAATTCATTAAAATGATAATGTAATAAAATTTATCAACTGAATTGAAATTTTCATCAGTTTTTGAAAAATCTATTTAAAGTCAAATAATAGCCCTATTTATTTATGCTAACTTTATATTCTCAAAAATCTAAGCCTTAATATCATAAATGAATTTTAAAATAGAACAAAACTTAAAAAAGTTAGAGCAACTATCAAAACACTATAAAAAGCAGCCATATTTTCATAAAAATCAAATTGCTGAAGATGCTGATAAACTTTGGAATGCATCGCTATTTTTTGCGAATTTACTTTTAAAAAGCAATTATTCTGAACCTGAAATTTCTGAAACAGAACTAAACAAGTTTGCAAAAGCCTACGAAAAACATAATAAAGAGTCTGTTGATTTAAAAGCATTGTTTTCAAAGTTTTGGTTGCGTAATATCTTCGGAAGCATCTATATTCCGAGTGTTGTAAGAAAGACTGCAAGTGATTATGAAGATAAAAATGAAAAGTATAATGAGCTACTTTTTATAAGGTATCTCACAGAAAATTTAAAGATTACCAAAACACCTTCCAATGAACTTGATGAGTATATAAAAATTTATCAATCTACACATAATGTTATTTTAGATAGCGAATGGCTCTATGAAGCCAAATACTTTAAAGAGACAAAAGAAGATGCTGTATTTAAAATTAATGGCGTTGACTACTATAAAAAACTGCTAGATAATTGGACGGTTTTCAAGTTTATTAATGAACTTAGGAAACACAAAGACAAACATTACAAAAAGAAGGTACTTGTCAAGAAAGTAGATTTTGATAATATTCTAATTCAACACAAATCGATCTATCCCAAAGTACCTGAAACCGATGAGCTAATTGAGAACGAAGTAATTACACAATCATTTAACGGGTATATTCTATCTCTACGTTCAGCAAATCCAAATTACCTCTTTGATTTGGCTGACAGAATTAAAGCCATCATTTGGCAAAAACTACTAGATGACAATAATTTTAAAAACGATGAGCAACGAATTTTAAATTTCCTATCGTATTCCAAATTTGATGAACATAGACACGATATTGTTCCCCACCTTTCTGCGGAAGCTAAAAAAAGATTTCAAGAAACCGCTTTAGAAATGGTGCTCAAAGAGCCAGACCTAAATATTCTTAATCAAGAATTTGATAAAGTTTTATTAGAAGATGACATTACTTCTCGAAGTTATTGGAATAATAATATTGAACAGCCAGAAAATAGCTTAAAGCAGACAGATGACGTTTATGACCTTTATAAACAGATGATTAAGGTTTCTGACAATTTCAATGGAAATCTATTTTTTAAACAACGAAGCCGAACAGACTTATCTTATCTAGTGGATGAATTACTCAATTTGGATGCTAAATATTCAAATAACAACGACTCACAAAATTTCAATTATCCACATTACCCAATTACAAAACAGCTATTATTTGAAGGTCTTCAGAAACCATACCTACTTTGGAAATCTGCCTATTTTTTGAGAAATAGAGGTCTTACTCGATTGCCTTTTTTACTTATTGAGGAAAAATTTGCAACATTATCATTTAGATTGCTTGACAATGCTTCAATTGAAGTCTTGCCTGATGAAACTGTATCGCAAGTAAGAACGAAAATGCTGAAAATCGCAATTCAGCTTGTTTTCGACCAAATCAATTCTTCTCATAGTCATGATAAAGACAAGTTTACGAACATTGTTTTCCAATTATTCAAGGAAATTAATAGAGATAAATTTCAATTAGTAAGAAACTCACGAACTATCGAAATTTATGACCAGACCATCGCCGATAAAAAAGAAAGGGAAAACATTTTATTACAGACCGTCGAGGATTATACGCAGGATGTAAACAGTTTTTCAAATAGAACTAAGCCAGCAATAATATCGAAACATCTACTATTACTTTTAGAGCACGTCCATACATATCTTCCTGTCAGAGAATTATCAAACGGCAGTTGGCATTTACCATTACAAAAACTAGATTATCTAAGTTGGCTGTCTGAGGTTGTGGTAAAATGCCAATTGAAAAATGAAAAAATCGATAGCAATATTGAACAAAAAATAGCAAAATTATTTTTAGACATTTATCTTTCTGCCATTGAGAAAACTTCGATTACAAAAACGGATTATCCAAGTTTAGAATCAAAAGATACGATACCTTCTTGGTATTTAGACAATGAACATTTGGACAATATTAATTGGATTTATCCACTTATAGTGTTGAACAGAAACAATCTATTTTCAAAATTTATTAATCCCACTATAACATTTAATTCAGACGAAAATATATACGACGATTTCAACCAATATTCAGCAAGACGTCTGCGCTCACATTTGTTTATATTGTTATCTACACAAAGTTTCATAAATAATAGAAGTTCAAATCTTTTCAGGCTACAAAAAGAAACTACGAACATTAAGAATAAACTAGAAGCGTCAATAGTTGAAATTCTAAGAGAAAATGCTGTTCAGCACAATAAAAATAGGATTGATATTCTTGATGAGTTTTTTGAAAGAAGTTATAAAAGCTCAAACAAAAGTGAATTAATACTGCAAATAGCCAATAGCATTAACTGGTTTTCCGATAAAAAAGAGATAATAAATGTCCTTACTAAAACCAGCGATTTAACAAGGCTTCTTATAATAGTAGATTGGATTACAGCTGAAGGACTAAAAAAGGAACTAATTAAAAAAATAAAGAAATCAAAAATCACAGAATTTATAAAATCAAGAAGATGGAATCCAGAAATTGAATTAATAATAAGAAAACTTACGTACCATCCTAAACTGGTTGAACAAACCAAAGAAGCTCTTGATTATTGGAAAAAGAACGCAACAGCCCATAGTAAAAAAGACCTAGAAAAGGTAAGCTATCTTGTAGCATTAATGTTAGCTTACAACAATAAGGATGAAAATGCTCTCGACGCTACCAAAATCCCAGAACATAAATCTTACAAAGTACATAAGGAATTTGATGTAGATAGTTATAAACAATTCTTTAGAGCCTTAATTCGTTTTGAAACGAATGCTAAATCCGCGTATCAAATTTTTGATAATCTGCACCATCAGTTTCCCAAGCATTCCACTATCGCTTTAAATCGTTTTGCAGCAAAAGTAAACTGGGCATCAAAAAGTAAGGATAATACGCTTTTTGAAGAAGCGTTGGACGAGTGGAAAACTATGGAAATGAGCCTGCCAGAATCTTATGTAGAACCTATAAAGGATAAAATTTGGACCAACCAACTTACAGCATATTATCATCTGGAAAATAAACACGAATTCGATAAACTTTACCTTTCCATTCCTTTTCCATATAATATGAAGGAAGATATTGTGGAATTAAGAATAGGTATACTGCTAAAATTTCAACTGCGAGAAGAAGCTAAAAAAGTATTATTTCGCGCAACTGAGTACCATAAAGATTCCGATGCAAAAATTCCAAAATTTGTTAGAAAACTTAAAACGAAACTAGATGATAAAACGGATATAAAGTTTTTACAAAACAATTTCAATGAAATATTTGCAGCTGCACCAAGAACCCTTATCCAAATATTTCCAGATAGATTAAATGCAGAAAATAGTTTAGGAAATTTTATTACTAAAGAAGTTGCACTTGCCAGCAGTAAAATGTTGGATAAAATTAATGCGATTAGAGAGGTTGGGCACGAAGATAAATATAATGATCTTATACAATTAGCGTTAGAGGCTAGGATGGCACAATGGGGATGGCTAATTCAAGGTCAAGATAGAGGCGGTTTTTCAGAAAATAAAGACAAGTACAATCCAGGGGAAAGAGATATAATGATCTGTGATGGTAATGGCGAACCATTAATCGTTTGCGAAGCATTTATTTGGTCGGATAAGCGTAAGGCTGAAAGTCACATCAAAAAGATTTTTAATTATTATCATAAACGTAAAAACTTCATAATGTTAATTTATGATAAGAGACAGCACAAGAATTTTGATTCTAGTTGGAAAAAGTACAAAGAAAATGTCTTACCAAATTTATCCTATCAATCAGGTTTCGGTTTAAAAAAATCGAAATGGAAAGAACTTACAAAAAGGTTTGACTATCAATCATCGGCCATTAAAGTCGGTTCTTCCAACCACGGAAAAGGAAAAAAAATTTTCCACATAATGGTAAATCTAAATTATAGGGTAAAATAGAATAAAGGCAATCAAAAATCAGGTTAAAAGTCAAAATGTTAATCCTTTTGCGCTGGTTTTTCATCAAAACCATCCAAAATTTATTATAATTGTGTAGCGAATTCAAATGAGGAAAAACCTTTTAACGATCGATTATAATTTCTGGCTTCGTAAGAAGCCTTTTTTTTTGGACTGAATTCTGGTATAAAACACCCAAATATCAATGATTGAAATTTTAAAAAACCATTGTAATGCAGAAAACGGATTACTTTTGTTCGACCCACCTATTATTAATTATATAATAAGCTTATAAGTTAAGTTCTCGCTTTAGGTGTTTTTCTCAAGAGTTTGATAAGATGCAACATTTCATATAAAAATTATACAGGCAATACATCATTGTATTTGTCTATAAACACATTGGGAATTTATTCTCACTCAAACAGAAGCTTATTAGCGATAACTGCTTAATCATACTTTTCTCATTTTTATCAATCTTATTTAATTATCTTTATAAGAGCAATCTTTAATGACATGTGAATATGATATACATTCTCACAACAGGCGGTACTATCGAAGGATTGGATAATACTGATAATAAAAGTGCAAAATCATCTTGCACAATTATTCAGGACTTCATAAGAAGTCCAAATGTTGAGTTTGCTTATACCATTGAAAGTGTTTTCAAAAAAGACAGTCGCGATATTACCGATAAGGATAGAGAGTTGTTAGCACGAAAGATCAAAAAATCTAATGCAGATAAATTTTTGATTACGCACGGTACTTTCACAATGGAAAACACAGCAAAATATTTGGGAAGGCTTAATTTAAATGTAACTATTGTTTTGGTTGGATCATTTATATTAGGCTCATCCTCTAATACAGATGCACCTTTTAATTTAGGATATGCAATTAGCTCATTACAATTTCTGAAACCCGATGTTTATATTACAATGAATGGACAAATTTTTCATTGGAACAATGTTTTCAAAAATTTAGAAACCAACAAATTTGAACACAGTGAATAATTTTAAAAATGTTTGGCACATCAATACATTGGACGACTTTTTTCTATCTATTAATAGATACATTCATTGTATTGCTTACGCTATACTTTTCTCGAAAGAAAACTCAAAGCAGTCTTAAACGTTTTCTATATTTAGGGTTGTTATTCATTATCTACAATGCAACAGGTGGTTTTTTACCTACTGATAGTTTTCCTGGTCCAATTATATTCCAATATATCATTACGTATGGAGTCGCAATAGCCTTATGCATTTTTATAGTTTACTATCTTTATAAAGAATACGATATTGTTGTTTTAAAGTTCAACTCATCCATTAAAAACCTTAGCATACTAGCGAGCTCTAGTTTTGTTATTCTATTTTTAGTTCCATATTTTCTAACAAATTCTCTCAAATCAGCACGATTCCTATTCACTATACCTGTATCTATTTTTGCATTTGCTTTTCTTTTTGTTTTTTATCGTCGTATTTCAAATCCAAGTAATCCAAACGCTCTTATACTAAGACGAAACAAGCTATCATTGATTAGTATGACAAGCATTACTTTGTTACCAATTTGCACAGTCATAGGTGATTATCAATGGTTAACTTTTACGGTAATGAACTCAGCTTTCTTTGCTATAACCATTATTGAAGTAGATAGATATATTTACTTTATCAAAAACAGTACTCGGATGTATGAAGTTTTTGCTCTGAAAGAAAAACAAAAAGACCAATTGATAGAACGTCAAATATTTTATAAAGATTTGACCAGAAGGGAAATTGAAATCGCTTTGTCAATCCTTAGTGATTTGAGTTATCGAAATATTTCAAAAGATTTGTTCATTGCTGAAAGTACTGTATCAAAACACGCTTCGAATATCTTCAAAAAAACAGGCGTGAAAAATAGAACTGAATTTCTAAAACAGTTTCGAAGAAAAAACAAGTAAATATTATTTCATTCAAAAAGTATATATTTAGGCTATTTTACTGTTAATCCGTAGAAAAATACGGATTATTCCGTAAACATATACGGCTGATTTCACCTCCTACAATTATCAAGTAAAGTTACTTTAACGAGAGTTCCTCAAAATAGACTAATAAGCTATAAGTCTTATGATTTTAGAAGTCATTTAATTTATTTTACAGAACTGCGATATTCCCTAATCAACTAAATTTCAAATCTATGGCACACAACTTAAAAGTATCTGATTATGAATTCGCAAAAATTATCAAAAAAACTACTCAAAGACCTAGACAAAATAAAAAATCAGAGTAACAATATTTTAGAATGCGCTTTGCACTCTATAAAAGCATGTCAAAAACTATTAAGCATCTACAAAAAAGAAATCCTCTCTAAAAAATTTCAAACTATACAAGATGAAATTAAATTCTTCAAAGAGACCAAACAGATTCCATTAACAGAACTTATTTATTATTCTGAAATATATTCTTTTGAAATTCAGCTCCCAAGAAGCGACAAAGACTCTCAACTAGAATCCATCAAAAGGAAAATCAATAAGATAAATCGGTTTTTTCTTTACAATATGGATTTTGTACGATATGTCAACTCAGGAGCAACTCATTTTGATAAAGAATATTATACTCGAGATTATCCAGATACATTTCACATAACTACCTCGAAATTTTACTTTCAGGATCCAGAATTTTGCACACCAAGAGATATGCTTTTAGGTAAAAACAAAGCCTTCGATTCTCTATTAATCTATTTCGATCAAAAAAAGTTTAGAATTACAAATGGCCTAAATGATAAATTAAACAGCTTTAAACCAATTGAAAAAATACACTGGCCATTTTCTAATACAGATTATGTAGAAATGCTTTACGCTCTCTGCTCCAAAGGTTTGGGCAAACAAGATAATCAGGGCATAAAGCAAATTTCTCGAAAATTAGAGCAATTGTTTGATATTGAACCAAAAGATGTTTATAAAACTTATCACGAAATCAAGAACAGAAAAAATAGCAGAACTCTTTTCCTCGATGAACTCTCCAAATCACTTCTGATCGAAATGAATAAAAGTGATGAATAAATCCTGAACCATTTTATTTAATTTTTCATATTTAAGATGCTTAAAAAGACCGTAGTAAGGTTGACCTACGGAAACTAACTTGCGTTTCCTTTTTTTCATAAATTTCAGTGTGATTTGATACTTTGTTTCTAAAGAAGCAGATTCAAAACTCATTAAAACACACCAGATTTTAAAACGTTAAATTTTAACCGTAGTACGGTAGTGATGGGGAATAAAACACAGTAATTCTATTCAAATTTGTAGAACGAAAGTTAAACCAAGTCAAGGACTATCAACTTAAAAGTTTAACCTTTTGATAGTCCTTTTCTTTAAAACCACATTATTATGCCAACAAGTATTATTACCACAGACGATCTTCGGGATTTCAAAATGGAATTGCTCGACGACATTAAAAACCTGTTAGCCAAACAAGCTTCAGGTAAAATTAAAAAATACCTCAAGTCTTCAGAGGTTATGGACTTATTGCAAGTAAGTCCAGGGACACTTCAAAATTTAAGAATTAATGGTACGCTTCCTTACACAAAAGTAGGTGGTATTATTTATTATGATGTTGAAGAAATTCAAAATGTGATGGATGCCAACCGTGTAAAACACGGATTAAAATCTTAGGTTATGAATTATATCAAACTCCTTAATGCGGCTTTCGAAAAATTTTTCTTCGACGATCGCTTAAACCCAACCCATATTAGCCTATACATGGCTTTGTTCCAAGAGTGGAATAGTAGTCGCTTTGCGGTTGGGTTTTACGTTAATCGCAGGGATTTAATGATGGCTTCCAAAATTGGCTCAAAATCCACTTACCATCGATGCATCACTGATCTCGATACTTGGAGATATCTTTCTTATTTCCCGTCCAATAATCCTTACAAAGGAAGTAAAATTAAGATGTCCATTTTTAGTACAAGTGAAGAGCCAGATATGGAAGGGTACGATCCTGAATTAGAACAACTTGCGGAACACTACCATCCCACCAATGGACAAGTTGAAAACCCAAACCGTCCCTTTAGTGGACAAGCGTTGGTATCAAATATAAACAATACTAAACAGGTAAAAAGTAATAAAAAGCCAAAGGGCTGGCAGGCTGTTTTTAATTTTTTTAAAGAAAAAGGTTATGATACTGTTGAAGGGAAAAAGTTCTACACGTATTATGAAACAAATGGTTGGAAAACAAGCGATGAAAAACCAATTAGAGACTGGAAAGCTTTAGCCAAAAATTGGATTGATAGAACCGAATTATTTGCTAAAAAAAATAAATCAAACAAAAATCCACAGTCCTATAAACAGGACAACTTGCGAACTACTAAAAACAAAGATTATGGACAACCCCTCTAAAATAATTGAAGACGACGTAGAATATTCGCTAGGCCAATTTGATGGAAAAAACGTGTTATACGATTTTCCTAAAATCCTGATCTATTTAAACATCAAAGGGAAATTACTTTTCGGAAATAAGTTTCGTATATATGAAGAAGATAAACCGATTATAAGAAAGCTCTGCTACTATTTTATCAAGGATAAAGTTAATTGTAAAAAATATAAAATCGATATCGAGAAAGGGATTTTACTATCTGGACCAATTGGCTGTGGAAAAACCAGTTTAATGAAACTTCTAAAACATTTAGTTCCCTTCCGACGGCCTTACGAAATGATTCCCTGTCGGAATGTTATTTTTAGTTTTAACCATCTAGGTTTTAAAACTGTAGAAGATTATGGTAACTCAAGATTCTATTGTTTTGATGATCTAGGCGTTGAACCCACTGGAAGATTTTACGGCAAGGATTTAAACGTCATGGGAGAAGTACTATTATCTCGATATGAATTATATCAGCAAACCAATAAAAAGATCAAAACTCACGCCACTACCAATCTCAATGCCGAAGAACTGGAAGAACGCTATGGCAACCGTGTACGTAGCCGGATGCGGGAATTGTTTAATTTAGTTGCTTTTGATAAAAATGCTGGAGATAAGCGGAAGTAGTAAATACTAAAAAGGTTTAAAGCATTATGCTTTAAATTAAAAGCTAGGTTATTAAGTCCATCGCTTCATTCAATGCATTTCTCAAATGACTGTGTTTTAGCATATCGTCAAAAACATCAAGGGACTTTTTTATATGTTTCCTATTTTTATTTAAGTCCATATTCAGTTTAGAGTAAATAGCTAAAATTAGTTGTACAGGTTCTTTATCGTAATAACCTCTTCGCTGTACATTAGGAACTAGACTATAATTTAGGTTTCTAATTAATTCTAAGCATTTTACAGGATTATCTTTAACACAAGTGAGAAGTAATTGCAGGAAATATATAGGTTGCGCAATGCATAATTTACTTTTAGAATATTTAAACAGAAAGCCATATGATTCCTCGAAGTTGTGAGACTTAAATTTTCTTAGCACTATACCTGAATACATTGTAGCGAAATCTTCACCACTTCTCCCTAAAAATTGATATAAAATACCGAAAGCTCTATTTGCGGTTATCTCATTGGAATTAAATAGATTCGCCTCAGCAATCCGAAGAGCACAAAGTTTAGCTTCATCACTTGATTTAATAAAATCAGTATACAATTTTTTATTAGAAATTTTATCGTTGAGCCAACTTAAAACTATAACATTCCCATCCTTGTGCAAATCTTCATTTTGAATAATCATATTAAAATAAGGAAGCATTTCCGAATGAAATTTCACATTGAAATATTGAGATGTTCTGAAAGAATTTTTTAGAACTTCAGTATCACTTTCATTTATCAATTTCATAAAAATTTTAAAACTTCTGTCCAAATTGAAATAGTTTAGGTATCCTAGTTCTTGCATTATTGCTACTCTAACTGATATTTGCGGGTCTTTTATAGCTTTTTCTACGGTACTAAAAATTATTTCTTCAGATCGCTTATGTTCATAACATTGTATCAACTTATGAATCGCAGCACCTCTAATTGTATTCAGACTATCAAATGAAGGGTCATTTTCATTCATTGGTTTACTTGGGTTAGGGTGATTCAATGCATGATTACTTAAAAATTCGACTAACTCTGTATCTATTAAATTATTCTTTATCAAATACCCTATGTTCCAAATAGCGTACATCAAGTTATTTTGGTTTAAATCTAGCTTAATAAATTTCTGATGCAGAAATTTCACTTTCTCAGGCTCATATTTTGCTTGAATTAACCCATCTATCCCTTTAGACAAATATTCTAGAGAGACTTTTTTCTCTTCAAATAGTTCTATAATAAATTCGTAATATTTATCAGGATTACCTCTCACAATATCCCCGAAAGCTCTGGAATGCTCTAGCTTGCCTCCTCTTGGCCCGTGTCCTTCTCGATAGTCATCATCAAATTTTGTCAAGCTATTTTTCCAATTCCTTAAATCCATTTTGGCATATGCTCCCTGAGAAAGGGGCGCTCCAACCGAATATGCGCCAGAAGATGATGAAGTATGAAGTGCTTTATTCGCATCTATATCCCCAAATTTTCTATAATACTCTTGATAAGCTTTTTTTAATACAGGAATACACCAAATTTCAATCTCAGGAAGTTGTTTGATAAATAGAAATTGCTTCTTGTCCTGACCATAAAAGGATATGATTTCTTTTCCCTCCGAGTCTTTATACCTATCATATTTAAAATCATACGGACTCTTAATTGACAATAAGATTTTGGAAATAGTATTCTTCCTTTCGGCTGAAAAAAAAGAAAAAGAGAAGCCTATCATTTGGCGTAGATATAGTTGTAATCTATCATCATAACTATTAAATCCATTTTTATCATTAACGATAGAAACAAGTTCAAAAATCTCATCTACATATCTCGGTTTTTCTTCTTTTAATACTAAACTTACTAAACGCAAAAGAGCGACCGAATTTGTATTTTTAAAATCGTTAAAAAAATCATCTATATATTCCTTATTACTTATTTGCGATTTTAAATGTTTGACAAAAAACTCCTCTAAAACAATATGAGCATCTTGTGAAGAGCCAAAACCATCAATGAATTTTGTGCATTCATAGAAAGGACTATCAACCTCCTCAAAATTTGAGTTGTCTTTATTTTCATTAATTATACTCTTATAAATATCCAGAGTAAATTTGAAAGTTTTTTCAGGGTTATCATCATACATCTTCTTCAATAATTCCTCTTGTTCGTGAGAGAATTCATTATAATGCCAGGAACCTCCAGAATTAAAAACATTCTTAAATATTGGTTTTACCAAACCAAAAACATAATCATTATTATGTTGAAAAATTTTTGCTAAGAATTCATAATACCAAAAGTTATCTCTTCCGTTAGATCCTTTATTAAACTTTATGTACTTTTCAAAGTATGGTAAAAGTCTTTTATCTTGCCAGTCATCGAGTCCCATTAAGACTCTCTCATTAAAGTTTTGTTTATCTGTAAAGCATTCTAATTCATCCAAATACTCCATTATTATTAGTGGAGTGAGATTAATATTATTTCTTAAGAACCTCCAAATGAGATTCCTTTGGTAATCAACAGAGGTTTTTAAATCGTATTTTTCAATAAAACCGAATCGAAATATAGACTGTTTTTGGTAAACCCTATGTACCTTATTAGCGAAGGTTTCTTTGTTGAATAAAAACTTATCAAATACTTTTTGTTGAATCAAATATTCAGTCCATTCTTTAGATACAATAGAGTGTATGAATACATCTTCGAAAAGCCTATTTCTTGATATTCTATTATAAAATATCTCTTTTTCTTGATTTGAAGGATCTTCTATAATACCAAGGTTGCTTATCACCAGAGACTTTATATGAAAACGATACTTAGAAGATTTAAGGATAGAATTTACACTCAAAATATACCGCTTATGGTCATACTCACGTAGATACTCAAAAACCATTTTGATTACAGACCTAACCTCTAGGTTCTGTTCATTTTCGGTAAGATATTTAAATATATCTTTTCCTTTCTCCACAAATTGTCTCGAAAAGCAATAATCATAGAAGGTTTGATGAAAAAATTGAATATTAAACTCCTCTTTAATTATTAATTGATTACTTAATAAATATTGAACTTCGTGATAATACTTATCTGAAAACTTATTACTAACAACTATCTGCTGATTCTCATACATTTCAACAGCAATAATATAAAGTAACTCACCTAATTTTAAGTTAGGATTAGGAGTAATTAAACTCTCCCATAGAGCATCATATAAATCTTTTAATGATGACAAAGTATCAAGATTAATTTTGTTTTTGTTGGGAAGTTTGCAAAACACTTCCAACTGATTTGGGGTTTTTAATAGCTTAAGAACTTTTTTTACGGAACAACAAACTCCAAATTTCTGAAGTGTACTTTTCACGTCCTTTTCCTTTAGAAGAGACGTTTTTATATTAGTGTACTTATTTGATTTGTAAGAACTTAAATCTGCATCATATTTTAAATCAAAACTTCTGGATGAAATAATTATTCTAATATTCTTTTCATCAATTAACTCGTTGATTAACCTGTTATATGTTTGAATGAACTCTCTATTTGACGATAATGTTTGTGACAAAGCATCTAACTGATCAATTATTACTACTAGTTGTTGTTTATGAGTATTAAGAGCCCCTATAATTCTCGAAAACGTTACATCATTATCTAAAAATATCTTACTTTCAAGTTCTTTGGGTTTATTAGCGTAGTATTTATCAGCTTTAATACCAAGCACAATGTGATTTTCCGCTAGTAGCCCTTCATAGACGTCTTTTAAAATTACAGATTTCCCCATCCCCTTATCTCCTTCTAAAACTAAAAGATTTTTTTGTCCATTTTTTAAATCGCTAGAGACCCAATCAACAATTTGCTTGGTTTCCTTTCTGGTGATATGACTCTCAGGTTTCTTTTCGAAAAAATTCTTTACTCCTAACAGGAAATGTGAGGCCTTGGTAAATGACCTTTGTAGCCTATCAAAATCTAGTGGATTGATCGTATTTATAAAAACCTCTTCTCCGCAGAATCTCTTACACCATTCAGAACCAAAAAAATCATATACTATTTGTGGGTGAGATTTAAGTATTCTATTTATAGCTGTAAAATCCCATTTTTCAACTCGTATTTCCTTCTTTTTATATTCTTTTTTCAGTTGCTCAAATCTTTTTTGCAAGTGTATATCATCAAAGTTAGCAGAGGTACAAATGAAAAATTTTTCAGATTTACTGTACCATTCTCCATTTTGGAATTCAGAGAAAATATTGTTCAAATTCGTAGTAGAAATGGACTTGTACCTTTTACATTGAAATGAATGGTACTTCCCGTTTTCTTTCAAGGCATAAATATCTATACCATCTTGCTTTTGACCTTTTCTTCCATAAATCTCACAATCTGACCTATCAAAACGTTCAACAAACTCAACCATTCTCAGACAAAGTTTTTCGAAATCTTCCCAAGACATTTGCTCTAAGGGTAAGGTTATATCATTACTTATTATAGGTGGTTCATAATTAATAAACGGTTTAGTTTTTAAATACTCAGGTCTCATAGGAATAATCTATTTTTTCGTTTGACTCACTTTTTTTCTAACCACTCTATTCAACTCCCTGACAATTTCTTGTACATTATTCTCATCTCCTATTTCTTCATAAATTTTCTCCACGTACCACATAGTTAAAAGTTTCGTGAAGTCAATTTCTAATGTTTTTGATAATTTTTTTAATTGCTCTTTCGTAGGTCTTCTATCACTATTTTCAATTTTACTTACAAGAGCGGTATCAACTTCTATCTCAGATGCGACCTCTCTTAATAAGAGACCTTTAGATTCTCGTTTTGATTTTAATAACTGAGATAATTGCTTCATTTGTCAAAAAATTTCTTGTCAAAATTTGTCTAATTCAAATATAAAAAAATTATTCATTTTTACCTTTAACCAAACAAATAACCTCTTTATAAATACTAATTAAAAACTCCCTCAAGCACTTAACAATCTCCAAATACAACTCTCTCATAACTGTCCTATTTTAGTAATTGATTCCAGTATCGCAGTCGCAATACCATTGTGTTTTTCTTTCTTAGCTAAATACTCGGTTTCATCATTTGATGATAAAAACCCCATTTCCAAAAGCACAGAAGGACAGTCGCTAATTGTGTCTCGCACCACCTGAAAATTGGCGAACTTCACACCTCTACTTTTAAAACCTAATTTCTTATTAAGCGCATCTTGCATTTGAAAAGCAAGCCAAACAGATTCGTCTAAATATTTAGATTGTGTCTCTGTCACATAGACTTCCACTCCCCTAGCATCAGGATTATCCGAATGATTACAATGCAATGAAACAAACAAATCGGCATTTAGCGTTTTGGCCAGCTTCGTTCTATCTGATAAAGAAATAAGCGTATCGCTATACCTAGTCAAATAAATATCAAGCGGCTTTTCTAACTCATTATTTTGCTTCAAAATAGCATTCGCAATATTCAAAACCACATCCTTTTCTTGAATGCCATTTATACCGATGGCACCAGTATCTTTTCCACCGTGCCCTACATCAATTACAATTCGTTTTTGGGCTGTGGTTTCCTGCCCAAAAATGAAACACATTTTTAGAAGTAAAATCACAAAACTGACGTTTTTGAGCACTTTTTTCATCTTCAAGTATTCGGTTATTCACAATTCAACTTCAAAAACTCATAAAATTTGATGCTAAATAATAGCAACGGAATTCAATTATATTTAAATAAAATTATATTCACAAATACTTGATTTTCAGTATTTTAAAAACAAATATATGTAAATTTATAGATATAAAAATCAGACAATATTTAAACTTTTACGTTATGAAAAAATCTATTTATTTAACATGTTTTTTCTTGCTGCTCTCCACTTCCCTATTTGCTCAAATTGGTGGTATTGAAAATTCTGTCGACGATGTCGCTAACACCATCAGAACAATCTTTCCTATTCTCTTAGGTGTAATATTCCTTGTTGGATTTCTATTTAACGCAGGACATTTCTTCGGTGAAAATGCTGATCTAAAAAAAGGGATTACCCGTGTTTTGGTCTTCGTACTCATTGCTGGTGCTGTAGTTGGAATCTTTACCTATTTAATCGGAATCGTAGTCTAAGTCTCTAAGAAATATTTAATCAATAAGTCGTATGAAAAAATTCGAAATCTATAGAAACATCAGGAAACGAGCGATCATTTTTGGTTTGCCCGTTTCTCTGTTTGCCTTAATGATGATTGTCGTACTGGTTTCCTTATTGGTTATCATATTCTCTTTCAGCTTTATCATTATTATTGGGCTTATTCTTGCTAACGCTGCACTATACATTGTTTTGACACGTATCTCAAACAATCCACAACTGTTTCAACTTGTCAATGCCTTTCCAAAAATTATTAGTAATAAAAGATATTCAAACCTCAATTATGAACAAGATTAACCTTTCGACATATCAACCTATCGTGAATATTCAAGGCAATATTGCCTTTGCCAATAATGGCAACGTAATACTATGCTACAAAGGCAACCTACCCGAAATCTATTCGTTATCTGAGAAAGATTTTGAGGATATGCATGGCGCTTGGTTTCAAGCCATAAAATCGCTCCCGATCGGAACCGTAGTGCATAAACAGGATATCTATCTTAAAAAATCTTATTCTGCGGAAGAGCTTCCGAATAAAAGCTTTTTAGAGAAAGCAACGCATGACTATTTTAAAGGGCGTGAATATATTGAGCATACATGTTACTTATTTTTTATTCTAACTAAGAATAAAACTTTGAATAATCCAAAGTATGTTAACCCGTTTAAAAAAGTTCCAAAAACTATTATAACAAAACTGGACGACAACATCAAAAACTTTGCGAGTTCAGTTAGTGACTCGGTTTCTTTTATCAACAACAGTCGTAAAATGAACTTTACTTCACTTAACGCTGAAGAAATTCAAAAACTGACCAATAATTATTTCAACGGTTTCAATGAAGGATTTGACACCGATATCATTTTAGATAAAAAAAGCGTCAATATTGGCGAAAACCATTTTGATGCCCTCGCTATCAACAGCGAACTGTGCTTTGGCGAAAGTGTACAAAGTAGCAAAACCAATGAGAAATTCACTTCTGACGACTTTGTATTTCATCAAGGGTTTGTTGATGGCTTAGGGCTTACGCTAAATGAAAACCACATTGTCAATCAGATTTTATATTTAGATGACAAACAGAAATGGCGAAAACTACTCGACAAGAAAGTTGAAGAGCTTAACAAAAGCTCGAATTTCGGCTCACAGAACAAAGTGGTACTTAAAAAGATTCAGCATATACTTGACCAAATTAATACCGATGATAATGCAAGAGTTATTCGTGGTCATTTGAACCTTATTTATTGGACGAAAGAAGCTGAAAAGCTCGATAAAATCACCTCAAAAATCAAAACTGAGTTTAAGGAATTAGATATTATCCCCTACTACCCACGAGGTGAAGAGCGTAAAAACTATATTTTGAATAGCTACTGTTGTTTTTCTTCTAATTTTTCAAATCAAGATTTATACGTAACAGATTTAAAGCATGCGCTGTGTTTATTCATTAACAACACCAACTACAAGTCCGATAATACTGGAATTATATTTAACGATCGTGAACATAACATACCTGTTTTAAAAGATGTTTGGGATGAAAAAAAGAAACGAATTAAGGCACGTAACTTTGCTATTTTTGCACCGACTGGTGAAGGAAAATCTTTCCTTGCCAATAATATTTTACGCCAATATTTTGAAAGTGGTGTGCGCTTAGTTATTATTGATTTAGGTGGTTCTTATACCAAATTCGCTAAACTCTATCCAGAAAAATATACTGTGCTTCGCTACGAAAGTGGAAAGAATTTGGGTATCAATCCATTTTATATAAGCGATGTAAGAGACTTGACACCTGAACGTTTGGAAGATTTATCAGTTTTCCTATTTGAACTTTTCGCTTCAGATTTAAAAGTTACCAAAGCTCAATCTGTTTCTGTCAAAAAGATATTACAGCATTATTATAATAGTGTTTCTCAAAATCATTCTTTGGATGGTTTTTATGACTTTATAGAAAAAAATCAGAATAGTCTTCTGGACACCTTAAAAATCCATCCTGATTACTTCAATATTACCAGCTTCTTGCACGTCATGTCAGAATATGTCGGTGATGGTCTATACAGTTTTCTATTTGAAGTAAGTGAGGATCAGACTTACAAAATTGAAGACAAGCGTCTCATTGTTTTTGAACTGGATGAAGTCAAAGACAATAAGGAAATCCTGTCAGTAATGTTGAAACTTATTAAATCTTCCATTCAAAGAACAATATGGAAGAACCGTGCAGAAAAAGGTATCATCCTTTTCGATGAGTTTGCCAAGCAACTGAAGTTTGACAATGTGTTGGAAAGCGTTGAATTTTACTATCAGGCCATTCGTAAACAGAATGGTGCTATTGGAATAATCCTTCAGTCCATCAATCAGCTTCCCAACAATTCTACTTCGGCAAGCATACTTGAAAACACACAGGTTATTTACAGCCTGAACAACGAGAAAGGCTACGATGAGTTAGTCAAAAGACTCAATCTATCAAGTCATGATCTTAATCAGTTAAAATCCATCAAGAATAATCTTACTGGCTCTCGAAAATACACCGAAATGTTCATCAAAATAGGTAGAGAGAGTAACATTTTTCGATTGGAAGTTCCAAAAGAAGTTTATGCAGCTTACTTAACTGATGGTAACGAAAACGAGAACATAATGGCCATTTATAAAAAGACCAATAATATGGAATTAGCAATAAAAAAATTCACCTCTAAAACATAATATTATGAAGACAAAAATCTTAATTATCGCAACTGCATTCATCTTTTTATTGCCTGCACGCGCTGCGTGCCAAGGAATGCCAACTTATGACAATACAAACTTTGTAAGTTTAGTCAAACAACTGGTAGAATCGGGTAAACAAACCGCTCAAATGATTAAGTCTGTAAAATTTCTAAAGGATGCTAAGGAAGCTATCGAGCAAGTTTCGAGCGTGGTACAACAACTGAATGCAGTGCAAAAAATTGCAGACAATAATCAACGTCTTATTCAAGTAATGCAGAACGATTTACAGGATATTTTAAATTCTCCTTATATCAAACCTAATGAAATTAATCGTGTTGCGGAATCATTTGACGCTATTGTCCAGAACTCATTAGAAACAGTAGATTTTATTGATGAAGTTCTGTCTAGTGACTACCTAAAAATGAGTGATGCCGAACGTGCTGAAATACTCAAACAAAAAGAAGAAGAATCAAAGCAAATGGTGTCCAACATCACGACCAAAACTAAACGTTATCGTGATATTATTTCCTTCAGAAAAATGCAGGACAAAGTTAATAACCGTGAAACTGAATATTAAATAGTAATGTCAATCGGATTAGAATATATCGATACGGTTTTTCAAACCGTGCAAAACAGCAGCTTTTCACAATATACAATTGCCGGTATGAAAACGCTTGCGGTTTTATTTTTCTTAATTAACGTCCTTAAAAAATATAATGAGGGTATTGCAGATAAAGATGGTTACACCTGGGGATTGAGTCCTGGTGAACTGGTAAAGAATTTTGCTATCGTCATATTAGTCATCTTCTCAACGCAAGTATTAGGGTTTTTCGATGGTATTTTAGTAGCTATTGAAGGACAATATACAAGCACAGCACCTGCATTACTTCCCTTGCAAATGCAGGACATCCCAATAGAAGAAGATGTTAACCTTATGGATGCTGCAAAAAATGCAATGACTTTACTTTACGAAGCTTTGATAACACCTCTTTATGGATTTAAAATTTTTGCCTTTATTATCAGCCTTTTCCTCTGGATTTTAGATCTGTTCATCTACCCATTATTTTTAGCAGAACGCTTCTTTCTTCTTGGTATTATGCAGGCATTTTTTCCACTGGTTATAAGTCTAGCAGTTTTCGAAAAGTTCCGATCACTGGCCTACACTTTCTTCAAATTATATGCTGCTGTTTATATGTTAGTCCCTGCATTTTTCTTGGTTAACATATTTGTAAATGCCCTTTACACAGAGCTCAATACTAATTTTTGGACTAATCTTTTTGGTGCAGATATCGGCGAAAGTTTCTTCTCACCTGTGGTTCAGTTGGGTTCCATCGGCTTTATTGTTTTTTTGAAATTTCAACTTTACAGGCGTGCCACCTCTTTTACACTGCGATTATTTACCAACTAACATAAAACATTATGAGAACACCCTATTCTAACATATACAAAATATTAAAGCTCAATCGTTTTATTGTTTTAGCGGTTATTGTTTTCGCTTTCCTCTCTAGCAGTTTTTCGATCTGGATGGCGTTTAATACGAATCAAAGAGCACTCAATAGTGCTTTTGCCATCAATACCGATGGAAGCATTATTCCCCTAAAACTCGTCACTCAAAAAGAAAACTTCAAAGTTGAAGCGCTGGCACATTTAGATTTATTTCACAGATATTTCTACAACACTGATGCGAGTAATTATGAAAGCAATCTAAAAAAGGCTCTTTGGTTAGGCAATAGTTCAGTAGACAATCTTTACCGCCAGAAAAAAGCAGACGGTGTTTACAACCGATTACTGCAATATTCCTTGGTTCAAAAGGTACTGAGCATTGATTCCGAAATCAATGAAAATGACGGCAAATATAGCTTTATCACAACAAGCATTTTTGAAATTAATCGCGGTTCCATCACTGACACTTATGAATTAGTATCCTCTGGGAAATTGATTCACGTGGACAGAAACTTTCCCAATAATCCGCACGGATTACTAATTACAGAATATTTTGAAAACACACTTAAAAAAATAAATGATGAAAATAGAAAAAAATAAAATTGTGTTTGCGACCGTATTAGTCGCAATATTCATTTTCCTAATTTCTTATTCTTTAATTGTATTGGGTGATGATGAAAGTAAAAATGATAGCCTTAAACAAACAGTCGTTCCTGAATTAAAGCAAGATCAAAAAGAATACGATTCTAAACTGGATGCCATTAATGATTTAAAAGAAGTGCGCGAAACCAATGCGCCCAGCATTTATGATGAGAAATTATTGGACTCCACGGGATTATATAATCCAAAATTACCTGAATTAGAAAAAGAACGTATTGTGGATAGCATTTATGATGCTAACAGGGTTCAATATTTTAATAAACGTTATAGTAATATTGGATCGAAGAAAATAATTCAGGAGAAAACTTCAAAAGTCGATTCATCTGAAATCAAAAAAGAACAGCAAATTCAAGTCAAGGAATTAGGTTTAGAACACCAACTCTTTTTTGCTGCTGAACCAAAAGTCAATGAATTAGCTATACTAGGAAGTACTGACAAGGCTATTTACGCAAAAGTTGATGGTGATCAAGTCGTCAAAGTAAATTCCCGATTGCGGATGCGACTTACCAAATCAGCCATTATTAACGGAAAAAAGATGTCAAAGAACAGTTTGTTATTTGGTTTTATCAGCTTTCAGCCTAACAGAGCTTTGATCGAGATTGAAAATATTCAGCATCATCCGACCAAATTAAAAGCTTTTGACCTACAAGACGGCAGCGAAGGTATTTATGTAGAAAATAACTTCCGAGCGGAAGCCACCAGTGAAGTTCTGGATGATATTATTGACGACATTAACATTCCAACAGTGCCTCAAGTAGGTGGAATAAGTAAGATTTTACGACGCAATAACCGCAATGTAAAAGTTACAGTTCTTAACAATTATGAACTCATTTTAAAACCAAAATTATGAAAACAATACTCTTAACATTAACCATTGTGGTTTCCTCTTTTATACCTAGACAAACCTTAGGGCAAATTAATAAGCTTCCACAGAAAGCATTAGATACAATTTATGCTAACGACACTAAAAATGTAGCTTTGTTTTTCCCAAAACCTATACGTCAAGGCTTAACAGGAGCTGATAATTTCGTATTTACCTTTAATCGTGAAAAAGAGCAGCATTTGGGCTTATTGCAGGCAAAACCAGGAAAAGAAAGTAATCTTTTGGTTATTAATAACAATGGCTCAGTTTTTTCGTATATTGTAATGTACAAGAAACATATTGACCGACTGAATTATTTCATTCCAACGACCAACAGTATAGGTAATGAAAGACCAAAAATAAAAGACTCTGTACGAATTAAAGCTATTGAAAAAAGGATTAACTTTAATACTTATTACCATCAAAAATTCTGTTCTTATCTTCTTGTCAGAAAGCAGCGATTAGGTCTGATTAAAAAACGAAACGAAGGTATCGTTATGAGTGTTGAGAATATTGTTTTTGATAAAAATGAACTCTACTTCGTTATCCAAATACAAAATAAATCTACCTTGGATTACGATTTAAATTTCTTGAAATTTTCGATTGAAACACGAAAAAAAGGAAAAAAGAAATCTTTACAACGCCTTTATCAAGAGCCAATTTTCACTTACAATTTACCCTCCAAAATAGCCGAAAATGAGACCATAAAATTGATTTATGTATTACCTAAATTCTCAATAAGTAATGACCGCAGAGCAATTTTAGAACTTAACGAAAAAAATGGAGAAAGAAATTTAAAATTAAAGATATCGCATAGATTTATTAATAACCCAAATTAACTTGTTATGAAAAAGCTCGTCATTTACTCCGTAATTTTAACGATTATCTCCTGCGCAGAAGTTAAGAATAATTCCCCCTCTGAAACTGCGAAGATTGTTGCAGAAAGTTTTTACTATGGTGATAAAGCCACCTTAAAAGAACATACAACAGCTTCAGGATATGCCAATTTATCAAGCATACAAGAAATGTTTACAGAGGATAAAAATTCTGAATCTAATTTTAAAGTGGTGGATAAAGTGATTAAAGGCGAAGTGGCTTGGATAAAATACTCCACAGCTTACGACTTTAAGCCTGGAGTTTTTAAGCTGGTTCAAGAAGATGGACAATGGAAAGTCACCCATAATGGGCCACGAGAAAAAGGTCCCTTTTAGTTTCTATAAGTTCAGGCCTGACTGTTGAAATTTTAAAGCGAAAACCTAGAAACGAAAACTTATTTTAATCTATCATCTCCCTATTAAATAATCTTAGTTTCACTTAGCTTTTCATTCAACTAATTTCTCAAGAAATCACTTGTTCATCTATTTATGTTCATTAAATTCGAACGTTCATTGTCACTGAACAGTTTAAAGCAATGAACAAAAAGAATTATGTATCGCAATAAGGATTTCATTTACGAAGCGACCTCTAAGTTGGAAGAACTTAGCAGAATGCAAATTCAAGTAGATAATAAAAAATCCAAAAATGATACCCTATTGAATCTAATTATCCCACAATCTATTATAGAGAGCAAATCTGCGCTTAGCACTTCTACTCAACTAATTGTATTTCTTTTAGAGAAATTAAAAAACAATGATAACTTACCTACTAGTTTAATAACCAAAAAATTTTCTAAAATTGCAGTTCTAAAACTTAAAAAACGGAATATTCACTTCTTGGATTCCGCAGATCATACTTATATAAAATACCTAAATTTAATGGTTTTTATGGAAGGTAAAAAAATACTCACGGATGAGTTACAAAATATCCAGTAAAAGTATAAATTGCTCGAATCAAATTATAGAAACACATAAATCCCTTTCCTATGAAGAAGTGCTGCAGAGCATTTAAGAAATAGTTAACGGATTAAACCAAAAATAAATGAATCAAAATTCCCACTCCAAACTTATATCTTTTATCTGGTCTATTGCAGACGACTGCCTGCGCGATGTCTATGTGCGCGGGAAATACCGTGATGTTATCCTACCAATGGTTGTTTTACGCCGCTTAGATGCCTTACTCGAACCTTCTAAAAAAGCGGTAATGGACGAAGTTCAGTTTCAGACGGTTGAAGCAGGCTTTACCGAACTAGAATCTGAAGGACTAAAAACGGCTTCTGGTTATGAGTTTTACAACACCAGTAAATGGACTTTACAGTTACTTAAAGATACCGCCTCAAATAACCAAAGTATCTTATTGGCTAACTTTGAAGATTACCTTTTAGGCTTTAGCGATAATGTGAAAGAAATTATTGCCAAGTTCACTTTGAAGCGTCAAATTAAACATATGGCAGACAAAGATGTGTTACTTGATGTTTTGGAAAAATTTACTTCGTCTAAGATTAATTTAACGCCCTTTGAAAAAGAAGATCCGGACGGCTACAAATTACCTGCACTATCCAATTTAGGAATGGGCTATGTTTTTGAAGAACTCATTCGTAAATTTAACGAAGAAAATAACGAGGAAGCCGGAGAGCATTTTACGCCACGTGAAGTGATTGAATTGATGACGCATTTGGTATTCAAATCCGTTAAAGACCAACTTCCTCCTGTAATGACTATTTACGACCCCGCTTGTGGAAGTGGTGGAATGTTGACCGAAAGTCAGAATTTTATTAAAGATGAAACTGGCGCTATTCAAGCCAAAGGAGATGTGTATTTATTCGGAAAAGAAATCAATGACGAGACTTATGCCATCTGTAAAAGTGATATGATGATTAAGGGTAACGATCCTCAAAATATACGTTTGGGATCAACGCTTTCTACTGATGAATTTTCTGGCAAAAACTTTGACTTTATGCTGTCCAATCCACCTTATGGAAAAAGTTGGGCCAGCGAACAGAAATACATCAAAGACGGGAAAGATATTATAGACCCGCGCTTTACCATTCCCCTATCCGATTATTGGGAGCAAACAGACACCGAAAAAGCCATTCCGCGAAGCAGCGATGGGCAGTTGCTGTTTCTGATGGAAATGGTGTCTAAAATGAAAAGCTTAAAGCAAAGTCCCTTGGGAACTCGTATTGCCAGTGTTCACAACGGAAGCAGTTTGTTTACAGGCGATGCTGGCAGTGGCGAAAGTAACATTAGGCGTTACTTGATTGAAAACGACTTACTGGAAGCCATTGTGCAACTGCCCAACAACCTGTTTTACAACACGGGCATTACCACCTATATTTGGTTGCTCAGCAATAACAAAACCAAAGAACGCCAAGGCAAAGTGCAACTTATTGATGCGCAACCCCTGCACCAAAAATTACGTAAAAATCTCGGGCAAAAAAATTGCGAGTTCACCCCAGCACATATTGCAGAAATCACGCAAACCTATCTCCATTCAGCGGCTTTAGAACGAGAGGAAGAAAACCAATTGGCCAGTAAGATTTTTAAGAATAGTAATTTTGGCTATTATAAAGTCACCATTGAACGTCCAAAACGTTTGCGATCTCAATTTACGGCAGAAGCCATTGAAACTTTGCGCTATCACAGCCAGTTGCAAGAGCCGATGGAATATGCCTACCAAACTTATGGCGACAAGGTTTATACAGAATTACCTAGCCTTAAAAAAGAAATCTTAGATTGGTGCGAGGCCAATGCCATTAGTTTAAGTGCTAAGAAAAAGACACAACTAACTTCTAAGAAAACTTGGGAAGACGCCAAGTTCTTGGTAGAAACCGCCACAAAATTACACCACACAATTGGAGACGATGTGTTTATGGATTTTAACCACTTTTCAAAACAAGTCAATAAAGCGCTTAAAAAACAAAACATCAAACTGAGCAGTTCTCAGAAAAAAGCCATTTTAGATGCGGTGAGCGTTTACGATGCCGAAGCGGAAAAAGTTATTAAAGCCACTAAAAAGATCACGGGTGAAAAATTGAAGAAGCTCTGTGAGCATCTCAACTGTACTCCTGCTCAACTCTATCATTATGGCTATTACCCAACTAAAAAAGAAAATACCTATATTGAATACGAAACCGAAAGCGATTTGCGCGATTATGAAAACATCCCGTTAAATGAAAACATTTACGCTTACTTTTTACGGGAGGTTGTACCACACGTAGAAGAAGCTTGGATAGATTTAGACAAGACCAAAATAGGCTATGAAATTAGCTTTAATAAATACTTTTACCAGCACAAAGCCCTACGCCCGCTAGATGAAATTGATCACGAGATACGCGAGTTAGAAAATAAAAACGAAGGTTTGATTATGGATATTTTAAACAGCGTGAACCAATGAAAAAATATCCAGCATATAAAGACAGTGGCGTAGATTGGTTGGGTGAAATTCCTGAGCATTGGGAAACCAAGAGATCTAAATTTTTGTGGTTCGAAACAACAAATTTGTCCGAAGACGGAAACGAGCAGCTTTTATCAGTATCGCAATATGACGGTGTAAAAACAAATAAAAATCAATCACGTAGTGAAAACTTGATTGGTTATAAAAAAGTTTGTAAGGACAATTTAGTTACTAATATTATGTTGGCTTGGTTAGGCGGTTTAGGCATTTCAAATTTTGACGGTGTTGTTAGTCCTGCTTATTCAATTTATCAAGCTTCAAATGAAATATTACCTCGATTTGCTCATTATTTGTATAGAACAAAGATATATTTAGATGAGTTTGCTCGCCGATCAAGTGGTGTAGTTCCTTCAAGATGGCGAATGTATACTGATGATTTTGGCGAAGTGCGTACAGTTCTCCCTCCAAAACCAGAACAAGAAGCCATCGCTCATTTTTTAGACGATACTTGCGAAAAGTTAGACAAAGTGGTCGCTCAAAAAGAAAAGATGATGGCCTTGCTCAAAGAACGCAAACAAGCCCTGATCCAAAAAGCAGTCACCCGCGGGTTGGATGAAAATGTTGACTTTAAAGATAGCGGAGTTGACTGGATTGGAGAGATTCCTGTGGGTTGGGAAGTGAAGCGGTTGAAGCACTTAACAACTAAAATAGGTAGTGGAGTTACACCTTCAGGAGGTGGTACAACTTATCTTAGTAAAGGAATTCCCTTATTAAGAAGTCAGAATATTTTATTTGATAAAATTGAATTATCAAACGTCGCCTATATTTCAAAAAAGATTCACAACTCAATGTCTAATAGCAAAGTTTATAAAGGTGACGTACTTCTTAATATTACTGGTGGATCGTTAGGTAGATGTTATTTTCATATGGGTGAAAATGAAATGAATGTGAATCAACACGTATGTATATTAAGGCCTTCTTTAAAAGTTACCACAGTTTATTTAAATGCTCTTATAGCTTCTGAAATTGGGCAAAAGCAAATTTGGTTTTTTCAACAAGGAGGAGGAAGAGAAGGTTTAAATTTTGCATCATTAAAGAATTTTTTATTTCCTGTGCCAGAAATAAAAGAACAAAATAAAATTTCGAAATATATACAAACCCAATCAAAAAAAATAGACCAAGCCGTTAGTCAGCAGGAACAAGCCATTGTAAAGTTAAGGGAATACAAGGCAAGCTTGATAGATAGTTGCGTGTTAGGGAAAATAAAGGTAACATAAGATTTAAAATGAAAAAATAAAATTAATAAAAATGGCAAATGAGATTAAATTAGAAGTTTACACCTGAAGAAAATTTTTGTTTACTTTGATTTTTATTTGACTGAGATTCGGAAAACCACTATAAACCCTTTAATTTAGGAGAGTTCTTATTTGACTGGAATTCGGAAACCAACAATATAACAGATTACCATGATTTTTTAAACTGAAAAGGACGATGAACGAACTAAATAATGATTTTTCAAGTGTGATTCAACTAATTAAAAAGTCACAGCAAAAAGCTATTCGGGCTGTCAATACAGAGCTGATAAGCTTGTATTGGGAAATTGGTTCATTCATCAGCCAAAAGGTAGAAAAAAGTGATTGGGGTAAATCGGTAGTTGAGGAATTAGCACTTTACATTCATAAAAATGAACCCAGCATTAAAGGTTTTTCAGATAAGAACCTTTGGCGTATGAAGCAGTTTTATGAGACTTATGAAGATTTTCCAAAACTCTCATCAGTGCTGAGAGAAATTAGTTGGACCCATAATTTGACCATTTTCTCACGTTGTAAAACTATGGAAGAAAGGGAGTTTTATATAAAAGTCACAAAAAAAGAAAACTACAGCACCCGAGAACTTAACCGACAAATTTCTGCGAGTCTCTTTGAGAGAACGATGATAGGGAAATCAAATCTCTCATCAACGCTGAGAGAAAATGAAGAAGTTTTTCCTGACACCATTAGGGATAGTTATGTTTTTGACTTTCTAAAGCTTCCTACAGCATATACAGAAAGTGATTTACAAAAAGGACTTGTTAAACAGATGAAAGCTTTTATTTTAGAACTAGGTAAAGATTTTCTTTTTATAAGTGAAGAATATCGCGTACAAGTTGGCAATACTGACTTTTTTATAGATCTACTTTTTTATCATCGTGGTCTTCAATGTTTGGTTGCGTTTGAGCTTAAAACCGATAAGTTTAAACCAGAACATTTAGGGCAGCTGAATTTTTATCTTGAAGCACTCGACAAAAATGTAAAAAAGGAAAACGAGAATCCAAGTATAGGTATTCTCATATGTAAAGATAAAGACCAAGAAGTTGTGGAATATGCTTTAAACAGGAGCCTCTCCCCTACAATGGTTTCAGAATACAAAACCAAATTACCTGACAAGAGATATTTGCAAGTGAAATTACAAGAACTATTTGATAATGAACCTGAAAATAAATAACAAAATTAAGACCGCTTGCGAGCTTAGCATCATCAAAATATAACTATGACAATCAAAAATAAAAAATAGGATAAAGAATAAACCCGTCTTAAGACCACATTATATGGTTTACAGATATTATTTAATGAGCATACTATTTTCAAAATAAAGTTACTTTATGAATACCCAAACCAACGAACAAGAACAAATTGTCGGATACAGCGAAACCAAATCCAAAAAAATAGATCGAGCCGTCAATCAGCAGGAACAAGCCATTGTAAAATTAAAAGAATCCAAGACAAGCTTGATAGATAGTTGTGTGTTGAGGAAAATAAAGGTAAATTGATCGCTAATTTGAAATAAGTAAATATGGAAATAAGTCTTAAAAATAATCAATCAATTATTTTGAATGCTGTTAAGAATCCATCCAATGATTCTGGAGATATTCTATTGAAAGACGAAAATGGCAAAGATTGGATAATCATTAAAGTAGAAAATAATGAAACCTCTATTATATTTCAAGATGAAGAAATCTTTGAGAAGAAAGAGGTCTTAAGAGAAAAAATAGATGCGACTTTCATTGACTTTATAGAATCTGAGCAGCAAGGAACCGAAAAAACCGATATTGACAATGAATCTGACATCCAGCCATTCGATCCAGAAGATATTAAAGTGCACGCCAAACAATTTAGTCTTCGTCTTGTTTACGATATGATTAAAGATGAGGATATTGATTTATCCCCTGATTTTCAAAGAAATGTGGTCTGGACATCTAACCAAAAATCAAGGCTCATTGAAAGTGTACTTCTAAGAATACCACTTCCAATGTTTTATTTTGCTGAAGAATCAGATGGTAGAATCACTATTGTAGATGGGCTACAGCGACTTACGACAATTAAAGAATTTATGGAAAATAAATTCCCTCTAAAAGGACTTGAATATTTAGATGAAACTTGTGGGGGTAAATATTTCACGAACGAAAGGGGCAAAAAAGGTTTAGATAAAAAATATTTTAGATGGTTTAATCAAACGCAATTTTCTGTCAATGTAATTGACCCTTCTTCTCCCCCAAAAGTAAAATATGATATATTCAGGAGAATAAATACTGGTGGAAAACCCCTGAACAACCAAGAAATTCGAAATTGTTTGGCAGGAAAAGGACTAAGACAAACCCTCCGAGACATGGCTGATTTGAAAGAGTTTAAAACTGCTACTAACTATAGTATTCGTTCTCGTAGAATGGATGATCAAGAAATTGCCTTGCGCTTTATTTTATTTAGAGAGTTATTCGATAAAAATGAAAACGTGGAAGCATATTCTGGATATATGGAAGCTTCATTAAATGATTTGACCGAAAAGGTTCGAACTACCGAACTTTCCAATTTAAAGCATCATACGGAAAATTTTAAAAAAGCGATGATAAATGCAGAGTATCTATTTGGTAGCAGGTACGCGTTTAGAAAGATTAGAACGAAAGATTTAGAGCCTGAAGCCAGAAAGCAACTGATTAATAAAGCTTTATTTGTAGCCTGTTCTGTCTTATTATCGTATAAAGACCCAAATATCATTCAACAAAAAAACGAAGAAAGTACTCTTTTAAAACCTTTAGCTAATTTGATTGAAAATGATCAAAATTTGCTAGATTCTCTTTCATATGGAACAAATTCTAGAAATAACTTAATATATGTATTTGAGAAGATTCAGGAACTTATTGACTCAAATTTAAAAAAATAATTATGACTAGTCTTAAAATAAAAAACTTTAAGTGCTTTACTGATATTTCAATCCCACTTAATCGCTTAACAGTTTTTGCTGGAGGTAATGCCAATGGTAAAAGTTCGGCTATTCAAGCATTATTATTCCTGAGAAGAACCATCGAGCATTGTGCTATTTGGACCGATGACTCCAATGATACAAATTATCATTTTAATAAGGCAAATGGTCTTTCGGTAGAATTAAATGGCTCATATGGACTTTCTTTAGGGACGAGTTCAGAAGCCGTATCCTTCAATGCTGATGAACAATGTATTAAGCTGGGGATAAATTCAGAACAATTGGAACTATTAGTTGATTATGATGTCCCAGTCGAAGATGTATTATGGCTTAAACCCGATAGTGTAATTAACAACCTTAAAAGTGATTTCTATTTATTTAAACAAGAATTTTACTATTTAAATGCTGAAAGAGTTGGACCAAGGGTAAACAATGATATTAAATTTTACGATTTTCCTAATACTGGTTATAATGGATCACTCTGTGCTCAACTACTAGGTGATTCTTCTTTTGAATATGGTTTCAAAGTAGAGAAAGATAGAAAATTTCAAAATACTAATAATTTACGCCTGGGTATACAGGTTAACAAATGGTTAGATTATATTTTACCAGGAAATGAAGTTGAAGGAATTTTCAATACCAAATTAATGTCTTCTCAAATCAGGATGAAGAACTCTTTTAGTAATAACGAATCTGTTTTAGCCACTAATATTGGTTTTGGCATAAGTTATGTATTACCTATTATTCTTACTGCTCTTATCGCTAAACGTGATACATTATTTATTGTTGAAAATCCAGAAGCTCATTTACATCCATCTGCTCAATCTCGCATCGGAAAGTTTTTAACTAAAATGGCTTCAACAGGAATTAATATAATTATTGAAACTCATAGTGATCACGTTTTAAATGGTATTCAAATAGCCGTTACAGAAAATGAGTTAGCTCCAGATCAAACTACAATTAATTATTTCTCTAAGGACAGTGAAAACCCTCAACCAAGTATTGAAAGTATCAAAATAAATAATAAAGGTGAATTATCGCAATGGCCATCAGGCTTTTTCGATCAGTCTCAAAAAGATTACGCCACTCTTCTTAAATTAAGAAAAAATGACTAAATTATTTCTATTGGAAGAGTCTGTTGACAACCTTAAATTTGAAGAATTTCAAGAAGGTTTGGATGATATAATACTAATTAAAAAAGAAGAAAATGACATTTTTTATAAGAATAATAATATTAATCAATTAGAAAATTATTCTGAATTATATCAAAACCATTCTCAAGAAAATCAATTTAGAGCAAAATTCTTAGAGCAAATTAATATATCTAATTCAAATCCAAAATCTATAGAAGAATTAAAAATGGTTTTCCCAGATACACCAATTGGGTTTATGGGAATAAATTTTCCACAATTAGAGATTGATAAAAACTTATGTGTTGAAAATGATGATAGATTTAAAGAATTTAAAAAATATCATCTTATTTTATTAAACCATTCAAATCTTTTTTTTCTTAAAGAAATTTGTTTTTCAAATATTATTTTTTGTGATAATTCAGAAGAACAGTTAAAATCCTTCGGAAATGGAAAATATTTTCATCAATGCGTAGAACAATTATCTATTCTAAATGAATATTTGCAAAACTGGAGCGAGGGTAATTTTAACTATCAAAATTTAAATGATTCTACAGAAATAACATTAAGCCCAGAATCTAAAACAACAATGAATAAACACTTTGATAAACGCGTCTTTTCGTTACCTAATGGCGGGACTGATATATTTGAATTACATATTAAATTAAGAGATATTCGCATTCACATTTTAGAAGATAATGTCTCCAAAAAAATTATGGTAGGTTATATCGGGAGACACTTACCTATTTAAGAAAAAATTATGAATACCCAAACCAACGAACAAGCTTTAGAAGCCGCCATTCAAAAATCCTTAACAGGAGTTTCTTTAGAAACCCTCAAAGATCAAGGCACCTCAGTAACAGAAGCCAATACAGCGTATAAAACAAAAAACGATTATTATACAGGCGATCGTACCCATTTTGATGCAAAATATGCAATGGATACAAAGCGGTTTTGGGATTTTCTGGAAAACACTCAAGAAGAAGAGCTCAACAAACTCAAACGTAGCAACGATTGGAAACTTAAAATTTTGCAACGTTTAGACCGCATCATTAAAAAGCAAGGCATATTGCACGTGCTCAAAAAAGGTTTAGGCGTGGATGATGCGCATTTTACCTTGTTGTTTCCGTTACCTTTAGGAAGTAGCAGTACTCGAGTTGCCAAAGATTTTGACAGCAACCAGTTTAGTGTAACCCGCCAAGTTCCCTATTCAGAAAGCAATCCGCGGGAAGAAATTGATATGGTCATTTTCGTCAATGGTTTGCCACTAATTACTTTAGAACTCAAAAATCAATGGACGGGACAAAACGCCCGTTTGCACGGTCAAAATCAGTACAAAAAACAACGCGACCCTAAAGAGACTTTACTCAATTTTGGAAGATGCCTCGTTCATATGACCGCCGATACTGATGAAGTCTTTATGACGACCAAACTTAACGGCACCAATACATTTTTCTTACCCTTTAATCAAGGTTATGAAAACGGCAAAGGCAATCCACCCAATCCATTCGGACACAAAACCGCCTATTTATGGGAAGAAGTTTTTAAACCAAAAAGCTTGGCCAATATCATTCAACATTTTGTTCGTCTAGACGGCAAATCGAAAGACCCGTTAAGCAAGCGTACGTTATTTTTTCCACGCTACCACCAAATGCGTGTGGTACGTAAAATTATTTCACACGTGAGCGAAAATGGAACAGGCTTTCGCTATCTCATTCAACATTCTGCTGGTTCAGGAAAATCCAATTCCATTACCTGGGCGGCTTATCAACTTATAGAAGCTTATCCAGAAAATGAACAAGCAGCAGGAAAAAAAGCAACAGACAAACCCATTTTTGATTCAGTGATTGTCGTGACAGACCGACGTTTATTAGATCGACAGATACGTGAGAACATCCGTAGTTTTTCAGAAGTCAAGAATATTGTAGCTCCTGCTCTTTCAAGTCGGGATTTAAAAGAAAGTTTAGAGCAAGGCAAAAAGATTATCATTACCACCATTCAAAAATTTCCTTTTATCGTGGAAGGTATTTCCGATTTAAGTGAGAAACGTTTTGCGGTTATTATTGATGAAGCGCACAGTTCACAATCGGGCACCACAGCAGATAACCTCAACCGTGCTATTGGACAAGAGACAAACGAAGAAGAAGCTGAAGATGTACAAGACAAAATTGCACAGATAATGCAGTCGCGAAAGATGCAAAGCAATGCTTCTTATTTGGCTTTTACAGCAACACCTAAAAACAGCACTTTAGAAAAATTTGGTGTCCCGCAAGAAGATGGCAGTTTTAAACCCTTCGATTTATACGCAATGAAGCAAGCGATAGAAGAAGGTTTTATTTTGGATGTACTAAATAATTACACCACGTTTAAAAGTTATTACCGTCTGACGAAATCGGCGGAAGAAAATCCAATTTTCGACACCAAAAAGGCACAAAAGAAATTAAAGGCTTTTGTCGAAAAAGACCAGCAAACCATCAATAGTAAAGCTGAAGTGATGCTGGATCACTTTATGAAACATTCCGTTCAAAAGAAAAAGCTGAAAGGAAAGGCTAAAGCGATGATTGTCACCCAAAGTATTGAATCTGCTGTTCGGTACTTCAAAGCTATTCAAAACTTGCTGGAAGAGCGTGGCAATCCTTTTGGTGCGATATGTGCATTTTCAGGAGAAAAAGAAGTGGACGGCATTTCCTTAACAGAAGAATCTATCAACAACTTACCTCCACATTTGGATACTGCAAAATCTTCTGATCCAGATTATATCCAAGATAAGATTGCTCGGTATTTTGATATGGACGATTACCGCATTTTGGTAGTTGCCGATAAATACCTCACTGGATTTGATCAACCCAAATTAACAGCGATGTACGTCGATAAAAAGCTACAAGGTGTAAAGGCCGTGCAAGCCTTATCGCGATTAAACCGTTCTGCTCCAAAGCTAGGCAAAAAAACCGAAGATATTTTTGTGCTGGACTTCTTTAATGATAAAGAAGATATTAAGGATGCTTTTGATCCATATTATACAGTGACTACTTTAAGCAGTGCTACAGATGTAAACGTATTACACGATGTCAAAATGATACTCGATGAAGAAGGTGTTTACGAATGGTCTGAAGTGGAACTGTTCAACGACCTATTCTTTTCTAATGCTGATACAGAAACCTTGGGAGCCGCTTTGAGCAAACCCCAAGCTCGTTTTGAGGTGGAGTTGCAATTGGAACAAAAACAAAAGGCAGATTATAAAATTAAAGCGCGCCAGTTTGTTAAAATTTATGGTCAAGTCGCCGCCCTCTTGGATTTTAACAATCCAGAATGGGAAATGCTGTATTGGTTTTTAAAATTCCTTATTCCAAAAATGCACGTCAAAGATCCTGACGAAGATGATTTAGACAAATTATTGGATGCTGTTGATTTGGCAACCTATGGCTTAGAACAGCGGGATAAAATAGGCGTGAAAATAGGATTGGACGATAGCGAATCGGAACTCAAACCACAAAACCCAGATATTCGCGGTGCTCACGGCGAGAATGAAGAAGATGAACTCGAAGCCATCATAAAAATTTTTAACGAACGATATTTCCACGGATGGGATGCTACACCAGAGGAGCAGCGCGTTAAAATGCTAAGCTTGCAAAAATTTGTAGAAGCTCATCCTGATTTTGAAGAGAAAGTAAAACTAAATCCAGACGAACAGAATAGCGATATTGCGTTACGCCACATTATTAAAGACGTATTGTCCAGACAACGAAGAAATGAACTGGAACTGTACAAGTTGCACACACAGGATAGCGCATTTCAACAAGCTTTTTTTGATACCTTAAAACGAATGGTTCAATTGGATGTTCGACAAAATAAATGAAATCTAAAGTAATATCACATATCGGAAAGCGAGAAACCAATCAAGACCGAATATTAGCTAAGAAAATTGATACTGATTCGTATCTTTATTTAGTTGCAGACGTAATGGGCGGTTATGATAATGGGGATATCGCTGCGGAAATGGTTATTGACAGCTTGACTACTTTTCTATCCAATAGTAGTGAATTTAACGAAAATGTCATTCAAAAAGTTATAAACAAAGCGAACTTATCTTTGCGCCAATACCAAGAACAACATCAATCAAAACTTGGATCTACACTTGGCGGAATACTCATCTCAGGAAAAACTGCGAAAACGTTTTGGGTGGGAGATGTAAAAATTCTGCATTATTCAAATGGAAAGTTGTGCTTTGAAAGCAAAGCACATAATTTGAGTAATGAGCTTTCTGAAACTGAAAATTCAAATGACAGTATCAATCTTTCTAAATACAATCATATTGTTACCCGTTCCATTCAAGGGGATGTTAAGAAATCTGTTCCCTCCTATCAAAAACTCAATTTGAATAAAGGAGACAAATTGTTTATTTATTCTGATGGTCTCCATAACATCATTGATCCCCAAACTCTACAATTCTTACTCAACAAAGGGGATTCCACCGATTCTCTCATTGCAACTATTAACCAAAGACTTCAAAAAGAAGCGAGTGATAATGCTAGTTTGATTTTGGTAGAAGATTTTGATTGAAAGCGGAATTTAGGGTTGTAAATAAAAAATTGCATTCTGGAATTAGAAAAAATAATTAATAAAGTCACTGAAAAATAGTAATATTTTTTGTGAAAATTCTCTTGACAAAACAAATTAAGGCTAGTGAGTAGGTAAATTAAGCTTATCAAATAAAATTTGATTTCTCTTTTTTGAATCCTTAACCATTTTGTCAAAACTTATTATTTCAGTATAAAGCTCGAAATTACTGTTATAAGAGAAAAACCCTTGATTATCTGGATGGGCAGTAAAACCAGCTTTTTTAGCTAAAGTTCTCAATTTCGGTGTAAGATCCGAAATTATATAGGCATAATAAGGTGTACCTTTTTGGACACTTATTGGGCGCCCATTAGTATCTAAAGCATTGTTTTCTTGTATTTCGATAACATAATTAAGAACTTGAGTAATAGGATTATCAGATTCGTTATAATCGTTCCTCATCGGTTTTTTGAATTCGACAATCACTATGGAAGAATAGTTGGCGCTTTCATTTAGCAAATGAGCTTTGTTGAATACGACCAGATCAGGTCTTTTTAAAGAAGTAGACTCTGTCCGTTCAATACTCGTAAATGGAATATCGGACGCCAAATAATCGTGAAAAGCTAATCTTTCATCTATAACCCATAAATTGTGTTCCTCTAATTGGATTTCGTCAGATGTTTTCTTCACAGGGAAAATAAGGTTGTGAATAATTTCTTCCTTCGAATATTTATCGTTCTTTGATTTTTTTAAATGCTTATTCAAGTGTTCAAGAATATAAGAGCGATGAACTACATATTCGGCAAGCTTTGAATTGCCAACTTCAATAATTTTATTATAGAGATCTGTATGAGTTTTATCAAAGGCTGCTTTATGGTCTATTTCTTTTATAGATTTTAGCATTTTATTAGCTTCCTTTTTTACGTCTCTCTCGAGTTCATTTTGAAGTTTAAATAGTTCAATTTCTAATTTTTTACCGCTAAGATTTGAGGAAATCTTTTTCAATTCGTTCAGTTTATACTTCTCCAAATACCTATACCGTGGATGCCTACTTACAAATTTTCTAATATTTTCAAGCCGGTCTTGTTCTATAGCTTCAATATATTCTTGATAAATTTCTCGAACAATTGCTACAGCTTTTTCACTAACCTCTGTTTTCTCTATTTCATCTGGAAAGAATTCGTCTGCTTTTGAAAATGATATCTCTGTTCGCTCTTCATTAACTTTATCATCAAGATAATCACTTGAAACGTAAACGGCTAAAGAAAATTTATCACCTTCATCATCAATCAATGGTTGCTTCAATTCAGGAATAAAATCAGTTAATTTATCACTCATTACTTCCCTGCGATGAGCTCTGTAATGAATTTTATTATCGGGCTTAGAGGTATACATTTTAACCACTTCAAAGTCGAACTTTTTACCTTTTATTTTAGCACTTCTTTTATCAAGAGAATTACGCGTATAGTTTTTGAAATAATCATTTACCACTATTTCATCATAATTATCCTTCAAGATTATTCTTGGGCAATCTTGCTGCCTAAAAAAACTAAAGCAATGCTCCATAATCTTAATGGCAATATCTTCCAAGTCACTATTTGTCCATTGTTGAAAACGCTCATTCAAATTTTTAAGATAAACACAGGTTCGTCTTTGAGGATTAGGTTCTTCGACTTTAAAATCTCGTGGATTTTCCACACCATCCTTACTAATTTTGAATTCAAATTGACGACGGTTATAATGGCCATTTTGAGGATAAATACTATCAATTTCGACACTACTGAAAGCTCGTAGCCAAGTTATTCTACCAATACCTTTTCCGCCTTTATTATATTTATAACTGGAATGAGCTAAATTGAAAGAATCCCAATTGTCAGGATTAAAACCGATACCATTATCCGTTATTTTAAATGCGATAATTGGTTTTTTCTTTTCAAAATCAGAATCATTTATATCGCTGCCCAAATTCTCTTGGGGCAACCTTTCAACTTCTATTTTAATAAAACCTGGATTATCGGACTTAAGTTCTTCAATAGCGTGTATAGAATTGACAAGAGCTTCAAATAGTGGTAGTAAAGCCTTATTACTAGCTAATTTCTTTTCACGAACTTTCCCTGCAATATCTATTCGCATTATTAATTTCGAAGTTTTAAATGAGTGGTACAATTTACACAAAATTTAAAAGTTTTTACAATTTTCATATACTTTCTATCCATAGGCTCAATGGCTATAATTCATTATGAATACACTTATTTTTCAAATATTGACTTCGCCTCCTCGTAAATCCGTTCAAAATTAGTTTCCAAATCAGCTTGAGTAAACCGGTTAGATTCCTGTGGTAATTCCCTTTGAATATTAGCCAACTTAAACTGAACCTTTTTATCCTTTCCATCCGCATAGGTAATAAATTCGCCTTGCTTTAATCTAAAGAAAACATCAGCTCTAATCTTTGGAATTTCCTTTTCGCCTGTTGTGATTCGCGTATCAAAATCCAGATTATGACCACGACTGATACTTTTGGTCGGGTCTTTTATGATTTCAAAAAAACGTTCGTAATACTTTGCGGTATCTGGGTCATTGACCTTCCCGAAAAACTGATAAGAAAGATTACTCAAAATAGCTTTACTAGCCTTATCGCCATACATCATATCGTTCTGTATCTTATCTTGCATTACGTAAATAGTCGCAATATCATAACTACGCAATGTTGCTGGAATGCGATGCATATTTAAGAGCCGTATAGTCGGTGCTTCTTCCATCAACAAAAATGAAGGCTTTGAGTTTCGAACGCTCATTTGTTTGGTTATTGTATGAATAATGGTAGCAATAACTGGCGAATAAGAAGTTTCAAATTTTGGATTGTTCACGATTGAAATTACCGCAGGATTTTCTTCATTATTGATATTCAACGGAACTTCATCTGCCGATAAAGTCATAAAGATTCGTTGGGTGCTTATTCGCTTTAGCGCATTGGCCAAGGTACTTTTAACTCCTGCCGTTTGCCTTTCAGAATCTTTTCCGCTAATAAATGCATCTGCCATCGCACGTGAAGTTGTATTTGATTCTAAAAACACAATAAGGCTCTTTGTGTCCAAGAATTGGTAAACTGCAATTAGGTGTGGCAAGGTACAATATTGAGGATAGGATGTTTTGAGTTTCCAGATCAATCCACCAATTAAACCTTCAGCTGCATCATTAAAAAATTTTGTTGTGCCAGTTGTGCCAGATTCACGTTGTTCCAATAAATTCTCAATCAATACCCGAGAAACTTCGTTTACGCTTTCCTCATTCTCTAAATAACGTGGCGCTATAGGATTTACCCTGTGAATGATCTTGTCGAAAGAGATAATTTTAAACGGAATATCATTATCCTTAAAAAGTGGATAAGCCATTTCAGTTAATTCAAAATCTTTATAATCATGGATAATTCCGCAGAAGCCTTCTTTTTTAAAATGTTTCAAAAATCCATACACCACACTTTCGGTTTTTCCACTTCCAGCAGATCCAATAACTGATGCACCGCGTTTCATGTTATCCAATCTAAAATTTCCTTTGCTCGTAGAAAAGTTAACTTGGTATTTCGTATTTCCATTTTGAACATTTTCAGTTTTATGAATAAATACATACAATCCTGTATTGATTAACATTAATGGACAAAATATATAAAGCATTAGCAATGCTAATTCATTACTTTCTGAAATGTAAAACACAAAGACAGAAAGCAGTAAGAAATTCAACAGAAAGGCATATCTGCTTATTCGAAACATGACATAAAAAACGATACTGGTCAAACCAATAATTATAAGAGTTGTTATGAAACTATCTATTTGCATAATCTAATATTAGATTCCGATTGAACTTGATTTTATGGCCACTTCTACTCCACGTTTCAATCTTTTAAAAACACGAAGTGCAATTTGTGCCTGACTTACTGGAATGTTCGGAACTATCGGTAAGCCTGATTTACTTATCATTTTAAAAGCCAAAGCCTTTTCGTTTGCAGGTAGCTTCATCAAAGCAGAAAAATAGAGATTCGGATTCTTAATAAAAGTCTTCTTAGCTTTATAAGTTTCAACGTAATTGCGCTTGTACCCAAATATTTTATCAAAAGTTTTTTCAGCACTTTCAAAAAATTTATCTCGATTAAAGCCACGCTTTACTCTTTTGCCGTGCATCTCAACCTCCGAAACTTTATGTTTACTTCCTGGAGAAAGGCTGACCGAATTTGAAGCATCCTTTCTGCTCACAATGATATGGATGTGGCTTTGACTTCCACCTTTCTGCATCCCTTGAATAATTCGTTTTCCATTCTGCTGGTGCGGTGCTTGACGTTCCATCTTAGCAATTTCTTTTTTCAAACTCCTTATATTTCCTTCAGCTCGTCCTTCCTGAATATTTCGGATATTAGTTTTAAGCTGAAGTATTTTTGTAGCATAAGGTTGATTTTCTTTTATCTGAAAATCCGTTCCTTTAAAAGTTCTTTGATGCTCAATTTTAGCATAGTATTTTATATCATTTATCGTGATTGGTCGTCCGTTTATTTCCCGATTAAAGCTGGCAACATAATCTTTCATCAGTTCACGAGTGTAAGTTTTTAATTCTTGACTACTACTCCTCAATTTCTGCAACTCATATTTAGAAGGACTGACAGTGATCGAATAAAATTTAGGTTCTTTCTTTTTCAATTTTGCTGTGTTTCCATCAATTTCTTTGACGACTTCTTCAGCAGAAATTTCATCGTTATATTGATTAAAAAAGTGTTCCATTTCAGCATGCTTCAATCCTTCATTCTCTTTTTCTAAATAACCCACAAAATCGGTTGAACTTTGGCTGTAATTTCCATTTAATTTTTGGGCTGTGATTGTGATGTACATCATTAAAACTTTAGAGTTCATTCTTTAAATTTCACTTCTCTTTAAAACGTACTTTTTCCTTTTCCTGATTCACTTTTTTCTCTAAAATGAGTGGTTTTTGTGGCAATTCTTCTGCTTCAAATAATGATTGAATCATTGCCATTGTAGGTTTGGTTTGTGTCTTTTCAACATCGCGCATGATAGCAATCACCGCGTTGATTCTTTTGAGCAGCTTGGCTTCGATAGTTCGTCCTGTTGGTCCTAATTTTTCTTTTGGAGAAATCTCATTATAGAAGAAAAAATCAAGAATATTTTCCATCGCTTCAGTATGCGTCTTGAAGTGTGTTTTAGAAAAATCTTGAAACCGTTTAGCAGTTTTTCGTTTAAATCGGATAGTGATGAATGAGTCCATTTTCTTTCGCTTTTTTAAGTTTTGACGTAAATCCATCCCTGTTTACAGACAATCCAAAGCTATTTGACGCAAATTGTAGAAATTTCAAAAACTTATTAAATCTTAAGTCACTATAAACCAAACAATTAAGTCGAAAATGGAAAACCTAACATCGCAAAGCGTGTTATCCTCTTGCTATTCCATTTTCGTCCGCACAGCGGACAAAAAATTTCATACAATCAAGCTGAAAAGCTGATTGCCTTATACGGAATCATTTAAATTCCGATATGTAAAAATAGATAGATATAGCTATCAGCGAAAGTCAAAATAGATAGCTATGCAAATTCATATAACTGAATATCAGCAAAGTAAAGATACACTTTTTTTTTGATACAAGATTAATGTGCTATGTAAAAACACCCCTAATATTTAGAGGTGTCATTTTAATAACAAAGTTAAGATATATCGCAACTTCTAAAGCTTAATATTCGCTTGGTAACATCAGCGTATCATTGACAAAAAACAACCGCAATTGCTCAAGTGGAAAATCAGTAGCTCGGTAGCCGTGTTTTTCCAAAATATTATCATTGCCATCCGTATAAATAATTTCAGCTGCATAACCTGTTAATTTTTGTTTATCTTCAGACAGCTTTTTAAAATCTATCGTAATAAATTCACTGCGATTCATCAGGCTTTTTGCAGTCACGGACGTGTCGGTGATGAGCCAGAAACATTCGGCTACCTCTGAGAGGTATTTTAGTCCATCGGTAAATCGTGTTTTAAGCAGCGGAATTTGATAGAACATTTCTGTTCCTGTAAAATACTGCAACCGTTTTTTAATTTCGTTAACTTGAATTTTACTCATAACTTATTGTTTTAATAGAAATCGTAAATCTTCGATTTCATTGTTTTTTTTAATGCGATTAATAAAAAGAGGACGAATTTTTGACAGTTACGCCCTCTTTCATCTTAAAATTTACTTGTCATCTTTGCTTCTAAGCAATAGGATTTCATCGGCTACAACTTCGGTAACATAGCGTTGTTCATTAGCATCTGTCGTATAACTTCGAGATTTTAATTTCCCCGATACGCCAACTTCTTTACCTTTTACGACATACTTCTCCACAATGTCAGCAGTCTTACCCCAAGCAACTATGGTATGCCAGTTTGTGTCAGTTTGCTTGTTTCCTTCTTTGTCCTTGTAATACTCATTCGTTGCGAGAGAAAAACGGGCTACTTTTTTACCGCTTTCAAGGTTCGTAATTGTTGGCTCTTGTCCAACGTTTCCAATTAACTGTACGTGATTTTTTAAAGCACTCATAATAAAAGATTTTAATGTCTGTTTTGTTACAGACTGGTTTATATTTCCCCCTCTTGATCTAAAACAGATTAAATTTTAAGGAGTGTTTGTTCTTTTCTTCTGTGCATCGCACAATGGATAGAGTGGGTTTTGTCAAGACTTTTAGCGTAAAATCAGGAGTGTCTGCTACGAAGTAAATCCGTTTTTTAAAGGGATTTCAAGGAAGTAGAAACCTTATTTTTCACTAAAACTTGTATAGTCTTGACAAGTTCCATAAGGGCATTAGCAATTCTTTTAAAGCCAGTTAAGTTTGAGCGTACGGGAAGTCAAGCGAAATGAGTGACTGGATTTAATGTAGAATTGGTTATGGCATGCTTGTTTTTCGTTGTCCCGAAAAACAGTAAAGCTCTCTCCATTATAAACCCCTTAAAATGTGCAAGGCAGCGGTTCGGTTTTTAAGTATTTTTGAGGAAGGGCTCAAGAAGACCTTGCCGAAAATTCTGTTAAGAAAACCGAAGTGATGACTTTCCGATGAAAAGCGAACGTAGCTTCTTTTGTGACCTAATGCAGCGTCCCGAGCCAGTGCAACGGATCGGGCAAGCGAAATGAAGGATTCAAAATAGGCTATGTTCAAGATTTTTGTAGCGAAGCTCTTTTCCCTAAATGCAGCTTTTAGCGAAATGAAGTGGCAATGTGCTGAGTGGGTTATGAAAACAAATTATTGTCATGAAGTAGAATTTTAAGCGGACTTAACTTCGAAGCAGGAGATTGTAAAGGAGTTTGGCCGTTTACCGATTTTTCTTGGGAATGAGCGTTCAAGTGGAATGGAAATCGGAAGCTTTGGAGTTGTGTCCAAGACTTTTTTTAATGAAGCGCTTTTACCAGAATGAAGCTTTTCGCGGAATGAAGGGAAATATGCTGAGTGGGTTATGGAAACAGATTACTCTCGTTTAGCAGGATGTTAAGCGGACTTAACTTTAAAGGTGTAGATTGAAATGAAGCGATTCTGACATTTTCTGGCAGGTTCAGCGCAATGGAAATCGGAAGCTTTGAAATTGTGCCCAAGACTTTTTTTAATGAAGCGCTTTTACCGGAATGAAGCTTTTCGCGAAATGTAGGGAAATGTGCTGAATGATATTGTAGCTATTCTCAAGGCTATCGGTAAAATATATTTTAAAAGTGATTTAACTGAGCTATCAACAATTAAAAAAATAATGAAATACTGAATAGACAACTTACCGGTTACAATTATACACTATTTCATTTTTGATCCTTTTCTTTAACAACACCCAACCATTAGGTTTAATGCTAGATAGAGCTATTTTAAAATAATTAAAAAGCATTATCTAAATACATATCGTTAAAATAATTAACATAATTAGGTTATTTAATTGTTGTTTTTTATTAATTTTAATAAATTTTTAATTAAATTAATATAATCATGAACAAAATTACAATATATTCAAATGTTAGCATGTTGCTAATGTTTGTGATGAGTATTTGCTTTGCTCAAGGCACTTTTGCTCAATCTGGTTTTACACTTCAGTGGGATTCTGAGGTAGGATGCTTAACTTACGATGATGAGGATCGTAAAGAAAAACCTCTAGAAGATCTTGACGATGGTGATTGCATCATTGCATGTGAAAATAGTACAATCAATTTTAAATTACTTTTTAATGAACAGCAACAAGATGTGGCTAGAATTGATTGGGAAAGTGATGGAGGTGTTATCTCTTCAGTATCAAGTGATGAAACAGAAGCGTCAATAGATTGGCCTACAGCCATGACTAATGGTGAAGTTACAGTGAAAATAACCATGACCAACGGTGAAGTTATTTATAACAGCTTATGTGTCAATGTCAAACCTAAACCTGTAGCTAGTTTTGAAACTGCTAATGGCAGACAATCTGGATTCTATTGTAGCCAAACAGATATTTATTTTGACAATCTATCATACACTACAGACGGATCACAAATTGTACATAGCGTTTGGAGTTTTGGTGATAATAATTATTCAAGTGAAGAAAACCCAGTTCACAGTTACAAACAGCCAGGAGAGTATAGAGTTGATTTAACAGTTTATGATGAGTGTGGATGCAGCGATACTTACACAACTCAAATTATGGTTACTGAACCTTCTTTTGAAATCAGTTGTCCCACAGTTACTTGTGAAGGCGCTACAGAAACTTATACTTTAGACATTAATCCTTATGCAGGTATTGATCAAATAAAGTGTGAAAACTACAAATGGTTTGTTGAAGGCGGTGAAATAGTAGAACAAGGCGAAGATTGGGTAGATGTTTTATGGAACAATGTTGGTGAGGATGGCTTTGGTTATTTATACTTTGATCAAATTAGTTGTGATATTAAATGTAATAATATTTTGGCTGTTCGAGTGCCTGTTGTTACAACAAAAGGGACAATTCAAGGAGGTGAAAAGGAACTCTGCAAAGGTGAACAATCCAGATATAGCATGCCTCAATGGCCAACAACAGATTTTGAATGGGATCTCTTTGATAGCTCTGGAACAATATATCCTGATGCAACCATATTAGTCGATCAGCGCAATGAAATAGCTGTGGATTCACAAGGACTGCCTGAAGGTGTTTATACGCTTAGAGCTAACTATACCAATACTTTACTTGGTTGTGGCGGACAAGCAGAATATAAAATTCATGTTTTTGAGAATTTAGAAATTGACAACCATGTTTCAAGCATTTGTGAAGGTGATCAAGTTAGTTTTTCAACAATTAATACGGCAGCCAATACAAATTGGACAATCAGCCAGAATGGTAATCAAATTCACACAGGAGCTGGTAGCTCTCTTGATTATTTATTTGCTGAACCTGGACGTTATAAAATTACAGCTGAAGCGCCTAGCTTTTGTAGTGATGTAAGCTATGTTGAAGTTTATGAAATACCATCTGTTGAACATATAGAAATTTCAGGACCTGACATAATTTGCCCAGGAGAATCTAATACCTATACCTTTACAGGTAATACTAATGGTTTTGATATCGAATGGCAGGTTAATAATGGCGTTTTTCAAGGCCCAAGTAATGGCGAGACAGTCTCGGTTGTCTTTGATGACAGCAACACAAATTATGAAGTCAGTGTCCGATTAGTTAATCCTGGCCTTACCGAATGCGTCTCAAATACTGTTGTGAAGCCTATTCAAAAATTTGAAGTTACAGACGAAATCGTAAGTCTGACACACAACTCAAGTGAACCTCAAGAGTTTTGCACCAGTAGCTTATCTGATTTCAGTATAGCTTATGCGGATACTGACACCTACAAATGGACGATTAGCCCAGCGGAACTAGGAGCTGTATCTACAGGACAAGGCACAGCTAATCCGACTATATTATTTAATGAAGTGACCAACGGAATTTACAATGGGACAATCAGTGTTGAAGCCAATGTTTGTGGAAAAATGGAAGTTATTGATACTTTTGATTTTAATTTAACAGGATCTCCAATCATAACAGCTCAAATGCCTAATGATATTTGTGCAGAAGAAGCTTTTAATATCAATATCACCAGTAATATCCCTATGATTGTTAATGACCCTAACACTGATATGATATTAAGCTTCAATAATGGCCAAGGGCAAGAACAGATCATTACAGGAGGTGTTCAAAACTCTCCAACTTCATATACTTTTTATAATGTTGAAATTGATAATGTTGACAATAATATTTCTGTAGGATACGAAGTCCAAATTATTAATGAGAGTTGCAATACTGCTATAGTAACTGGAAATATTACAGTTTTCCCCGCACCAATTGTTGAGATTTCATCACAAAATGGGGATACTTTTTGTGAAGTTAATGAGATCAATACCATATTTACAGCTAATACCCAAAATGGATCAACTTTTCAATGGTATTATAACAATAATCCTATTACAGGTGCAAATAGCCCTGTTTTAAACTTGGGAAGCATGAGTAATGCAGGTTTTGGTTCATATTATGTTGAAGTGACAGGTCAAAATGATTGTGTCATTAAGTCAAAATCTAAATACATTTATCAAGAATGTGCACAACCTCCATTATGTAATGGTAATGAGATTGTTTATGTGACAGCTCAATGGGACAGTTGTGGTGTAATTCAACTTAATGGAAGTTATACAGGAACTCCTGACGAAGTTACTTTTAAAAAGTTTAGCCAATTTACTCATAATAATGCCTCTTTAATTGACGGTACAAGCGATGTTCTGCATACATACGCAGCAAGTAAACCTGGAATTTATAGCTTTGCATATGAAGTAAAGTATAATGACTGTTCTTATATAAGACATGTAGAAGTTGAGGTCGGTTACCAAGCAGAACTAAACTTTGAGATTGAGTGTACAGGCAGTGCTTTTGACATTAGCATGTATAATGATTCTCCATTCTTAGGGAACTTTACTAACATTAACCCCACCTATGAAATTGTCAATACAGCGACCAATGCCATCATCACACCTGTCACCAACAGTGGTAACGCTAATGAAGCTTTAGCTACTGCTGTACCGCCTGGAAATTATGACTTGACTTTAAGCATACAACAGCCTGGTTATCCTTCTTGTGAAATAACGAAGAATGTTAACTTACAACTGCCAGATGCAAGTTTTAGCATTAATCCAATGGCTTATTGTTCTGATGAGTCTGTGATTTTATCACCTGATTATATAGATGAAGATAACTTTAGCTATACTTGGATGTATCAAGGCAAAACGAATCTTTTGACACAGATAACACCTAACTTTAATTTGGATGATAATGGAATTGTCACCCTAATTGTTGAATCTAAATATGGCTGTAGTGATAGCAAGACTATTACAGGAATAGAGGTGTTTGAGCCTACATTTAGTGGGAAAATTATATCCTCATCAGCTTCAAACACATTATGCCAAGGCAGTTATTTAGAATTATCATACGAGGCCAACATACAAAGTGATACACCTATCAGCTATGCCTGGTTTCTCGAAGGAACTCAGATACAAGGCGTAAGTTCTTCTAGCATCACTGTTGATCAGCCTGGTCTTTATACTGTCTGGTTATATGATGCCAATGGCTGCGCATATCAAGCAACTGATGGTATTTATATCAATGAAGCTTTACCACCATCCCTCAATGCTGAGATTACGCAGTATACCTGTGTAGGTGAGAGTTTAAATTTGACAGGCCATTTGTCGCCAGACAATGCCGAATACCGTGTCTATTTGATTGAGAATAATGGCAATACGCTGATTCAACCATGGACAACTGGTCCTGATGTTATGTTTACTGATACGCCATCTCAACCCGGAAACCATAGTTACTTAGTCGAATATAGGGATCTTAATACAGGATGTATTGACAGTGAAATATTTACGACCAAAGTCTTTTCTCCAACAAGCATAGGTGTTGACTATGAATTGTTAAGTTGTGAACCTTATCGTATTCGTGTTTTTGCGACAGGTATTACTTCAAACTCAGGTTTATTAACTTGGAGTAATGGCGAACAAGGTGATGAGATTATTGTTGACCATGGAGGGCCATTCCGTGTTAACTTCCAACCTAATGCATATGCATGTGAAGCAAGTGCTACAGTAAATATCCCTAAATCCCCTGAAGAATATATGTGGATTTTTCCTGACGGTTGTTTTGAATATTGCCCTAGTAAAAACAAAATCAACCCTTATATTATAGGGCCAATCCCAGAGTTTTACAAATATGGATGGAACTTAAATGGTCAGATTGCAACTGGAGGTGGACAAGTTTCTGATTATATCATTGAAAACATAAATGGTAGTCTTAATTTATACTTATACAATGAGCTTTGCGAATTTACTGCTGACCCACTTATCATTAATTACGGACGTGAATGTGATAGATATTGCAGATTAGAACCTAGCATCAATAGTGTTGAGACTGTTACAGACGATCCATATATGAATTATCAAGTGACTGGAAGTGTACCTAACCCTAACAATTACCCAGTTAGCCTTAGTTTAAATTCGGATAACGGAACTTATATCCCAAGTTATATTAGCATACCAGCTAACAGCACTTATGATTTTAATAATTCCAATCCATTGATTTTTATTCCAGATACTGGCTTTATGGGAGGTGTAGATATTATTGAGATTGATATGAGAACGCATGGCCGTATTATTTGTCAAGATGAATTACATATTGATTACCCAAGTATTACAGGACCACCGGTGACTGTGAATATAGTTGCCTCCCCAAACCCTGTGACGAGTTTTACAGAGATTACCTACAGCTTTGAAGGGCTAGATGCAACTGAATTTAAGGGTGCAAGGCTACAGCTTTATAACATCAGTGGCCATTTGCAAACAGAACGTAACTTGAAGACGGCAACAGGTGTGGAGCGTTTTGATTTCACACACTTATCGATGGGACAATATGTGCTAGTTTTTAGCTATCAAGGCAAAAATATTGCACAAAAGATTTTAATCAAAAAATAATTTTTAAATAAGCACATTGTATCACAATGTGCTTATTTTCATTCATTTATTCTAAAATTATATGAACATGAAATTACAATTACAACTTTATTGCATCGCCTTGGTTTTGCTTTCTAGTTTAAACATACACGCTCAAGAAGACACACCAGATTGGCAATGGGCCAAACGCGGGGGTGGTATCACAGCATTATCAACTGGAATTGATATTTATGGCAATGGCATGGAACGGATCTTGGAAGTGGTGGTGGATAATGATAATAATTATTACTTTTTAGCCGAAGTAGGCTCTAGTCAAACAGATTATGACGGGATGCCTCTGACTGCTTACAGTGCTAATGGTAATCAAAAAGATATTTATGTGTTTTCAACAGATTGTGAAGGCAACTTACGTTGGGATAAAATGATTGGAGGGGGCATTGACGATTCTGCCAGTTCTATAGGTATTGATAACAATAACAATATATATCKCAGCGGACATGTTAGAAATAGTATAAATACTCCCCCCCCTCCTCATTTTGATACAGATAGCATTAARGGTCCTGCCAACTCTCAAGCTGGCGAAATGCTTAAAAACATGTTTATTATTAAATATGATCAAGACGGCAATTATCAATGGTTAAGAGAACCTGAAGGGGCTTTGAGTGGTTTATTTGGTGGGTTAATAGATCGATCAACTGTAGAAGCTGATGGTACAACACATCATTTAATTCGGTTTACTGAAGGCACACATTTAAACGGCCAATTAATAGTTGCCGATGGTGAAATTCAGTCAACGATGGTGGTTTATGATGCTGATGGCAACCTTGATCGTTTTTTCACCATTGACATGCAAACTTATAATTTTTATGATCATCAAATGGTCTATGATGCCAACTTAAATCGCTATTATATTGCGGATACGAAACGTAATCCATCAGATGAAATCAGTATTGATGGCTATGGTGTGGCTTCTGGGACAGAAAAAGCTTTTTATTTAGCTGCCCTAAATGAGCAAGGCAATGTGATTTGGTATCACGAAAATCAGTTTCCTTATTCATATTCAATTGGAGATATAGAACTTGACTCCAATGGTGATATTTATTTTACAGGTCAATATACGGGCGACGGTCTGCTTGATTCTAATCTTGAGTTTACGCCTGATAGCTTTGCTGGTTTTGAGTTTATGACTGCATCCATGGAAGAACCTAAAGGTCCTTTTCTTGTTAAGCTTGATAGTGATGGGAACTTAATTTGGGGTACCAATGCCATTGAGTATTCTCGTTTCCCTGGTCGAAGCATTGCTATTGACGGTGATGATGTGTACTTAGGCTTAGGCATCTTAGGTAATACTTGGGGTGGGGTTRATGTYCCTGGTCCTGAACTTCAGGGACTTGTCCCTGACCCCAGCATCATMCATTTTGATGCCGCAACTGGTGATGTTGAAAATGTGATTAGCATGCCTCAAACCTCWAGCTACCACGATGCTTTTATGTCTATTGCTCTCGATAGCTACGGCAATATTATTGGCGGTGGCTATTTTGGTGGTAGCCTTTTTAGTAATCACTCTGTTGAAACACTTAATAAACTAGGTGGGGATAGTGATTTCTTTATCGCGCAATACGGCACTGGAAATTGCTCTGAAACGGCCTCATCAGAAGATTTCAACAAAACAAAACTAAAAATACACCCTAACCCGACCTCTGGCATTGTCAATATCATCTATGAAGATGAACTAACTGCCTATAAAGTTTATGACTTGCAAGGGAAAGTATTACAATCTGGTAACTTAAAACATAAGCACGTAAATTTATCTAAACTACAACCTGGATTGTACATTTTATCCCTAACAGATACGAATGGAAAACAATCTTATATGAAAGTTGTGAGGGAATAGACTTTAAATAATTTTGAATGACCTAATATTCTAGACTTTAAGAGACAAGACTGTTAGATACATGACTTTTTTTACTCAGGACTAAATCGGTTATTCGTGAGCGGTGAGTGGTGAGTGGTTTATGAAAACGAATTATTGTCATGAAGTAGAATTTTAAGCGGACTTAACTTCGAAGCTGGAGATTGTAATGGAGTTTGGTTGCCTCCCGATTTTTCTCGGGAATGAACGGTCAAGTGGAATGGAAATCGGAAGCTTTGAAGTTGTGTCCAAGACCTGTGTAGTGAAGCTCTTTACTCGGAATGTGGCTTTTCGCGAAATGTAGGGAAATGTGCTGAGTGGGTTATGAAAATCTTATATTATAAAAGTCTAAATTTCTATTGTGAGTAGCTAACTTACTCTTCAAAAAGTACTTTCTGATTATAAGACAATATCTTCATCTCTGATTTTTCTGCACTTTTCAACCTATCTTATAAAGCCTTTCTTTTTTTATCATAAATCCATCTTCTTAAATTATTCAAAAGTCCCATTTCATATTCTGAAAGTTTGCTTGATGCGATTTCAGTCATTTCGTTCAGTTGGTCATTATTCTTGAACCGAATGGCATATTGAAGACCTAACCAGGTATAGATATTTACCCATTCGGTAGGCATTGGTGCTTCATAAGTTCTGGGCATTATATATACCAAAGCCTCGGTAAGCGATGCCATTTCTTCTTGTTGCACAGCATATAATAGTCGTGACGGTTTTATGTTTTTAAGCATATCTTCTGGAATTATATCTTGCCAAGCAGACTTAAAAACAATAATAGGACTTGTAAGACAATCCTTAAAGTTGAAAACGAAATCATTTCTTTGCTTCTTATTCGATTTCGGTGTTTTCTTTTGTACATATATAGGTTCATACTCAAACCTAAAATCAAGTTGTACTAAATTAAAATTTTCCATAATTACTAGATTTGGTTTGAATAATATTCTAATAGTGTTCGATAGTTATCTGGATGCTTATCTCTGTAGTAGGCTAAGTGACTTTCTGCACTTTCAGTAGTATAATTTTCACTGCCTATTCGATAATGCTCTTCTGATTCTTAAAGGGCAATGTTGAGATGATACTTGTTTCATAATGCTAAAATTTTAGTTAAACAATGTCTGAGCAGTAACCAAACGGAAGCTAAAATCTCAGCTCAAAAGAAAACGGAATAAATAAGCGATTGAAGGTGAGATAGCTTTATGCCGTAGTCTTTTGATAGAAGCATTTTACGAATTTAAATTGCGGTTATATTGCATGATAATAAACTCCCCTTTTAGATAACTCTATTATCAATTCCCAAATAGTCTTCAGTATTTAGAAATAAATTAGGGATTCTGTTGCAGACAATATCCCTTAATTTTTTGAAAAAATATTAGATTGAATGATTTTAAAAACTTAAAATCTACGCTTCCCAAATAACACTTATAAGTGTTTTGTATTTTTTCGTAGGTAAGCAATATTCATTGAACTCAATATCTTTTTCCCAGTCATTTAATTTAAACCAAGTCGACTTTTCAATGGATTGAGTTTTCTCAGCGCCTTCATAGATAAACTCATAATTTGAATCTATATACTCTTTTGCAACTGAAAACTCTGGTGGCGGAATTTTAGTAATATCGTTTGTATAACATTTAAAATCTTCCGTTTTTCGCCAATAGCGTACAACACCGTCGGCCATAAAGACAACGAAAAAAGGTGCAATTTCCAAACTTAACATTCTAAATATCACAGAAGTTAAGCTGGTATTGAAACGCTCACTTAACTCTTTAATTAAATCTGGACCAAATGGCTTTCTTGAAACGAAGTCTCTAAAAACTTGTTCGGGCATTAAAAGCTCGCCTGCAAAATCGTTTGCTTCAATTTCTTGAATACCTCTTTTGTGAACTTCTTCTAATCTATTCCAGCTTAGAGTTTTCTCATCGTCCAAATGAAATTCCAATTTATCGTGAAGAAAGAAGTGTCCTAATTCGTGCGCAGCAACAAACCGTTTGCGCTGAAGAGTAAAAATATTAGTATCTACCTTAATGATTGTTTTTGACTTACCTCTAATGATGACACCATCTGAGCCATTTAATTCTTCCTCTATATAGATAACATCAAAACCAGCCAATAAATCTTTCATAGAAAGCTCTGTGACTTCATCAAATCCGATTTGTTGTAATATTTCTTTGGCCTTGTTACTGCCCTTTTGATTCTTTCTCAAGCATTTCTATTATTTCAATCAGGTTTTGGTCTTTAATAATGTCTTTAATTTGTTCTTCAGACATTTTTTCCAATCTACTGAATTGTGTTTGTAATTGATTTGTTTGTATTAAATTGTTCATATACGCAATAGGCTTATCTAGTCCTTTGGTTAAAGCATCTTTAAAATAATTTGATGCTTTATCAAGCATACTGTCATTCTTTAATACAGTACTCTTTGACTTTAATCTAAATGTCAATTGCTTGATAAATTTATCTTGTGATAAAGATTGTTCGTTCAAATCGACACCTTCCATCTCAAGCTGCTTCCTAACCAAATCCTCAGGAATTGCTTTGTTAAAATTCTCAAGACTTTCTTTTACTGTTTTTTTAAGCTTGTCCACTTCTCGTTGAATTTGATTTTTTTTCTTCTTAATCTTCTAGATATTGTATAAATCACATCGATTGGTTTATCGAGTAAATCCGCTATATCTTTTGGTTTGTCAATTCCATTCGCCAAACACTCGAACATTTCTATTTCCTCTATGTCCGCCCCTTGGTCTTCCAACTGTTTTATCCATTGCTGTAATTTCACTACATCATCAATCTTTTCGTAATTGTAGTCTTCAGTAGGTTCTTCATCGGAATAATTTGGAATATTGATTATGTATTCTGATTGAGGTTTTTCATCAGAATCATCGCCTTTTCTTTTTAATTGTTTAAAAAAACTATCTAAATCGCTCTGTAAAGCCCAAAATATAAATTTTTCAAAAGAGCAATTATCTGGTTTCCATTTGCGTGTACCGTCACAGGCTTTAGTTAATGTTTGTTGACAAAAGTCTTGGAACTGAAAGCCTTTTTTGTTTCTATCAGTCTTGTCATAAAAGCGATCACGAGTATAAAGTTCCATCCTGTTTAAGAGGCTCTTTATATCGATTGCGTTAAGCTTTTCTATTATTTCTGAAGTTGTAGCTACCCTCATTCATTAAGTATATGCTTCAATATCGTAAAAATTTACCAAACGATGGTAAAAAAAATAAAATTAAAAGCATATAAAAGTGAAGCAACTATAAAACAATACAAATGGCAACAAATGGTATAACTGGTGATAACCACAGACACGGTGCAGTAAAAAGCAGAACACAGGTCAAAAACCCTAAAATTGGGCTTTACGTAAAAAGAGATTCCGATTCTGGAAGATTTATGGATGTAAAGACCAGCGGTGGAAAATTTAAAGGTGTTACCGATAAAAGTAAGTAGCACTTCAGCGAAACCCAACTGCTGAGAATTTGGGCTAATTTAATTTTTTGAATATGAATTATTTATTTCAGAATGACAAGTTGAGTCTTTGCGAAAAAGATACTTGTCTGCATTTAAATGGGGATAACGCTAAAGTTATTTCCACAATTCTTACTGTGGTAACATTTGTGGCAGCTATATCGGCTATTGCAAAGGCTATCAAGTAATCAAATAGGCTGGCTCTTTGGAATCAGCCTAGTTAATAAATTGAACACTATGGAAAAAGAAAGATTAGAATATACGGTCAGTCGCCTAGACCATTATTACGATAGCATAAATAATAAAACAGCGGTATATATCGCCATCAATACATTTATTACCGGTGGTACAATAACACTCTTAACTCAGATACAAAAACTTATCGACAAAGAAAGTTGGTTACTGGTTTTTTTAGCAGCTATTATAGCTCTTGGTGTTGTTAGCCTTGTTTTACTGGCATTAGCAAGTATGCCCTACTTTTCGCCAAAGTCTGATATTGAATCATTGTATTATTTCGCTAGCATTGGACAAAAAGAGCCTAAGGAATTTTTTGAGCAATCAAAAAACCAAACCAAAAAAGGCAATATAAAAGATTTAAGAAATCAGGTTTATGTCCTTTCAAAAGGCCTAAAATCAAAATTCAGCAAACTTAAATGGGCTTGTCGCCTACTAATTATACAATTTGTGCTATTAGCACCCTTAACCTTCATATTAATTAAAATAACCTCATAAAATGAACTTATTTGAAAACTACAAAAATGTAATTAAAAAGGCAGTCGAAAACGACCCTACAAAATTAAACAGAATCCTTGGACTTAGTGAGTCTGCGCTAGAAAGTAACCGTGAGTTTCTTAAATCCTTAAGAAACGAGCTTCCTGGTAGAGAGCTGTCTTCTAAAATGAAATTATTTACAAAAGGAATGGGTGTACCTGATACTTTGGATTATCGACCGTTAGGAAATCATCCTGATTTTGCACACCTAAAGGGTACGGACTTAGTTGAAGAACATTGGATAATATCAGGATTCATAGATGTAAAGAAAAGCACAAAGCTTTTTAATAATTTCACAAAAGGCACGGTAAGATTGATTACTGAAAGTATCATTCGAGCTTCAATCTTTGCAGTTAACCTCTGTGGTGGTTACGTGCACCGTATTCAAGGCGATGGATTAATGGTCTATTTTGGTGGGAAAAATATTGAAAAACTAAAAGCAGTTGAAGATGCTTTAAAATCCTTTTCAATGATATCCTATTTCGTTAAAAACGATCTTAAAGACTTTTTTGAAGAAAATGGTATTCAAAATATTCACACAAGAGCTGGACTAGATTTGGGTCATTCAAAACAAGTAGATTGGTTTTATTCTGGTATTGGTTCATCTGGTGAAGTTACAACCTGTAGTCTTCATACAAGCCTTGCCCCTAAAATGCAAAGCAATGCTACAAACAGCGGAATAGTTGTAGGTCATAACATAACCACCCAAGTTAGAAAAGATAAATATTTTGAACAACGTAGCAAAGAAATTCACGACTACGAAGATGGAAGAAAATACCATCAATATAATTTTGATTGGGAACGCTACCTAGTAGATAATAACTTAGCTGTTCAAAACGATAAGGGTGTTTTGGTATTAACCATAAGCGCATTACCAGACCCAAATAGAAATAGTCGTGATTTATACCCTATCGCGTCAAAAAGCAAACCGTTCTTCAGCTATGAATAAAAAAAACTTAAATCACGACATTGATAACTTTCTAAACAAATACTTTTCTTACGAAAATGTTGATAGCCCAAAATCTGGCTTTCTAGCTCTTGAAGGTATATTAAGTATTGTTGATAATAGGAATAAATTTTGGGGTCAGTTTGAAATACTCATTTTAATAAATGAATCTGAATATCCATACACCATACCCATAGTTGTCGAAAAAACCAATATTATCAATCGAGACTGGGATTTTCATATATCAAAAGATGGTGTGTGCTGCTTGGATATACCTCATAAACTTTTAAGAAGAAAAAAACGAGGAATAAATTTTCAAGAATTTTACAGAGAAGTCATCTATCCATTTTTCGCTAATTACCATTTTAAGGAATCCACAGGCGATTATGCAAATGGTGAATATGAACATCATTTTTCTGGTATAGTACAGTATTATCGTGAAGAGTATGGCTTAGATAATGTCGACAATATAATTGCCTTGCTCGAAACAGCTACGTACGGTGTAAAGTATCAACCAAATAAAGAATGCCCTCTATGCGGTGGACATAAATATAAAAATTGTTGTCGCAAAATAGTCTATAAATTAAAGGGCTATGGAAATCATCAATTAAAGAGAGATTTGAATTTTTTCAAGCAAGACCAATTGAAAAAACAAGAGATTTTACGTTAATATAACTTTTAAAATAATTTATGACCGAAAATGATATCATTCCTAATCAAATCGAATCCATCGTAGAAAAAAAGCAAAATGTTGTACCTATGTTGTACCTGCGCCATAAAAAAAGGCTCCACATTTCTGTGAAGCCTTATCAAATCTAGTAGCGGGAACTGGACTCGAACCAGTGACCTTCGGGTTATGAGCCCGACGAGCTACCTGCTGCTCTATCCCGCGATTTCGTGGTGCAAATATATGATCTATTTTTAGATTAAACAAATTAAATTTTATTTTTTTATAAAAAAATTAGGTCTCAACAATATCTGATTATTCAATTTAGTAGATATTGTTTAATCTTTGTTAATTAAAGCTTTAAAAAATAAATAATTAACTTAATTTGGTATTAGATTACAACTAAATTAAATTTAACCCCTAAAAACATTAATTATGATACGTTGGATTGTAACTTTTTTAATTATCGCTTTGATTGCAGCCGTTTTAGGCTTTGGAGGCGTTGCAGCTGGTGCAGCTGAGATTGCAAAAATTATCTTTTATATCTTTATAGTGCTATTTGTATTATCACTAATATCTAGTTTATTTAAAAGATAATTACTGCTCTATAGAATCAGAACTGAAATTAATAAGTTGACCGTTATCAAATTCAACTTTGATACGAATAGGTTGACAACAGACCTCGCAATCTTCAATATAGCTTTGAGTAATGCCAGGTTCTAATAGCATGGAAATATTCTGCCAACAATATGGACATTGAAAAAAATGCTCTATCATGGTTTAAATATTTTCAAGCTCAATTTGTAAAGACTCCCATTCTTCCATCAGCTTATTTATTTTCGTTTTCTTTGATTCATAATTTTTAAAAAAATCAGGAATCGCTGCTGTTTTATCATAATCAGCAGCTAGTTTCTGGTCATCCTCTTCAATTTCTCGTTCCAACCTATTTATTTCAGCTTCTTTATTACTTAGTTTATTAGACAAAGTTTTTTTCTTTTTTTGAAGCTTGTAGTCATCTTTAGAATTTGTTTCAGTTTCTTCTGATCCTTTTGCACTTTCTTGAATTACTGTTTTCTTTTCGACATCTCTCATCGATTCGAGTTCACGATGTTCTAAATAGGCATTAATGTCACCGAGAAATTCCTTAACTCTATTGTCTTTAAACTCATAAACTGTTGAAGCCAAACCTTGTAGAAAATCACGATCGTGAGAAACCAGAATGAGTGTTCCTTCAAAGTTTTCTAAAGCACTTTTTAAGACATTCTTAGATTGTATATCCAAATGGTTTGTTGGCTCATCCATGATCAAAACATTAAAAGGCGTCAAAATCATTTTAGCCAACGCAAGTCTATTTCTTTCTCCTCCAGATAGAACTTTCACATACTTATCTACATCATCTCCTCTAAAAAGAAAAGCACCAAGAATATCACGAACTTTACTACGATTATTATTATTCGCAGCATCAATCATTGTATCATAAACTGTGATATTAGGATCTAAATATTCCGCTTGATTTTGGGCAAAATATCCAACCTCAACGTTGTGCCCAACTTTAAGCTGACCTTCATGAGAATGTTCATTCACTAATATTTTGGCAAGTGTAGATTTTCCTTGACCATTTTGTCCAACAAAAGCAATCTTAGAATTCCTTTCTAGTATGAAGGATAAATCTTTAAATACTAAATCATCACCAAAAGATTTCTTGAGATTTTCAGCTTCAAAAATTATTTTACCAGGATTTTTTGAAATGCTAAAATTAACGTTCATAACAGAGTTGTCTTCATCATCAACCTCGATAACATCTGTTTTCTCAAGTTTTTTAATCAGTGATTGAGCCATTGAAGCTTTATTAGCCTTTGCTCTAAATTTGTCTATTAATTTCTCTGTTTGTTTTATTTCTCTTTGCTGATTCTTTTGAGCAGCTAATTGTTGTTCTCGAATTTCATGTCGTAAACCTTTAAACTCAGAATAAGGCTTATTATAATCATAAATGCGGCCAAGAGAGATTTCAATTGTTCTATTAGTTACATTATCCAAAAATTTGGTGTCGTGAGAAACAATAACAACGCAACCTGAAAAACTCTTTAAAAAACCTTCAAGCCAAATGATACTTTCAATATCAAGATGGTTTGTTGGCTCATCCAGCAAAAGAATATCATTGCTTTGTAATAAAAGTTTAGCTAGCTCAATACGCATTCGCCAACCACCAGAAAAGGTATCAGTCAACTGATTAAAATCAGACTCCTTAAAACCTAATCCTTTTAAAATTCGTTCCGTTTCACCCTGATAGTTATAACCTCCTAAGATTTCAAATTGATGTTGATAATCATTTAAATCAACCATTAATTGATGATAAGAATCACTCTCATAGTCAGTACGTTCAGCAAGCTGCGTATTGATATAATCAAGTTTTTTCTCAATTGATTTTAATTCTTCAAAAGCCTGATAAGCTTCTTCTAAAACCGTTCTTCCCTCTACAAAATCAATGTCTTGCTTTAAAAAACCTAATCGAATGCTTTTTTCTTTGGCAATTTCGCCTTCTGCAATATCTGTTTCACCTGACAATATTTTGAGTAATGTAGATTTACCAGCTCCATTTTTACCAATCAAACCGAGGCGATCCCCAGCACTTAGCTTAAAACTAATTTCTTTAAACAAATAGGTTCCTCCGAAAGAAACAGAAAGCTTATTTATATGTAACATCAGTGACGAAATTTTGTGCAAATATTGGTATATTTGCATTGTTAAACTAATTAAGCCAAAAGAATGTTCAAAGGTTCAAAGCTCAATAGTATGCTTTTCGGGACGTGCCCAGTCTGCCACGGTGAAAGTATGTATGTTGAAAAAAATCCATATAAAATAACACAGATTTTTAAAATGCATGATAAATGCTCAAAATGTGGTTTAAAATATAAAATAGAACCCTCGTTCTTTTTTGGTGCCATGTATGTGAGTTATGCATTAGGCGTTGCTTTTTCGGTTGCCTCTTTTATCATTACACATTTTTTTATCGGCATGAGTGCGATTAACTCTTTTTACGTTATTATCGCTGTCCTCATCATTTTAATGCCAATCATTATTAGGTTATCTAGAAATATCTGGATTAACCTCTTTATTAACTACAAGGGAGAATAAAATCGACTTAGGTTTATTTCATTCTCAATCTCTTTATTATTGAAAATAAAATCATAGAGAACTTGACTTAAACTAGGTGCTGCAAGAACCCCTCGGCTTCCAAACCCATTGAATAAATATAGATTCTGGTGCTGGTGATGGCATCCCAACACAGGTTTTCTATCTTTAACGGTTGGACGAACACCTGCAACTTGATCTACAATTTCATAATCGCAGGTTATCATTTTTTTAAATTCTGATATTAAATGATCGCGTGTTTCATCAGTTGGTTCATTATTAAGAGATTTCCTATCATAATTAGCTCCGAATTTATATAAACTTTCACCCAATGGAATCAAGAAATATCTCGATTTCAAAATAACATCTTGATAATTCAAATCAGATGAGGATATAATTAAGTACTCGCCTTTATTCCCATAAATAGGTAAATCATTAAAAAATGGATTCGCATTAACACCATATCCTTCACAGAAGATGATGTTAGTGAAAGTTTCGTTTCTATATAAAAAATGACCGTTTTCTAAAAACTCTAATTCTTCAAAACGAAATGAATCTGAAATATAAATATCTCTAAAAAATTCAGCTGAACTATCTAACAAGCTATTCAAATCAATTGTAAAAGTTAATTTGACTTTACCTATAGCATGAGTTGTATTGAATATTTCGTTATCATTAAAAATATTAGGAGATAAGAATTGATTTAGAAAATGTCGATCAGATGCAATCATAAAGTCGTTCTGGTCTTCGGCTGAATTTAATGCCTTATAAATTGGTTTAGAATTTAGCAAATCACTATTTAATTTATTTTCCAAAAAATGATAAAACTTAATTGCTTCTTCATAAAACACATCTGCATTCCATGCCTTTTTATATCTCTTTAGAGCAATAGGATTGATTACACCTCCGGCAGTACGGGAGGCACATTGTGATTGATCAGAAATGATTTTAAATTGTTGATCCGCATGATGTAAACGATGAGCTATAGTCACACCTGCAATTCCAAAACCTACAATAAGCGTATGATTAGACATAAAAAAAGCCTTTACAAATTTGTAAAGGCTAATATATTTTAATTAATGTAAACTGAGATTAATAGTTCCACATATCTAGTTCAAAATTACGAATTTCTTCTTTTAAACGCTCTGCCTCTAAAAGTTGCATTTGAGAGTTATCAGGAATATATTCCTTAATTTGACGGTCTTCATACATGTTTTCAGTCTTATAGATGAAAGAACTGAAACGTCTTGAATTCAACAAGTGATCAAAACTAATAGGCTTAGAACCATTTTCAGGGTTTAAAACTTTAGCATCGTGTAAAACTTGTCTTGCATCAGGAAACCATACCCAAAAGTAAGGAATAACTTGTGGATCACCTGAAAACGTAGGGTTTTGAGAATTGATATCATAACCTGCCGGTGCAATACCTAACATTCTATATTTCAACTCACCTTGGCGTTTATCAAAATACCACATTCCTTTAATATGATACTCCTTAATATTCGCAGCTGTTATTTCAGTTGGTATCATATAAGGCTTCATCTGATCGATTAAATCTTGCGGATAAAGCTCAGGATATTCTCCCAGTTCATCTGCCATTGCTCTTTGTTTAAAAAGCTCAACATTTTCAGTCCCTGTGATTTCGTACTGTCCCAATATACTCAGGGCAGCATTAGGTAAGAAAATTGCTTTTGTCGCTGATTTAATCTCTTCCATTGACTTTTTACCATCTTCATTGAAGTAACTCGTCGCATAAACTTGAGAAAGACCTATTGTGTCTGAACCACTTTCAGCCGCTTCTTCCATTGCATCGACTAAAACTTGAAATAAAGATCTTCTACTGTCATCAACACTATTATCGTTTAATGGATAAAGAAGTGGGTAGTTAATTTTTTGATCAAGATCGATTTTTTCCCAAACAATCTTGTACCACATGATATCTCTATCTCCTACATAGCCATAAGGCAATGGCTTGTCATCATCAAATTTTGTTTGATCATCATTCAACCGACTTACATCAGAAGGCTTTTCTGCGTTAAGCATGGTTGATTGTGCATTGGCTGTTGTAAACAATCCAAAGCATAATACTAATCCAAAAAAATTAACTGCTAATCTCATTTTACTCTTTATTAATTAGTTAATTGTACTAATAGGGCTGGCATGTTTTTAACGTTAACGCCAGGCACGTCAGCTTTAATATCAAATATTTGTATAATATCGCCTGTCTTAGCTCTGCTTAAAAGTTTTGCTGCTTCAGAATTAAATCTGCTTCCATTAACAACTACAGATGGTTGTCCTGGTACACTGACAGTAAATCTTCTGACAACAGGTGATAAATCAAAATCAAAGTTTTCGAAAGTTGCTCCAATTGGAGAAATCTCAAGTGCTTTACGTGGCATTTTTACTGCACCACCTTCTTGTAACTGACCTCTCACTGTTGGTGTTGGTCTTGGTAAGTCTTTTATTCTGAAAACAGAAGTTGAACTTACTTTTTCACCTTCAACAGAACCAGTCACATTAATTTTAAGCTCTGTTCCTCTTGTTGGTTTAACAACATAGTTTGAACCTTTTACTTTTCTCATCCCAGATGCAGATGCATTAACTTTGTTTCCAGGAACTCCAGGCATTGAAATTGTCAATGGGTTTTCAATTCCTCGGTAAACAACATTCATTTTATCTGCTGAGACGATAGCCTGATTTGGCTTAGGTATTACTGAATATGCCTGATTAACTGGCACTTCAATATCTTTCCCATCTTGTTTAAAGATAAGGTTACCTTCAATTGTATGATCTCCTGTATTACCAGCATTAACTGTCAATTTAACTTGACCTCCGTCAATAACGAAATCTTTATCTTTAACAAGTTTGCGTCCATCTAAAGTTAAATTAACTTCATTTGGAACAGTTGAATTATCTGTACGACCTAAAACAATAGATCCATCAAATTCTTGGCCTTGATAATAAGCTCCTCTAGTAGTCTGCAATAAAGTAGAATAATTATCCATCGATGCTATTTCAGTTAATTGTCCTGATAACATCGTTGACAAAATTTCATTCTCTAAGACCTTTAAACCATTTTGAAGGTTTGTAATTTTAGTAATAGAAGAAATTAATGGGTATCCTAAAAAGTGATACTCAATATATTCAACCTCTATACCATCTCTGTTGGTAACTGGGTCTGGAGAATATTTATCTTTAATTGACTTAACATATGAAGCATACTTAGGATTTTCTCCTAAAACTTCAACCATCTTGTTTTTGTAAGAAGCCATATTATCCTTAAATTCTTGCCCTTCAGGCTTAAGCTTACCACCCTTAGCAAATTTCTGATTAAGGAATTGATCCTTATCCATTGTTTCATAATCCTTAGGATTATCAACAGATGCATACATTTCTTCTTTTATTCCAGCAAAATAAGTATAAAGATCATTAGTTGCATCAGAAACTTGTTTAGCTTTCTGAGATGCTTTTTTATACTGATCTGGAGATTCTGCAGCTTTTAGGTTTAGACCTTCAAGTGCTGCTTGGTTCTTTGCCTCGAAAGATTCATTAGAATCTTCAAGTGATTCGTTTACGGTACCAAATGCAGATAAAACTTCTTTAGACATATTTAGTGCAAGCATTGAAATAAATACTAAATACATCAAGTTAATCATTTTCTGTCTTGGTGTTTCCTTTTGTGCCATGTTATAACTTTAGTTAGTTTATAAAATTAATTAGGCTTTAGGTCTCATTGCGGTTAGCATACCACCGTAAACACCATTAAGCGAGTTAAGATTAGACGTTAAAGACTCCATTTGTTCTTTAAGTTTTCCTGCGTTTTGAGCGACAGCTTCATTTGCTTCTGCTTGTTTGGAAGCTGACTCTAATTGTACTTTGTAAAGACTGTTCAAAGACTCCATTTGACTCGCAGCTACACCCATTTCTTGGCTGTATTTCTTCTGAGACGCCATTGCTTCAGTCGCAGGAGCAATACCTTTAGCTGCCCCCTCAAAGCTTTTAATGCTATTACCTAAACTCTCCATCAACTTAGCGTCAATTTTTGCCTCCTTAAGCATTGCATCTAATTTCTTAGAAAGTAATTCTTCTTCTTTCTCTTGATTTGCAACAGCATTTGATCCTCCTCTCTTAGAAGTTGAACCTGCACCTGATAATTCTGGGTAAACTTTAGACCAATCTAGTTCTTGATCTGGAGATTCAAATGCTGAATAAACGAATACGCCTGCTTCAACGACAAGACCTATTGTAAGCATCACACCACCTGTTAGTACTCCAAACTCTAAGTGTTGAATTTTAAATAATGCTCCAATAATAACGATTGCGGCTCCAAGACCGTAAACCATATTTTTAATTCTTTTTTCTAATTTTGATTGAGCCATAATAATAATTTAATTTTAGTTTATTGATTGTTGTTTATTGATTTAAAAATTTGAATTCAAATTAAAGGTGTTCCCTAAATAATTTTGAACAGTTCTGAAACCGATATAGCTTCTTGCTGTATCTGCATATTCATAATCCCTAGTACTCACTTGTAAGTAATAACTCACATCTTTCCATGAACCACCTCTAATAACTTTACGTTTATTTTTGGCATTATTCACGTTAGGACTCATGCTTGACATGTACTCGTATGAACTTGGGTTGTAAGAAGTATTCACCCATTCAGCCACGTTACCTGACATATTATACAAACCAAAACCATTTGGCTCATATGAATCTGCTTCAACAGTGTAAAGAGCTTCATCAGCTGCATAATCACCTCTTAAAGGTTTAAAGTTTGCCAAAAAGCAAGCACGATCATCTTTCGTGTAAGGCCCACCCCAAGGGTAAGTCGCAGATTGCAAACCTCCTCTAGCGGCATATTCCCATTCAGCTTCAGATGGTAACCTGAAAGATTCTACTCTGGATGTTTCTTTTCTACTTCCTTTATCTTTCTTATAATTCTTTAAATACATTGTTCTCCACTGTGAAAAAGCCTTAGCTTGATTCCAGTTAACACCAACGACTGGATAATTATCAAATGCTTCATGAATAAAGTAATCATTATGCATAGGAACATTATATGAATAATTGAAGTCTTTAATCCATACTGTTGTATCTGGGTAAACCTCAACATCATACTCCTTAACAAAATTTGATCGATCTCCATTTTCTAGTTTAGCAGCAGATTGGATATCCATTTCTTTATAACTGTATTTAAACTGCGTAACGTCCATCATACGCTCTCCGTTATAAGATTGATCATCCGATAAGAAAAACTCATCCATGACCATCACATAGTCTTGATCAGGATATTCTCCAGTTTTCCACTTAATGTCGATATCCCAATTTAATAGTTGTTTCATCGGATCGTAATGCTTTGAGAACTCTTGGTAAGGAGTTAAATTTTGTTGTGCATTATTATTTCCAGACTGAGAATTTTTAAAAGCATAATCTTGGATTGAACCCTGATTACCTCCACCTGCAGCACCAGCTCCACCTCCTGCAAACTCTGCAGCTTCAGCTAATTTCTGGCGAACAACAGAATCTCTAACATAATAAACAAACTGCTTATATTCAGAGTTAGTAATTTCAGTTTCATCCATGTAAAAAGATGGAACAGTCACAGTCTTAGTTGGCGCATCTTTCAATCCAGCGATATCGTAATCAGATTTACCCATGATGAATGAACCTCCTTCAACGAGGATCATTCCGTATGGACGCTCCGGATTCCACGACTTCCCTTTCACTCCGACAACTTGACCTTTGTCACTTTTCCCACAACTTGTTACAAGCAATGCTAAAACAATAATTTGGACGACTTTTCTCATTTCTAAAAGAATTATTTCTAATAATTAGGCCGTAAACCTAAAATTTAATTTTCAAAAAAACAATAAATTTCTTAATAATAGCTTAAACTTTCTAAAAAAAATCAAAAGTAACCTTTCAATTTAGCTCTATACCACTTTTCTGGTACATTTCCTTTACATGCATCTAGATAGTCATTTTCACTACAAGATAATAACGCATGTTTATTGTTATTATTATCTAAAAATTTCTCTGGTGTTTTAATCCACCACTTATTCGTTAACTCACTCTTAACAAATTCTAGATACTCATCATTCTGAAAATCAATGGCTACTTTATAACTCGTTAGCATCCTGTTTTCTGAATTTAATTTCTCTGGCTGTCTTAAATGATAGCCTTCTAAAAAGTACCACATCATTTGAGCAATCAATTCGTTAAACACTTGAGATGACGATATTGACTGTAATTCAGACAAGAAAAAACACTTTGCATGATTACTCATTCCTGAATAACGACTCATTGCACAAGCTTGCATCCCATCAAAACCATTTGGCATAGTATGTTGATGATCTTGCAATGTTGAGGCTTTGATAGATGTAACATCAAAACTAATCAAATCTGAATCTCTCAATGTTGGTTCAACTAAAGTAATATCTTTATGCAACTCTCCATAACGGATTGCTTCAAAATAAAGCTGATCCATCAAATCAATTTCTTCTTGCGCATTGTAAAATGTCAAAAAACCCAGATTTGAATAATTGAAAAGATTATAGGGTTCATCGACAACAATTTTCCCCATATAAGAATGATTTGAAAAATTCTCGTCTGCACTTCCTAAATCAAATTTCGTATCGATTGATGTTAGATTAACCATATATTCATGATTATCAAATGCTCTGTAAAGCGGAAAACTAAGATCTTGACTACCTCCTAAAACCAAGCAAACAACATTTTGTTTATAAAGTTCTGAAACAATATTCTTGACAACAAAGTAAGTGTCTTCTACACTTTCGCCTTGAGAAATATGTCCCAAATCTAATATTTCAGATTTCCAAGAACCCGAATGAAGTCGATAAAATGATTCTCTTATCGCATCATAATCAACTTGATGCCTGTTAGGCTTAACTGAATTTCTTGCATCATCAATAGACAGAATCGCTATATCATAATACGAAAAATCAAAATTAGATACATGCTCATAAAAGTCAACACGTTTAAACAGTCGTGTTATTTCAGCTGTCTCAAATTTATTTTTTAAAGACTCAGAAACAGGTTTTAAAAACTCAAAACTCATTAAGATTTCTTTTTAGTCTTTTTTGCAGCTGGCTTTTTCTTAGCTGTAGTCTTTTTACTAGAAGTTTTCTTTTTAGCAGCTGATTTACGTTTTGGTTTCTTCTTCGTGTTTTTCTCCAAAATCGCTTTTGCCTCTTCTAAGGTCATTTCTTGAGCATTAGTTGTCTTGGGTAATTCTACTTTAGTTTTGCCTTGACTCAACTTAAAACGCTTCCAACGCGCTTTCTCAAGCTTAATTCCTTCGTCTTCCCAATGATGAATCAATTTATCACGTTCTTTCTGAAGTTTATCTTCAATTAACTCTTCGATATCTGCTTCTGAGAGGTTATCAAAATCATACTTCTTATTGACATTGATAAATATGTCATTCCACTTCAGGTAAGGACCAAATCGCCCCACACCTTTTTGAACGCCTTTATCTTGATAATAATGAATTGGCTCATCAGCCTTTTCCTTAGCTTTGATTAACTCAACGGCTCTTTCAAAAGTGACATCAAGCGGATCTTCACCTTTATCAAGAGAAACGAACTTTTTTCCAAATCGAACATAAGGTCCATATCGACCAACATTCGCTTCTACTTTTTCCTCCTTATATGTACCTAAATCTTTTGGAAGCTTAAACAAATCCATCGCTTCTTCATAGGTTACTGAATTTAAGCTTTGCCCTGGTTTTAAACTCGCAAATCTCGGTTTTTCTTCATCTTCTACACTACCGATCTGAACCATAGGTCCAAATTTTCCTAAACGCGCACTCACTGGTTTACCTGTTTCTGGATCTTTACCTAAAACTCTTTCGCCAACTTCACGCTCAGCATTTTTAGCGACATCTTCCACAACGGGATGGAATTTTTTATAAAAATCGGCCATTACTTTAGACCATTTTTCATTTCCACTAGCAACCTCATCAAAATCTTGCTCGAGTTTTGCTGTAAAGTTATAATCGACAATACCTCCAAAATGATTGACCAAAAAGTCATTTACGACCATTCCTACATCTGTCGGAACAAGTTTACCTTTATCACTTCCAACCATTTCAGACAATTCTTTTTTCTCGAATTCTGAATTCTTTAAAAGATATTGACTGTATTTTCTTTCTACACCCTCTATAGAACCTTTTTCAATGTACTTTCTATTCTGAATTGTGGAAATTGTCGGTGCATAAGTTGAAGGTCGACCAATACCGAGCTCTTCTAACTTCTTCACCAAAGAAGCCTCTGTATAGCGTGCTGGCGGTCGCGTGTATCGCTCAGTTGCTTTGATATACTTATTATCAAGTGCATCACCAACTTTCATCGCTGGTAAAAATCCTGCTTTTTCTTCTTCTTCATCATCATGCCCTTCTAAATACACTTTTAGAAAACCATCAAATTTGACAATTTCTCCATTTGCAGTAAATTGTTCCTTAACTTCTGAAGAATCAATTTTTACATTCGTTCTTTCTAATTGTGCATCGCTCATTTGAGAGGCGATACCTCTTTTCCAGATCAACTCATATAAACGCTGCTGATCTCTTTCTGCTGAAATACTATGATTTGCAAAATTTGTTGGACGGATTGCCTCGTGAGCTTCTTGAGCTCCTTTGGACTTTCCTTTATAATTTCTAGCCTTATGGTATTTGTCGCCATAAGCCTTTTCTATTTCTTGTTTCGCACCTTCTTTAGCTTGAGTTGATAAATTGACACTATCAGTTCTCATATAAGTAATATGTCCAGCTTCATATAATCGCTGTGCCATTTGCATGGTTTTGCTTACTGAAAAATACAACTTCCTGGCAGCTTCTTGCTGAAGTGTAGATGTTGTAAATGGTGGTGCTGGGGTTTTCTTTGCTGGTTTTTTTGTTAAATCAGCAACAGTGAATTTTGCATTCTTCTGAGCTTCTAAAAATTTCTCAACAGTTTTATCGTCTTTTAAATTTTTAGGAAGTTTGGCTTTAAATTTAGATTTGTCTTCAGTTTCAAATTCTGCATCAACTCGGTATGAAGCTTTTGGGTCAAAATCTAAAATATCGCGTTCACGCTCAACAATTAATCTAACTGAAACAGATTGCACACGACCAGCCGATAAACCTCCTTTTACTTTTCTCCATAAAACTGGAGACAACTCATAACCGACTAATCTATCTAAAACTCGACGCGCCTGTTGTGCATCAACTAAATTATAATCAATCTCTCGCGGATTTTTAATCGCTTTCTGAATTGCTGTTTTAGTAATTTCAGAAAAAACAATTCGTTTTGTTTTTTCTTTTTCAAGATTTAACTCTTCAGCTAAATGCCATGCAATCGCCTCTCCTTCTCTATCTTCATCACTTGCTAACCAAACCATTTCAGCAGTTTTAGCTAGTTTTGATAAGCGTTTCACAACATCTTTCTTATCACTGCTAACCACATATTTTGGTTTAAAATCAGCATCAACATCAACGCCTAATTCCTTTGAAGGTAAATCTGCAATATGACCAAAACTTGATTCTACCTTGAAGTCTTTTCCTAAAAACTTCTCAATTGTTTTTGCCTTTGCAGGTGACTCTACTATAACTAAATTTTTTGCCATGAACTCACGAATTTCTGCTGCAAAAGTATATGAAATTTTTCATTTTCATCAAGAAATCACCTAAAGTCACTTTTTACACACGACTAGTTTTAGCTGTCATACCTATTAAAATATAGTTACTTCGGACTTCAATTTTTCTTTTTAAAATATTTAAACAGGAATAAACTAGTGACACTTTGTCAGTTACTACAATACAATTATCTTTGCAGCAAATTACTGCAGATATGGAAAAGGTTATTGATGAAGAAAAGCAAGGAACTAGCCTTGTTAAGGAGAACAGCCTTGCTAACGACAAGAAATTATATATAGAAAGTTATGGTTGCCAAATGAATTTTAGCGATAGTGAAATTGTCGCTTCAATTCTCCACAAAGAAGGTTACAACACAACCCAAAAGCTTGCTGAGGCCGATTTAGTATTGGTGAATACTTGCTCAATCCGTGATAAAGCTGAACAAACTGTTCGTAAAAGATTAGAAAAATACAACGCTGTTAAGCGTAATAATCCGAAAATGAAAGTTGGCGTACTAGGCTGTATGGCTGAACGCCTAAAAAATAAATTTCTTGAAGAAGAAAAAATTGTAGATTTAGTTGTTGGCCCTGATGCCTATAAAGATTTACCAAACTTAATCTCTGAAGTTGAAGATGGTAAAGAGGCAATTAATGTCATTCTTTCAAAAGAAGAAACCTACGGTGATATTTCCCCTGTTAGATTAATGACGAACGGCGTCTCAGCTTTAGTTTCAATTACCAGAGGCTGTGATAATATGTGTACATTCTGTGTTGTTCCTTTCACGCGTGGACGCGAACGTAGCCGTGACCCTCAGAGTATTATTGCAGAGGTTAACGACTTATGGGAAAAAGGTTATAAAGAAATTACACTCTTAGGTCAGAATGTTGACAGCTATTTATGGTATGGCGGCGGACTTAAAAAAGATTTTAAGAATGCAAGTGAAATTCAAAAAGCAACGGCGGTTAACTTTGCAGGTTTACTTGAGATTGTTGCAAAAGCACAACCTAAAATGCGTGTTCGTTTTTCAACATCAAACCCACAAGACATGACCTTGGATGTGATAGAGAAAATGGCAGAGCATAAAAACATCTGTAATCATATTCATTTACCTGTTCAAAGTGGAAGTGACCGTGTCTTGAAAGCGATGAACCGTTTACATACACGAGAAGAATACTTTAGGTTGATTGATAATATCAGAAAAATAATTCCTGATTGTGGTATTTCTCAAGACATGATTGCAGGTTTTCCTACAGAAACTGAAGAAGATCACCAAGATACATTATCATTGATGGAATATGTCAAATATGATTTTGGCTTTATGTTCTCATATTCTGAACGACCAGGCACAGTTGCCGAGCGTAAAATGGAGGATGATGTTCCCGAAGATGTCAAGAAAAGACGCCTTCAAGAAATTATTGCTTTACAACTTGAGCATTCACAATTAAGAACTGAAGCACATATCGGAAAAATAGAAGAGGTTCTTATCGAAAAAGAATCTAAAAAATCTGACGCACAATGGAGCGGTCGAAATGCAAATAACACAACAGTTGTTTTCCCTAAAAAAGATTATAAAGTTGGCGATTATGTCAAAGTAAAAATAGAAAGCTGTACGAGCGCAACACTCATTGGGATACCAATTAGTTATGGTGAACTGCAGTAAAAACTAAAAAACATGGAGTCAACACAGGCTGTAAAACAACGCTTTGAAATTATAGGAAATGATCCTGGTTTAAACCGCGCAATCGAAAAATCTATTCGTGTTGCACCAACGGACATTTCTGTTCTTGTCACTGGTGAATCTGGTGTTGGTAAAGAAAGTTTACCCAAAATCATTCACTCACTTTCGCATCGTAAACACGCTAAATATATCGCTGTTAACTGTGGTGCAATACCTGAAGGCACGATTGACAGTGAACTTTTCGGTCACGAAAAAGGAGCCTTTACAGGTGCAACTCAAGCTAGAAATGGTTATTTTCAAGAAGCCGATGGCGGTACAATATTTCTTGATGAAGTTGGCGAGTTACCCTTAACAACTCAAGTGAGATTATTGCGTGTTTTAGAAAATGGAGAATACATCAAAGTTGGCTCTTCTGCCGTTCAGAAAACAAACGTGAGAATTGTCGCTGCGACAAATGTTGCCATGCATGATGCAATTAAAAAAGGGAAATTTAGAGAAGATCTTTATTACCGATTGTCAACAGTCGAAATCATGTTACCACCTCTTCGCGATCGTAAAAACGACATTCATTTGTTGTTCAGGAAATTTGCTTCTGATTTTGCTTTAAAGTATAAAATGCCAACCATACGCTTAACCGATGACGCTGTAAAGCTTTTACTCAACTGTCGTTGGCCAGGAAATATTCGTCAACTCAAAAATGTCACTGAACAAATTTCTGTTTTAGAAACAGAACGGGAGGTTGATGCACATATTTTAAATCATTATTTACCTAAGCAAGGCTCTAATTTACCTTCTGTTATTCAAGAAGAAAAAGATCAAAAAAATAGCTTTAAGAATGAAAGAGAAATATTGTACAAAGTTCTTTTTGACATGAAAAGTGATTTAAATGATCTTAAAAAGTTAACGATGGAGTTGATGGAAAAAGATAACAACGCCCACGTGAAAAAAGAAAACGAGAGCTTGATCAATAAAATTTATGGAGACGAAAAAGATGATTACGAAGATACTTCTGTTGAAGATCAATTAGAAATATTACAGATTCCTGAATCTAATTCTGCAAATCCTAAAAACCAAGAAGAAAAAATAGACAAATACGATTTTGCTGAAGAAGTTGAAGAAGAAGAAACACTTTCGCTACATGACAAAGAAGTTGAACTCATCACGAAATCTTTAGAACGCCATGGAGGCAAACGCAAACCCGCTGCTGACGAGCTTGGAATTAGTGAAAGAACACTTTACAGAAAAATTAAACAATACGACTTATAATGAATTTTAAAAAAATATTTGCTTTCTTTTTAATTGTGTCAACTGCTGGTTGTGGCTCATACTCTTTTACAGGAGCTGATACTGGAAACGCTGAAACTTTTCAGGTCAATTACTTTCAGAATATCGCAGATTTAATTGAACCAGGAATCGATAGGGATTTCACTCTAAAACTTCAAGATTACATACAAAACCAAACAAGTCTAGGCCTTGTTAATTCAGGAGGAGACATTATTTATGAAGGAGAAATCACGCGCTACCGTGTCACACCTATGACAGCAACCGCTGATGATCGTGCAGCACAAAACCGATTGACAATAGCGATTAATATTCGTTTTTACAATACCTTAGATGAAGAAAAAGACTTCGAACGTACATTCTCTTTCTATTATGATTATCCGGCCAACCAACAACTTATTGGAAGTGCAAGAGAAACCGCTCATGAAGAAATATTCACAAGAATAGCACAAGATATTTTTAATGCGTCCTTAACAGATTGGTAAATGAATAAACGCTTGGCCGACATACTTAACGATCCTAGTTTATTGACAGATCATGATCAGGTTTTAATCGATCAAGTGATTGAAGAGTATCCATATTTTCAAGCGGCTCATGCATTAAAACTTAAACTTCTTAAAAATCAGAACAGTTTTAAGTATAACAGCTTTTTAAGAAAAACAGCTTCTCGAACTACAAAGCGTAGTATTTTATTTGATTTTATAACAAAAAAAGAATTTCATCAATTAAATATTGCTAATAAAATTGAGCAGGATCGCCAAGAGATGACCACCTTTGAAAAAGAATTAGGTATTTCTCAAAAAGAAGCTGAACAGCTTGATGACCCTGAATTATTTATTGAAAAAGAATCTAAGCAATTAGAATTTTCTAAAGATGATAAACATTCTTTTGATGAATGGTTAACCTACCTCAATGTGAAACCTTTGCAAGATAAAGAGAAATCAGATGGAACTCAGAACGAGGAATCAGAAGAAGAAAGACCTGAAATTAAAGCGCAATTAAAAGTTATAGACCAATTTATTAAAGATAATCCTAAGATAAAACCTCAAAAAAAGAAGTTAAAATCTGAAGTTATCAAGCTAAAACAAACCGATCCTGGGCAAATGATGACTGAAACTTTAGCAAATGTTTATGTCGAACAAAAAAGATATGATAAAGCAATTCAGGCTTTTAATATATTAATTTTGAAAAATCCCAAAAAAAGTGGTTTATTTGCAGACCGAATAAAAGAAATAAAAAAGTTTCAAGAAAATAATATAAAATGAGTACATTTTCCATATTCCTAACATTAATCGTTATCGTAGCCTTTTTATTAATCGTAGTTGTCATGGTACAAAACCCTAAAGGCGGCGGTTTATCATCATCTTTTGGTGGCGGTGGTTCTCAGCAAGTTGGTGGCGTTAAGCAAACTTCAGACTTTTTAGACAAAAGTACTTGGGCTTTGGCAACACTCTTGTTAGTTCTCATTTTGCTAGCTAACTCTAGCATTATTGGAAGCAAAAATGTTGGTGAATCAAAATTACTTGATGGAAATTCTGCTCCTCCTATTGAAAATACAAATAGTACAGACCTTCCTGAGGTTAATAAATAATAGCTATTTTAAAACTATTCAAAATGCCAACTTGTGACAAGTTGGCATTTTTTATTTGCGGTAATGTCAACCGAAACTGACAAAAATAGATTGGCATACTTTTCGAAATATGCTATTCAAAAAAATACTAAAAAAACTTTTATAATGGCAGTAAACATTAAACCTTTATCAGACAGAGTGCTCATCGAGCCTCAAGAAGCTGAAACAAAAACAGCTTCAGGTATTATCATTCCAGAAACAGCAAAAGAAAAACCACAACAGGGAAAAGTTGTTGCTGTAGGTAATGGTAAAAAAGATCATGATATGACCGTTAAGGTTGATGATATTGTTCTTTACGGAAAATTTGCTGGCACAGAGCTTAAGCACGAGGGTAAAGAATACATGATTATGAGAGAAGACGATATTTTAGCAATTGTTTAATTTTTAAAAAATAAAAAATGGCAAAAGACATTAAATTCGATATAGAAGCAAGAAACGGAATTAAACGCGGTGTAGATGCATTAGCTAACGCTGTAAAAATCACATTAGGACCTAAAGGACGTAATGTTGTCATCAGTAAATCATTTGGTGCACCAACGGTTACTAAAGATGGTGTGAGTGTTGCTAAAGAAGTAGAGCTTGAAGATGAGCTTGAAAACATGGGCGCACAAATGGTGAAGGAAGTTGCTTCAAAAACTAACGATTTAGCCGGTGATGGTACAACAACTGCAACTGTTTTAGCACAAGCAATTGTACATGAAGGACTTAAAAACGTTGCTTCAGGTGCGAACCCTTTAGAACTTAAAAAAGGAATCGATAAGGCTGTCGCTGCAATCACTGAAGAACTAGCTAAACAAACAATGGAAGTTGGTGATTCTTCAGATAAAATTAAACAAGTTGCCTCTGTATCAGCTAACAACGATGAGCATATTGGTGAGTTAATCGCTGAAGCTTTTGGTAAAGTTGGTAAAGAAGGTGTCATTACTGTTGAAGAAGCAAAAGGAACAGAAACTTATGTTGATGTTGTAGAAGGAATGCAGTTTGACAGAGGTTACTTATCTCCATACTTTGTAACTGACAGCGAAAAAATGATTGCTGATTTAGAAAGTCCTTACATTCTTATCGTTGATAAGAAAATCAACGCAATGAAAGATCTTTTACCAATTCTTGAGCCAGCTGCTCAAAGTGGTAAACCTTTATTGATTATCGCTGAAGACATTGAAGGTGAAGCATTAGCAACATTAGTTGTCAATAAATTAAGAGGTTCATTGAAGATTGCTGCTGTTAAAGCGCCAGGTTTTGGTGATCGCCGTAAAGCGATGCTAGAAGATTTAGCAATCTTGACAGGCGGAACAGTTATCTCTGAAGAAAGAGGCTTTACTTTAGAAAATGCAACACTCGATATGCTTGGTACAGCTGAGAATATCACAATTGATAAAGACAACACAACAATCGTTAATGGGGCTGGAGATTCAAGCAACATTGAGAACCGTGTGAATCAAATCAAATCACAAATGGAGCAATCTACTAGTGATTATGATAAAGAAAAACTTCAAGAACGTTTAGCTAAACTTTCTGGTGGTGTTGGTGTTCTTTATGTTGGTGCTGCATCTGAAGTAGAAATGAAAGAGAAAAAAGACAGAGTTGATGATGCACTTCATGCAACAAGAGCTGCTGTAGAAGAAGGCATTGTCGCAGGTGGTGGTGTTGCACTTATCAGAGCTTTAAACGTCATCAAAAATATAAAAGCTGAAACAACAGATGAAAACACAGGTTTAAAAATTGTTGCTAAAGCGATTGAAGCTCCATTAAGAACAATCGTTGAAAATGCAGGTGGTGAAGGTTCTGTAGTCATCAACAAAGTACTTGAGGGTGACAAAGGATTTGATGCCAAAACAGAGACATATGTTGACATGTTTGAAGCAGGAATTATCGACCCTAAGAAAGTAACAAGAATTGCACTTGAAAATGCAGCCTCTGTTGCAGGTATGATTTTAACAACCGAATGTGCTCTTGTCGATATCAAAGACGAGAATGAAGGCGCAGGCGGTGGAATGCCTCCAATGGGTGGCGGAATGCCAGGCATGATGTAAGATTTACATTTTCATAAAAAACAATTAGCTGTCTCATTTCGAGGCAGCTTTTTTTGTTTTTAAACTAATCCATTATATTAATGTCTTAGAAACAAGAGATTTTCAATAACTTTAAACTCAAAAATTATTTTAAAATGAAAAAAGTATTACTCCTTGTTGCATTGGTGAGTTTGACAAGCTTAACAGCACAAAATAACCCTGTAACAACTCAACATTCAGTCAATGTTAATGGTCAAAATATCAAATACATTGCTGAAGTTGGGACACTTCCTTTAAAAAATGAAGTCGAAAAGGAAATCGCTTCTATACAATATACTTATTACAAAAAGAGCAATAGCAAAAAGGAAACTCGAGAAAGGCCTCTATTAGTTTCATTTAATGGCGGCCCAGGTTCCGGTTCTGTATGGATGCACTTAGCATACACAGGCCCTCGAGTTTTAAAAATCTCAGATGAAGGTTTTCCTGTTCAACCTTTTGGTTACAAAACAAATCCTCACAGTGTTTTAGACGTCGCTGATATTGTTTATGTAAACCCTGTCAACACAGGTTATTCTAGACCAGTTCGTGATGAAGATGGGAAATTTGATAAGTCTAAGTTTTTTGGTGTCAATGAAGATGTCAATTATTTAGCACAATGGTTAAATCAATTTGTGACTAAAAAAGATAAATGGTTAGCTCCAAAATTTTTAATCGGTGAAAGTTACGGAACAACACGTGTTTCTGGTTTAGCGCATGCCCTACAAAATCAATATTGGATGTATCTCAATGGTGTGATTTTAGTCTCTCCAACAGAGCTTGGTATAGATATCTCTGGACCTGTTGAAATTGCCAATAGATTACCATATTTTGCAGCAGCAGCTTGGTATCACGATAAGTTAGATCAAAAATATTTAGACATGCCTATTTTAGATTATCTTGATCAAGTTGAAGATTTTACAATTAATAAATTGACTCCAGCTCTTTTAAAAGGAGGATTTTTAGAAGAAAACATCAAAGAAAATATGGCTCAAAAAATGAGTGAATACGCAGGTATTGATAAAAATATTTTTGTAGAAAATAACTTAAACGTTTCATATAACTTATTCTGGAAATCTATTAAAAAAGAAGATGGCTTCACAGTTGGTAGGTTAGATTCTAGATACTTAGGTCTTGATGAAAGAGCAGCTGGCGAAAGACCTGATTATAACGCTGAATTGACATCATGGCTACAGGCTTTTACACCTGCAATTAATGCTTACTACAAAAATGAATTAAATTACGACACTGATTTAAAGTATAACATGTTTGGAAGTGTATACCCTTGGAACAGAAAGAATAACAGAACAGGCAAACAGTTACGTCAAGCAATGGCGCAAAATCCAAGTTTGAATGTTATGATTCAATCAGGATTATATGATGGTGCAACGACTTATTTCAATGCAAAATATGTCATGAGACATATTGATGCAAGTGGTCGTTTACAAGATCGATTTGATTTTAAAACTTATGAAAGTGGTCACATGATGTATCTTAGAAAAGCTGACCTCAAGACTGCAAATAATGACATCAGAGAATTCATTTTAAAATCGATTCCAGAAGATGGAAAACCTATTAAATACTAAACTTCATCATTTAAATAAATGAAAAAAGCCTGAGTTAATATTAACTCAGGCTTTTTTATAATAGCAAACTCAATGGATTATCTCTGATCCATAGGTTTGTAACTTCTTAATTTCTCTCCAGTATAAACTTGACGTGGACGTCCGATAGGCTCTTTACCTAATCTCATTTCTCTCCACTGTGCAATCCATCCTGGTAAACGACCTAAAGCAAACATCACTGTAAACATTTCAGTTGGAATGCCTAAAGCTCTATAAATAATTCCAGAATAAAAATCAACATTAGGATATAGCTTTCTTTTGACGAAGTAATCATCTTCTAAAGCTTCTTTTTCAAGACCTTTTGCAATATCGAGAATTGGATCTTCAACACCTAAATTACCTAAAACATCATCAGCTGATTTTTTAATGATACGTGCACGTGGGTCAAAGTTTTTGTAAACACGGTGCCCAAAGCCCATCAATCTAAAAGGATCTTCTTTATCCTTAGCTTTTTGCATGTACTTTTTAGTATCACCACCATCTTCTTTTATGCCCTCAAGCATTTCAATCACAGCTTGGTTAGCACCACCGTGAAGTGGTCCCCAAAGTGCAGAAATACCAGCAGAGATAGATGCAAATAAACCAGCATGCGAAGAACCAACAACTCTAACAGTTGACGTAGAACAGTTTTGCTCGTGATCAGCATGTAAAATCAATAATTTATTTAATGCAGAAGCAATCACAGGATCAACTTCGTAATTTTGGTTCGCTTTCTTAAACATCATTTTTAAGACATTCTCAACGTAACCTAAAGAATCGTCACCGTAATCAAGTGGTTGGCCAGTACGTTTTCTCAATGCCCAAGCACAAAGCACTGGGAATTTTGCCAAAAGCTTGATAATCGCATTATACATATCTTCTTTAGACTCAACATTGACTGAAGAAGGGTTAAACGCGATTAAAGCATTAGTTAATGAAGACACAACGCCCATTGGGTGAGCTGATTTCGGAAAGCCATCTAAGATTTTATGCATCTCCTCATCAACATTAGATTCGGCTTTTATGTCATCGTAAAATTTATTTAATTCTGATTCAGATGGTAATTCACCAAAAATCAATAAGTAAGCAACTTCTAAAAAGCTAGCATTCTCAGCTAAGTCTTCAATCGAATAACCTCTATATCTTAAAATACCTTCTTCTCCATTTAAAAAAGTAATTGCACTTTCACAAGAACCTGTATTTTTAAATCCTCTATCCAAAGTAATCAAACCTCCAGTTTGAGCTCTTAAAGTCGATATATCGATAGCATACTCATCTTCTGAACCTTTAGTTACCGGAAATTCATAAAATTTTCCGTCAAATTCAATCTTAGCTTTCATATATTATTATAATTTAATTTCGGTTTTCACAAATTTAATAAATCTAACGCAAACTTAGCCTTTAAGGTTCTTAATTATAATGCTCAAATAGCACGTCTAGCGTTAAATTTTTCAAAAATAAATAGCTTTGCTTACATCTTGATTTTAAAAGCATCTTTTCCTGGGTAATAAGCTAATTCACCAAGGGCTTCTTCAATGCGTAAAAGTTGATTGTATTTTGCCATACGATCACTACGAGAAGCTGATCCAGTTTTGATTTGACCTGTATTTAATGCAACAGCTAAATCAGCAATTGTATTATCTTCAGTTTCTCCAGATCTGTGTGACATCACAGCGGTATAACCAGCATTTTGAGCCATTTGTACTGCTTTAATTGTTTCAGAAAGCGTTCCGATTTGATTCACTTTAATCAATATTGAATTCGCTATATTGTTCTTAATTCCTTTATTTAAACGCTCAACGTTGGTCACAAATAAATCATCACCGACAATCTGCACTTTATCTCCTATTTTTTCTGTTAGGATTTTCCATCCATCCCAATCATCTTCATCCATTCCGTCTTCAATTGAAATAATTGGATACTTTTCACATAATTTAGCCAAGTAGGACGCTTGTTCTTCTGATGATCGTATTTGACCTTGATCACCTTCAAACTTTTGGTAATTATATTGACCATCTTCATAAAATTCTGCAGCGGCGCAATCAAGTGCAATCATAATATCTTCTCCAAATTTATAGCCTGCAAGTTCAACAGCTTTAGCGATAGAATCAATAGCATCTTCAGTTCCATCAAGTTCTGGCGCAAACCCACCTTCATCACCTACCGCAGTACTCAGGTTTCTATCTTTAAGGACTTTTTTTAGATTATGAAATATTTCAGAACCCATTTGCATTGCTTGCGTAAAATCTTCAGCTGTCACCGGCATAATCATAAATTCTTGAAAGGCAATTGGCGCATCACTATGTGAACCTCCATTAATAATATTCATCATTGGCACTGGTAACATATTGGTGTTAACGCCACCGATATAACGATAAAGCGGTAAACCAAGTTCGTTTGCAGCAGCTTTTGCACAAGCAATAGAAACACCTAAAATCGCATTAGCTCCTAAAACAGACTTATTATCTGTACCGTCTAACTCGATAAGAAGTTGATCAATTTCAGATTGTTCAAAAACAGAAATACCCAACAACGCATCTGCGATAATTGTATTGACGTTATTAACAGCTTTTAGAACAGATTTACCCATGTAAGCTTTATCATTATCACGAAGCTCCACAGCTTCATGTTCGCCTGTCGATGCTCCAGAAGGAACAGCAAAGCGACCTAAAGTCTCTGTCTCAGTAATGACGTCAACTTCAACAGCAGGGTTACCTCTTGAATCAAAAATTTGTCTTGCATGAATATCTAATATTGCGCTCATAATTATTATTTTAGATGAGTCAGCAATTTACGAAATTGCCATATGATAAGGCTCTTTTAATGGTAATAAATCTATCTTAAAAGCATCAATTTCAAACAAGAAACTCCACTTACATTTACGATAAGTGGAGTTTATTTAGTTTAGAAAAACTGAGTTTAAGCGTTCTGCATCAATTCGATGAAATCATCAAAAAGATACATTGCATCATTTGGTCCTGGAGAGGCTTCAGGATGATATTGTACTGAAAAAGCTGGCTTCGTTTTGTGACGTATTCCAGCCAAAGTATGATCATTAAGATGGACATGTGATATATCAACATCACGATGATTCTCAGCTGATTCACGATCGACAGCAAAACCATGATTTTGTGAAGTTACTTCATCTTTACCAGTCAGTAAATTCTGAACAGGATGATTGATACCTCTGTGCCCATTGTGCATTTTAAAAGTAGAAATTCCTAATGACTGTGCTAAAATTTGGTGCCCAAGGCAAATACCAAAATAAGGCATATCAATCTCTAGATAATGTTTAGCAATTTCAGTGGCATTTTTTAAAGGAGATGGATCTCCTGGACCATTTGAAACAAAAAAACCATCAAATTTATAGTCTTTTAAAGTTTCTAATTTAGTATCAAAAGGAAAAACAGTTAGGCGACAGTTTCTTTTCTTTAACTCTCTAATGATATTTTGCTTAATGCCTAAGTCTAAAATACCAACATGGTATTGTGGATTATCAACAGCTACTTCATATATCTCTTTAGTAGAAACTTGAGAAGCTAGTTCTAAGCCATTCATAGATGGATGAGCTGAAAGTTTTTCTTTTAGAAAATCAATACCTAAACTCAATTTACCAATAACAGCATTCATTGCACCATGCTTACGAATGTGTCTGACTAAAGCTCGTGTATCAACATCAGAAATCGTATGAAGCTTATTTTGAGAAATAAAATCAGAAAGAGATAAATCAGAATCAACGCGAGACGGATTCAATGCAAAGTTTTTACAAACCAAACCTGATATTTGAACTTTTGAAGATTCCATATCTTGGTTATTGGTTCCGTAATTACCAATATGAGCATTGGTAGTCACCATAATTTGACCAAAATATGATGGATCAGTAAAGACTTCTTGATAACCAGTCATACCAGTGTTAAAGCAAATTTCACCTAATGCATAATTAAGGTCACCGACTGCCTTCCCATGAAAAATTGTTCCATCTTGAAGGAGAACGACAGCATTTTCTGTTTGATTGTATTTCATAAGTTTAGGGTATAAAAAAAGGGATAAATGCGACTTTATCCCTTTCAAAAATTATTTAAGAATTTGAATAGATTTATTCATTATCTTTATTTTCTTCTTTAGAATCCTCAGCAGTTGTTGCTGATTCAGTTTCTTTAGATTTCTTACCTGCTCTACGCGTCGATTTCTTTTTAGAAGATTTCTCATCTAAAGAGTAAACCTCATTGAAGTCAACTAATTCTATCATTGCCATATCTGCAGCATCCCCTAGTCTATTTCCAAGCTTAATGATACGTGTGTATCCACCTGGTCTGTCAGCAACTTTAGGAGCAACCTCTCTAAACAATTCAGCAACAGCATATTTGTCTTTCAATGAAGAAAAAACTAATCTTCTGTTATGTGTATTGTCAAGTTTAGATTTAGTAATGATAGGCTCAACAAACTTGCGCAAAGCTTTAGCTTTAGCGACAGTTGTGTTAATTCTTTTATGTTGTATAAGAGAACATGCCATGTTAGACAACATCGCTTTTCTGTGCGAAGATGTTCTGCTTAAATGATTAAATTTCTTTCCGTGTCTCATCTTTTAACGTTTTAGACTTTGAGTTAGTCTTTATCTAATTTATATTTTGAAAGATCCATACCGAAATCAAGACCTTTACTTTCGACAAGTTCTTCTAATTCAGTAAGAGATTTTTTACCAAAATTTCTAAACTTCATTAAATCACTTTTGTTGTAAGAAACTAAGTCACCTAAAGTTTCAACTTCTGCAGCTTTTAAACAGTTAAGCGCTCTCACAGATAGGTCAAGGTCAACTAGTTTAGTTTTCAGTAGCTGTCTCATGTGAAGTGATTCTTCATCATAAGTTTCTGCATGTGATAATTCATCAGCCTCAAGTGTAATTCTCTCATCTGAGAATAACATAAAGTGGTGAATTAAAGTTTTAGCAGCTTCTGTTAATGCATCTTTAGGTTGTATAGAGCCATCACCGATAATTTCGAAAACAAGTTTCTCATAATCCGTTTTTTGCTCAACACGATAGTTTTCGATACTATACTTTACATTTTTGATTGGTGTAAAGATAGAATCAACGAAAATAGTTCCTAAAGGTGCTTTATCGTTTTTGTTTTCTTCAGCCGTGACGTAACCTCTACCTTTTTCTAAAGTCAACTCTATATTAAGAGAAACTTTAGAGTCAAGATTACAGATAACCAAGTCTGGGTTTAAGACATCAAATCCAGTAATGAATTTTTGGAAGTCACCAGCTTTTAATTGATCGCTACCTGAAAAAGAGATTGAAACAGTTTCATTATCAACATCCTCAAGTTTTTTTCTAAAACGAACTTGCTTAAGGTTTAGAATAATTTCTGTAACATCTTCTACAACTCCTTTGATCGTTGAAAATTCATGATCGACTCCTTCTATTCTAACAGAAGTAATCGCGAAACCTTCAAGGGAAGAAAGTAAAACTCTGCGCAATGCATTACCAACAGTTAAACCATAACCAGGTTCTAGTGGTCTGAATTCGAATTTACCCTCAAAATCAGTAGAATCAATCATGATTACCTTATCGGGCTTTTGGAAATTAAATAATGCCATAGTTTTTACTGTAAGTGATTATTTAGAGTATAACTCAACTATAAATTGTTCGTTGATGTTTTCTGGAATTTGGATACGCTCAGGAATACTAACATAAGTACCTTCAAGCTTTTCACTGTTCCATGTCATCCATTCGTAAGTTTTACTCGAATTTGCTAAAGAATCTTTGATAGTGATAAGAGATTTAGATTTCTCTCTAACACCAACAACATCGTTAGGCTTTAATTGATAAGAAGGAATGTTAACGAGAGATCCGTTAACAGTGATATGTTTGTGAGAAACAAGTTGTCTTGCAGCGCTTCTTGTCGGAGCAATGCCTAATCTGTAAACAACATTATCAAGTCTAGACTCACATAATTGTAATAAGATTTCACCAGTAATACCAGCTCTCTTATTTGCTTTTTCGAAAAGGTTTCTAAATTGCTTTTCTAAAATTCCGTATGTGTACTTCGCTTTTTGCTTTTCGGTTAATTGAAGTGCATACTCAGATTTTTTTCCACGTCTTCTGTTGTTTCCATGTTGACCTGGAGGATAATTTCTTTTTTCAAAAGACTTATCTTCACCGAAAATTGGTTCACCAAATTTTCTAGCAATTTTAGTTTTTGGACCAGTATATCTTGCCATTTTATAACTTTGTTTGTGTCATGGATTAAGGTCTCACTTCCTCCGATGACGTTAGTAATTTAATTAAACGCGACGTCTTTTTGGTGGACGACAACCGTTGTGTGGAATTGGAGTAATGTCAATAATTTCAGTCACTTCAACACCTGAATTATGTAAAGATCTGATTGCAGATTCACGTCCATTACCAGGACCCTTCACATAAACCTTTACTTTTCTTAATCCAAGATCGTAAGCAACTTTTGCAGCATCTTCGGCAGATAATTGAGCAGCGTAAGGCGTATTTTTCTTACTTCCTTTGAAGCCCATCTTACCAGCTGATGACCATGAGATGACATCTCCGTTTTTATTAGATATAGAAACAATAACGTTGTTAAAAGAAGCAAAGATATGTGCTTCACCTATTGAATCTACAACTACTTTTCTTTTCTTAGCTGTTGACTTTGCCATAATTTAATTATTTAGTTACTTTCTTTTTGTTAGCAACTGTTTTTCTTCTCCCTTTACGTGTTCGAGAGTTATTTTTAGTTCTTTGGCCTCTTAATGGTAAGCTCATACGATGACGGATACCACGATTACTACCAATGTCCATCAAACGCTTGATGTTCATTTGAACTTCTGAACGTAATTCACCTTCAATGGTAAATTCTGATACAGCACTTCTAATTCTACTTATTTGCTCATCAGACCACTCAGAAACTTTTAAGTTTTCGTCAACGTCTGCTTTTGCTAAAATATCTTTAGCTCTACCGTTCCCAATTCCAAAGATGTATGTTAAAGAAATAACACCTCTTTTTTGTTTAGGAATATCAATACCTGCGATTCTAGCCATAATTATCCTTGTCTTTGTTTAAATTTAGGATTCTTCTTATTAATTACATAAAGTCTGCCTTTTCTACGGACAATTTTGCAATCAGAACTTCTTTTTTTAATTGATGCTCTAACTTTCATAACATTTAATATCTATAAGTTATTCGAGCCTTCGTTAAATCGTAAGGGCTCATTTCTAGTTTTACTTTATCTCCTGGCAAAAGTTTAATATAATGCATTCGCATTTTACCAGAGATATGTGCTGTGACAACGTGTTCGTTTTCCAGCTCTACTCTAAACATTGCATTAGACAATGCTTCGATGATCGTTCCGTCTTGTTCTATAGAAGGTTGTTTAGCCATAATTAAGCGACTGCTTTTCTATTTTTACTATTTTTCATTAATCCATCATAATGCCTATTCAACAAGTATGAATTAACTTGTTCAATAGTATCAATTGCTACACCGACCATAATTAATAGTGATGTTCCTCCGAAGAATAATGCCCAACCTTGCTGAACTCCTAATAATGAAATTACAGCTGGGAATACAGCGATAATTGCAAGAAATATAGAACCCGGTAAGGTAATTTGAGACATAATTCTATCTAAAAATTCTGCTGTTTCAGAACCTGGACGTATGCCAGGAATGAATCCACCGCTTCTTTTCAAATCGTCAGCCATCTTATTCGTCGGTACTGTAATCGCAGTATAGAAGAAAGTGAAGACAACAATTAGCAATCCAAACACTAGGTTGTACCAGAATCCAAAAATATCTTGGAATGCTGCAGTAACACCTTGTGCCGCATCGCTTTCTGAAAGACCCGCAACGGCTGCCGGAATAAACATAATTGCTTGCGCAAAAATGATTGGCATAACACCAGAAGCATTTAACTTTAAGGGAATAAATTGTCTAGCGCCACCGAATGACTGTTTTTCAAACTTACCAGACGCAGATTTTCTTGCGTATTGTACTGGTATTTGTCTTACAGCTCTAACAAGCATAATTGATGCATAGATAATCACAAACCAAATCACTAATTCAATCAAGATCATAATCAACCCTCCATTACTTTCAGAGACACGAGAACTAAGTTCTTGCAAGAAAGCTTGAGGAAGAGTTGCTATAATACCAACCATAATTAATAATGAAATACCATTTCCAATTCCTTTATCAGTAATTCTTTCTCCTAACCACATTGCAAAAATACAACCTGTTGTTAGAATAACCACAGAAGAAGCAACGAAAGTAAAAGAACTTTCAAGCAAAAATGCGTTAGGAGGAAGCGTGTTAAATAAATTGTAGATATAACCTGGTCCTTGTACTAAAGTAATCCCGATTGTTAACCATCTAGTAATTTGAGTGATTTTCTTTTGACCACTTTCACCTTCTTTTTGAAGTTTTTGAAGATATGGAATGGCAATTGTCATTAATTGAACAACAATAGAGGCAGAGATGTAAGGCATAATACCCAACGCGAAAACGGAAGCATTAGAAAATGCACCTCCAGTGAAAGCGTTTAATAAACCTAACAAACCTCCATCAGTTTGTCTAGCAAGACTGTCTAAAGCTGCTGCATCTACACCAGGAAGAACAACTTGAGCACCAAATCTGTACACCAATAACAAGCCAAGAGTTAAAAGAATACGATTCTTTAACTCTTCGATCTTCCATATATTTTTTAAAGTATCAAAAAACTTCATAAATTTCTGTCTTAAATAGTTTCAATTTTTCCACCAGCCGCTAAAATAGCTTTTTCTGCTGATTTAGAAAATTTATTTGCACTAACGTCAACTTTAGATTTTAATTCTCCAGAACCTAAAACCTTAAGAGGTTTATTTTTATTGATTAAATTAAGTTCGATTAAATCATCTATAGATAATTTATCTGACACTTTTTTATCATCAATAAGCTCTTGAATTTTATCCAAGTTGATTGTTTGATACTCAACACGGTTTGGATTAGTAAATCCAAATTTTGGAAGACGTCTTTGTAAAGGCATTTGACCACCTTCAAAACCAAGCTTACGAGAGTATCCTGAACGAGACTTTGCTCCTTTATGACCTCTACCAGCTGTTCCTCCATTACCTGAAGCTTCACCTCTTCCGCGACGTTGAGATTTTGATTTTACTGAACCTTTGGCAGGTTTTAAATTATGTAACTCCATACTTATATTTCTTCTACAGTAACTAAGTGATTAACTTTGTTGACCATACCTTGAACAGATTTAGATAAATCTAAAGTATTCGATTGGCCAATTCTCTTCAATCCTAAGGCCTCAAGTGTTAACTTTTGATCCTTTCGGCGATTGATCGCGCTTCTAACTTTGGTAACTTTTATTTTTGCCATGATTCTATCCGTTAAAAAGTTTATCAAGTGTAATTCCTCTTTGCTTAGCTATCACCTCAGGACTTCTCAATCTCAGTAAAGCATCAAAAGTAGCTTTGACCATGTTATGAGGGTTTGAAGATCCTTGACTTTTAGATAAAACATCATGAATACCTACAGATTCAAGTACGATTCTGATAGGACCACCTGCGATAACTCCAGTACCTTCAGATGCTGGAATTAAAAGCACACGACCTCCACCATATTTTCCTAAAATTTCGTGAGGAATCGTTTTTTTGTAAAGTGGAATTCTCACTAAGTTTTTCTTAGCGTCTTCTACTGCCTTAGAAATTGCTTCTGCAACCTCTTTAGACTTTCCTAAACCTTGACCAACAACACCTTCTTCGTTACCAACGACAACAATAGCAGTAAATCCAAAAGCTCTACCACCTTTAGTTACCTTTGTTACACGTTGAACTCCAACAAGTTTGTCTTTAAGATCAAGTCCGCCAGGTTTTACGGTTTCAACATTTTTATATTTATGAAACATACTTTAAAATTTTAATCCACCCGAACGGGCGCCTTCCGCTAATGATTTAACTCTACCGTGATATAAATAACCTCCTCTATCGAAAGAGACAGCTTCGATGCCTTTACCTAAAGCTTTCTTGGCAATTGCCTCTCCAACTTTAACAGAAGCATCTGTCTTGTTAAGACCATCAATATTCATATCCTTATCTCTTGATGAAACTGCAGCGATAGTAACGCCTTGCACATCATCAATTAACTGTGCATAAATGCACTTGTTACTTCTATATACAGAAAGTCTAGGTTTATTTTCAGTACCCTTAATGTTCTTACGAACACGATTTCTGATTTTTTTTCTTCTTACTTCTTTTGAAAATGCCATAACTAAAATTAAGCTGATTTACCTGCTTTTCTTCTTATATATTCTCCAACATACTTCACACCTTTACCTTTGTAAGGTTCTGGAGCTCTAAACGATCTAATTTTAGCAGCGACTTGTGTGACAAGTTGCTTATCAAAAGAACTTAATTTGATAATTGGATTTTTACCTTTTTCACTCACAGTTTCTACCTTAACTTCAGGAGCTAAGTTTAAAACGATGTTATGTGAAAAGCCAATCGCTATATCTAATTTTTGACCTTGACTAGATGCTCTATAACCAACACCTACAAGTTCAAGTTCTTTTGTAAAGCCTTCAGAAACACCTTCAACCATATTGTTGATCAATGCTCTGTATAGACCATGCTTAGATTTCATGTCTTTTTTCTCAGATGGACGCTCAAGTAAAACCTGATTGTCTTCTAACTTCACAGTGATGTCTTCAACTTTTTGTGTCAACTCACCTAATTTACCTTTTACGGTAATTACGTTAGTTTTATCGTCAAAAGTTACTGTGACGCCATCTGGTATATTTACTGGACTTTTTCCTATTCTTGACATTACTTTAATTTTTGATATATTAGTAAACGTAACAAAGGACTTCACCACCAATATGCTCACGCTGAGCTTGTCTTCCTGTCATCACTCCGTGAGAAGTTGACATAATAGAAATACCAAGACCATTAAGGACACGTGGAATTTCTGTATGGTTAGCATATTTTCTTAAACCAGGCTTACTGGCTCTTTCTATATGCTTAATAACAGGATCGTTATTGTGTTTGTCGTACTTTAACGCTATCTTGATGATGCCTTGTTTGCTATCATCCATAAATTTATAACTAAGAATATAACCTTGATCAAATAAGATTTTGGTCATTTCTCTTTTTAAATTAGAAGCAGGTATCTCAACAACTCTATGCTTTGCCAAAACCGCGTTTCTAATTCTTGTTAAATAATCTGCAACTGGATCTATATTCATTTTGATTATTTTTAATTGGTTACCAACTGGCTTTTTTAACGCCAGGAATTAATCCTTTGTTGGCCATTTCTCTGAACATAACACGTGAAAGACCAAATTGCCTCATATAACCTTTAGGTCTTCCTGTTAATTTACATCTATTATGTAATCTAACTGGAGAAGCATTTTTTGGAAGCTTTTGTAATGCATCATAGTCACCAGCTTCTTTCAAAGCTTTTCTCTTTTCAGCATACTTATCAACCATTTTTTGTCTTTTCACCTCACGGGCTTTCATTGATTCTTTTGCCATAATTACTTCTTTTTAAAAGGTAAACCTAATTCAGTTAATAATGATTTAGCTTCTTGGTCTGTGTTAGCAGTTGTTACAAAACTAATATCTAAACCTGAAATTCTATTGACACGGTCAATATTTATTTCTGGAAAGATAATTTGTTCTGTGACTCCTAAGTTGTAATTACCTCTACCATCAAAACCACTTGGATTGATTCCTTGAAAATCACGAACACGTGGAAGTGCTGATGTGATTAAACGGTCTAAGAATTCATACATTCTATAACCTCTCAAAGTCACTTTAACACCAATAGGCATTCCTTTTCTAAGTTTGAAAGAAGCAACGTCTTTCTTAGAGTAAGTTGTAATTGCTTGCTGACCTGTAATTTGAGCAAACTCTTCTAAAGAGTGATCGATCAATTTTTTATCAGCTATAGCGTCACCAATACCTCTACTAAGAACAATCTTAGTTAATTTAGGCACCTCAAATCTATTTGAATAGCTATACTCTTCTGTTAGAGAGTTTAGAATTCTATTTGAATATTCTTCTTTTAATCTTGGTACGTAAGTCATAATTAAATTACTTCTTTTGTCTTCTTAGAAATTCTAAGCTTTTTACCATCCTCATATTTGTAACCAACACGTGTTGTTTGATTATCTTTAGTGAGTAGCGAAACATTAGATAAATGGATAGGTGCTTCTTTTTCAGTAATTCCACCTTGTGGATTTGAAGCTGAAGGTTTCTGGTGTTTAGAAATCATTCCAACACCTTCAACAATAACTCTATTTTTATCTTTAAGGATTTTCACTACTTTTCCCTCTTTGCCTTTGTCATCACCCGCGATTACGCGAACTTGATCATCTACTTTTATCTTAAACTTCTTCATGTTAAATAGATTAAAGCACTTCTGGTGCTAGTGATATAATTTTCATGAATTTGTTATCTCTCAATTCTCTAGCGACTGGGCCAAAAACACGAGTTCCTCTCATTTCCCCTGTTGGGTTTAATAAAACACAAGCGTTATCATCAAAACGAATATACGATCCATCAGGACGTCTTATTTCCTTTAAAGTTCTAACAACAACCGCTGTAGATACAGCACCTTTCTTGATAGCTCCGTTTGGAGTTGATTCTTTAACACTGACCACAACTTTATCACCAACAGACGCATAACGTCTCTTAGTACCACCGAGCACTCGAATAACAAGCACTTCTTTTGCGCCAGTATTGTCTGCTACTTTTAATCTTGATTCTTGTTGTACCATTTTATTTTGCTCTTTCTATTACATCAACTAACCTCCAGCGTTTTGACTTGCTCATAGGTCTAGTTTCCATAATCTTTACAGTATCGCCTTCATTACATGTGTTTTCTTCATCATGCGCAACATACTTCTTCGTGTTCAAAACGAACTTTCCATATAATGGATGTTTCATTTTCTTCACCTCAGAAACAACAATAGATTTTTCCATTTTGTTGCTTGTAACGATACCGATACGTTCTTTTCTTAAGTTTCTTTTTTCCATGTTAATTAGAATTATTCTAATTCTCTTTTTGAAATCTCTGTATAGATTCTCGCTATAGTTCTTCTCTCTTCTTTAATTTGAGATGGATTATCTAAAGGAGATACTTGATGAGTTAATTTTAACTCATTCAATTTTGCTTGTGAATTTGTCAATGCTTCTTGTAAATCAGATACTGACAATTCTTTTATTTCAGACTGCTTCATCATATTATTATTCTTGGTAGTCTCTAGCTACAATAAATTTAGTTTTCACAGGTAATTTTTGAGCTGCAAGACGTAAAGCCTCTTTTGCAACTGCTTCAGGCACTCCGCCTATTTCAAAAATAATTCGTCCTGGCTTAACAACTGCAGCATAATATTCAACCGCACCTTTACCTTTACCCATTCTTACTTCAAGAGGCTTTTTTGTAATTGGCTTGTCTGGAAAAATTTTAATCCATAACGAACCTTCTCTTTTCATGTAACGAGTAGCAGCAATACGCGCAGCTTCTATTTGACGTGAGTTAATAAAAGAAGCGTCTAAAGATTTTATTCCAAAAGTTCCGTTTGAAAGTCTATGCCCTCTTCCGGCATTACCTTTCATTCTTCCCTTCTGATGTTTACGATACTTTGTCCTTTTTGGCTGTAACATTTTTTAATCTTTATTGATTAATTACTTTCTACGACGTGCTTTACGACGTGCTTTTCCTTTATTATCCTTTTTAGACATGCCGACTAACGGAGAAAGTTCACGTTTACCATAAACTTCACCTTTCATAATCCACACCTTAACACCCAAACGACCATAAGTCGTATGCGCTTCAGCTAAAGCGTAATCAATATCAGCTCTAAAAGTTGATAAAGGAATTCTTCCTTCTTTGTACGATTCAACACGCGCCATTTCTGCGCCATTCAATCGTCCTGAAATTTGGATTTTAATCCCTTCTGCATTCATTCTCATAGCAGCCGCAATAGCCATTTTTGTTGCTCTTCTATAAGAAATTCTGTTTTCGATTTGTCTTGCAACACTAGCTGCAACCAATTCTGCATCAAGCTCTGGTCTTTTGATCTCAAAGATATTGACCTGAACTTCCTTGCTTGTAATCTTTTTAAGCTCTTCTTTCAACTTGTCTACCTCTTGACCACCTTTCCCGATAATAATACCAGGGCGAGCAGTAGTGATAGTAACGGTTACAAGTTTAAGTGTGCGCTCAATGATTACACGCGATACGCTCGCTTTTGAAAGACGTGCATGGATATACTTTCTAATTCTGTCGTCTTCGGCAAGATTATCTCCATAATCGTTACCACCGTACCAGTTAGATTCCCAACCTTTAATGATACCAAGTCTGTTACCAATTGGATTTGTTTTTTGTCCCATATTCTTCCTTAGCTTTGCGTATTATTATTTTCACCAAGTATCAACGTTACATGGTTTGATCTTTTACGAATTCTATGCGCACGACCTTGCGGTGCTGGACGCAATCTTTTTAGCATACTTCCACTATCTACTTTGATTTCTTTGACGTACAAGTCAGCAGTTTCAATATCCTGATCCTCGTTTTTTTGCTGCCAATTTGAAATTGCAGATAATAATAGTTTCTCCACTCTACCTGAAGCTTCTTTAGTAGAAAACTTCAAAAGGTTTAAGGCATCATTGACTTTCTTTCCTCTGACAAGGTCAGCAACAAGCCTCATTTTTCTTGGCGAAGTCGGACAGTTATTCAACTTAGCAAAAGCAAGATCTGCTTTAGCTTCTTTCAGTCGAGCTGCACTTTCTCTTTTTCTTACTCCCATGACTTATTACTTTTTACCTTTGTTTTTAGATCCTTGATGACCTCTAAATGTTCTCGTTGGAGAAAACTCTCCTAACTTATGTCCGACCATGTTTTCTGTAACAAAAACAGGCACAAACTGTCTCCCGTTGTGAACGCCAATTGTTTGACCAACGAAATCAGGGACAATCACAGATGCTCTTGACCAAGTCTTGATAACATTTTTCTTACCAGACTCAACATTCTGAGCAACTTTTCTTTCTAATTTATAATGGACAAACGGTCCTTTTTTTAATGAACGAGCCATATCTATTATTTCTTTTTACGTTCTATAATGTGCTTATTGCTTTGCTTAGTTCTAGACCTAGTTCTAAAACCTTTAGCTGGCAGTCCTTTTCTTGATCTTGGATGACCTCCTGAGGACTTACCTTCACCACCACCCATCGGGTGATCAACTGGGTTCATAACTACTGGTCTAGTTCTTGGTCTTCTTCCTAACCAACGTGAACGACCTGCTTTACCAGAAACGATTAACTGATGATCACTGTTCGAAACAGCACCAACCATAGCTAAACAATCCCCTAACACCATACGTACTTCACCTGAAGGTAATTTAATAGAGACATAACGCCCCTCTCTAGCTGTTAATTGCGCAAAAGTTCCTGCACTTCTCGCTAAAACAGCTCCTTGCTCTGGCCTAAGCTCAACACAAGAAATAATAGTACCAAAAGGAATTTTTGACAACGGCATAGCGTTACCAACTTCTGTTGGAATATTATCGTCTCCTGAAATAATTGACTGCCCAACTTTTAATCCGTTTGGCGCTATGATGTATCTTTTCTCACCATCTTCATATTTCAATAAAGCGATATAAGCCGTACGGTTTGGGTCATATTGTATTGACTCAACGACAGCTTCTACACCTTTCTTATCTCTTTTAAAATCGATAAGTCTGTATCTTCTCTTATGACCACCACCAATGTAGCGCATGGTCATTTTCCCTTGGTTGTTACGACCACCAGACTTTTTTATCGGAAAAAGTAATGACTTTTCCGGCTTATCAGTTGTTACAACGTCGTTATTGTTGACAACTTTAAAACGCTGGCCTGGAGTTACTGGTTTTAATTTTTTAACCGACATTCTATCTTTTTAAAGATTATTATATATATCAATAGTGTCTCCTTCAGAGACTTTGATCATTGCTTTCTTGTAAGAGTTTGTCTTACCAGACACAATTCCTGTCTTCGTATATCTTGTCTTAAATTTAGGCAAAACACGCATAGTTCTTACTTGGTCTACTGAAACACCATAAATAGATTCGACCTCATTCTTGATCTGAACCTTGTTTGCTTTCTCATCAACTAAGAAAACAAAAGTGTTAGCTGTCTCACTTAAATGTGTAGACTTTTCAGTAATTAATGGTTTAATAATGACACTCATAATTAATTTATTTACCTAAAATTTCTTGCAAAGACTCAATTTGAGACTCAGCGATGTATAATACATTAGAATTCATAACAGCGTAAGTGTTTAATTCTGAATGACTTACAACATTTGAGCGCTCTAAATTTCGCGCTGACAAATATACATTTTTATTTTCTGCATTCAACACAAATGTAGATTTTTTATCAGTTGCCTTAAATGCTTCTAAAACTTTAATAAAGTCTTTCGTTTTTGGTGTATCAAAAGAAAAATCTTCGATAACAAACAAATGATCAGCTGCCATTTTCTGTGACAATGCCGAACGACGTGCTAAACGTTTAACTTTTTTATTAAGCTTTTGACTATAATCACGAACTCTAGGACCAAAAACACGCCCACCACCTCTAAAGATTGGAGACTTAATACTACCAGCACGTGCGGTACCAGTACCTTTTTGTTTTTTAATCTTACGAGTACTTCCTTTAATCTCAGCTCTTTCTTTTGCCTTATGCGTTCCTTGACGTTTATTAGCTAAGTGCTGCTTAACATCTAAATAGATCGCATGATCGTTTGGCTCAATAGCGAACACAGAATCTAAAATATCGATTTCTCGTCCTGTTTTCTGGCCATTTATATCTAAAACTGCTACTTTCATTATTTAAGAATAGTTACGTAAGAGTTTTTACTTCCTGGAACACACCCTTTAATAACAAGGATATTTTTCTCAGGAACAACTTTTAAAACTCTAAGATTTTGAACTTTAACTTTTGTGTTTCCCATTTGACCAGCCATTCTCATCCCTTTGAAAACTCTTGCAGGATAAGATGCAGCACCTACAGAACCTGGAGCTCTAAGGACGCTTTGCTGACCATGTGTTTTCGTAGACCCTCTAAAGTTGTGTCTCTTGACAACACCCTGAAAACCTTTACCTTTTGATGTACCTTGAACATCAACAAATTCTCCTTCAGAGAAAATATCAACAGTCACTGCATCACCTAAAGCATGTTCTTCTTCAAATCCTTGAAATTCGATAACTTGTCTCTTAACAGAAGTGCCAGCTTTTTTGAAGTGACCTAAGTCAGCTTTGGTGGCATTTTTGTCTGATTTGTCATCGAAACCAAGTTGAAGAGCACTATACCCGTCAACCTCTTCGGTTCTGACTTGGGTAACGATACACGGGCCAGCTTCGATTACTGTACATGGAATATTCTTTCCATTTTCATCGAAAAGGCTTGTCATACCGATTTTCTTTCCTATTAACCCAGACATATTTATAATTTATAAATTAATTAAACTTTAATTTCTACTTCGACACCACTAGGCAACTCAAGCTTCATCAACGCATCTATCGTTTTTGATGAAGAACTGTAGATATCTAGCAATCTCTTATAAGAGTCCAATTGAAATTGTTCTCTCGCTTTTTTATTAACGTGTGGAGATCTTAAAACCGTAAAGATTTTTTTCTTTGTTGGTAAAGGAATTGGTCCAGTCACAACAGCTCCTGTCGTTTTCACAGTCTTAACAATCTTTTCAGCAGATTTATCTACTAGATTGTAATCGTATGATTTTAATTTTATTCTAATTTTTTGACTCATGATACTTATTATTCGTTTGATCCTGTTGCTGCCTTAATAACTTCTTCCGAAACATTAGAAGGCGTTTCTTTATATTCTGCAAACTCCATTGTAGAAGTTGCACGACCTGATGATAATGTTCTTAAAGTTGTAACGTAACCAAACATTTCTGATAATGGCACATCTGCTTTAATTACCTTAGCACCTGAACGATCAGACATATCATTAACCTGACCTCTTCTTCTGTTCAAATCACCGACAATATCACCCATACTCTCCTCTGGAGTTACAACTTCAACCTTCATGATTGGCTCAAGAACAACAGCTCCAGCTTTTTTTGCAGAAGCCCTATAACCCATTTTTGCAGCCAACTCAAATGATAATTGATCTGAATCCACAGGGTGGAATGAACCGTCAGTTAAAGTCACTTTTAAGCTATCCATTTTAAAACCAGCCAAAGGACCGTTTTTCATAGACTCTTTAAATCCTTTTTCTACTGAAGGAATAAATTCTTTAGGAATACGACCTCCTTTAATTTTATCAACAAACTGAAGTCCAGTTCCTTCAAAATCATCATCTACAGGCCCCATCTCAAATACAATATCAGCAAACTTACCACGACCACCTGATTGTTTCTTATAGACCTCACGGTGTTCGGCAGATTTAGTAACAGCTTCTTTATATTCAACTTGTGGCTCACCTTCATTAACTTCAACTTTGAATTCACGCTTTAAACGATCAACTAAGATTTCGATATGCAACTCTCCCATACCTGAAATAATTGTTTGACCTGAAGCTTCATCAGTTTTAACCTGGAAAGTTGGATCTTCTTCTGCTAATTTAGACAAAGCAACACCGAGTTTTTCAACATCTGCTTTTGTTTTAGGCTCAACAGCAATACCGATTACAGGATCAGGAAACGTCATAGACTCCAAAACAATAGGAGAATCAAGACTAGTTAATGTATCACCTGTTTTAATATCTTTAAAACCAACAGCCGCTCCAATATCTCCAGCTTCAATACGATCGATAGGCTCTTGTTTATTAGAGTGCATTTGATACATTCTAGAAATTCTTTCTTTTTTTCCAGAACGGTTATTTAAGACATACGACCCTGCATCTAAGGCTCCTGAATAAGTTCTAAAAAATGCCAAACGACCTACGAAAGGATCAGTAGCAATTTTAAAAGCTAAAGCAGAAAATGGTGAGTTAACATTTGGTTTTCTAGATTCAGGCTCACCTGTTTCTGGATTTTCACCTTCAATCGCCTCTACATCAACTGGTGATGGCAAGTAGCGCATCACACCATCAAGCATAGCTTGAACACCTTTATTTTTGAAAGCAGAACCACACATCATCGGAATGATCGACATGTCAATTGTTGCAGCTCTTAAAGCAGAAATGATTTCATCTTCAGTGATCGAGTTCTCATCTTCAAAAAACTTCTCCATCAACTCTTCATCATATTCAGCAACAGCTTCAACAAGCTCAGCTCTATACTTATTAACATCCTCTACAAGTTCTTCAGGAATCTCAATTTCCGTATAAGTCATACCGAAATTTTCATCATCCCAAACGATTGCTTTTTTAGATATTAAATCAACAACACCTTTAAAATCAAGCTCATCTCCGATAGGAACCTGCAATGGAACTGGGTTACCACCTAACATTTCCCTTACCTGATTACACACGTTAAAGAAATCAGCACCCTGTCTATCCATTTTATTTACAAAACCTAAACGAGGAACTTTATATTTATCAGCTTGCCTCCACACTGTTTCCGACTGTGGCTCAACACCATCAACCGCACTAAACAATGCAACAACACCATCCAAAACTCTTAATGAACGCTCAACTTCAACTGTAAAATCAACGTGACCAGGTGTATCGATAATATTAACGACATATTCTTGATCTCTATAATTCCATGTACAGTGCGTTGCTGCAGAAGTAATTGTAATACCTCTCTCCTGCTCTTGCTCCATCCAGTCCATAGTTGCAGCTCCTTCATGAGTCTCTCCAATCTTATGGTTAACCCCAGTATAGAATAAAATTCTTTCTGAAGTTGTCGTTTTTCCGGCATCAATGTGGGCGGCGATACCTATATTTCTTGTATATTTTAAATCTCTTTGTGCCATTATGTTTTAGAATCTAAAATGTGAGAATGCTTTGTTTGCTTCAGCCATTCTGTGCGTATCAACACGCTTCTTCACTGCAGCACCTTCTTCTTTGGCAGCAGCAAGTACTTCAGCTGCTAGCTTAGCAGACATTGTTTTTTCGTTTCTTTTTCTAGAGTATCCAATCAACCACTTCATAGCGATTGAAATTTTACGATCTGGTCTGATTTGCGCTGGAATCTGAAAAGTCGCACCACCAACACGTCTACTTCTCACTTCTACGTGAGGCATAACGTTTGATAAAGCATCTTTCCAAATCTCTAATGCAGTCTTTTCATCATCTTGCTTTTTTTCTTCAACAAGATCAATTGCATCATAAAAAATCTTAAATGCAATTGATTTCTTACCATCCCACATCATCATGTTCACAAATCGAGTCACTAACTGGTCACCAAACTTTGGATCTGGTAATAGTGGTCTTTGTTTAACTTGTTTTTTTCTCATGTCTTTGCTTTAAGTATTTTTATTTCTTTGGACGTTTTGCACCATACTTAGAGCGTCTCTGTAAACGACCTTCTACACCAGCTGTATCAAGTGCTCCACGCACAATATGATATCTTACTCCTGGTAAATCTTTTACTCTACCGCCTCTAACTAATACTATCGAGTGTTCTTGTAGATTGTGTCCTTCTCCTGGGATGTATGCGTTTACTTCCTTACCATTTGTCAATCTAACTCTGGCTACTTTTCTCATAGCTGAGTTAGGTTTCTTTGGCGTCGTTGTGTAAACACGCGTACATACTCCACGGCGTTGAGGACAAGAATCTAAAGCCACCGATTTACTCTTCTTAGTCATCGAGCGTCTTCCGTTTCTTACTAACTGTGAAATTGTTGGCATAATTTTGCTTAAATTATTTAATCTTTTTTAAGGTTTGCAAATGTATTAAAATAATTTTATTTGACAAATATTAATTCATTAATTATCAATAGGAAACAAATTTTATTTAATATTGAAGGCCTGATAATGACACCACTAAGAAATCATATATTTTGGATTCTACTCGCTTTCATCTTAAGCGTGACAAACTCTTTTTCCCAAGAAAAAAAGCCTTTTAATGAGAAAAGCCTAAGATTATTAGAAAAACTTCAGCTTAATATTAATAATCATATTGACAAGAAATCCGCTTTAGATAGCCTTCAGAAAAAAGGTTACATTTTTTCTGAAATTAATTTAAAAAATGATTCTCTTCATATTAAAAAGGGTGATTTAATAGAAAAAATTAAATTATCATATAAATCACCTGATCAGAAAAAACAATCTTCAGAAATCTCATTTAAGAATCTAAAAAGCACTTTAAAACAAATCAACCAAAACTACAGCGATCAAGGTTTTCCTTTCAACGAAATAAATATTGACAAAATCACACAACTAGATACGCATCTCATCAAAATGGAATTAGTGATTACTAAAAACCAAAAAAGACGTATCGATGATTTAATTATTAAAGGCTATACTCCTCTTTCATCAAAACAAATAAAACGCAGCTTGAATATTGGGAAGAAAAATTTAAGTAAACAAAAGATAAATGAAGAATTGGAATATCTACAAAACAAGCTCAGTTTTAAATTAATTAAAAACCCGAGTGTCTTATATAAAAAAGACAAAAGCGTTCTTTATCTATATACCGAGAAAGCGAGCAGAAATATGTTTGACGGTGTACTGGGATTTTCAAATGAAAATGACAAGTTCAAACTCAGTGGTGATTTAGAATTAGAACTCAACAATAATTTAAATGCCGGAGAAAGTTTTCAACTCAATTACAAGAACACAGATTCTGACCAAGAAACCATCAGAGCAGAATTGACGTATCCATTTATATTTAATTCAAGATTTGATCTAGAAACAAATTTTCAGATTTTCAGACAAGATTCATCTTACACAAACACAAGCTTCAAAGCTGGATTAAATTTCAACATCAACAAAACCTATTATATAAAAGGTAGCTACCAAACAAGAAAGTCAAATGCAATTAACGAAGAGACAAACAAAGACTTTAAGTACAATGCATTCAGCGCAACTTTTGGTGCGAGATGGGAAAATTTAGGCCAAATTGAATTAAGTACTGAATTTGGCCAACGCAAAACAGAAACAACAGACAATCAAACTTTACTAGAGATCAAATATTTCAACAAAGTTAATTTTAACAAAACGTATCATTTATTGATACAAAACGAGAACGCTCTTTTATCTTCTAAAAACTATCTTAACAATGAAACATTTAGAATTGGCGGCATAAATAGCATCAGAGGATTTCTTGAAAACAGTATAATTTCAACAAAATATAGCTCATTAAGGCTAGACCACAACTTTGAATTAACTGAAACACTCACAATTATCGGAATTACAGATTATTTGTTGTCTTTCAATGATTTAAATAAAATTCGGACAAATTACTACAGTTTTGGATTTGGATTATCACTGCAACAAAACAACACAAACATCCGTATCATCATGGCTAACGGATTTACAGACAACAGTGATATTGACTTTAATAATACAAAAATACACATCAGACTTGCAACATTTTTCTAGCCAAGAATGACATTAAAGCGATGGTTTAACACTTGTTACACTAAAATTATCACAAAAAGTCTTGCTCAATTAACTTTTTATTTTAATTTTTGGCATCGGCTAATTCAAATAAAACAATAAAATGAGAACAAAATTTAGTGGATTTCTGACACTTTTACTAGTGTTGGCGGTGCAAATTTCATTTGCACAAACTAAAACAGTGACAGGTAATGTCACTGGAGAAGATGGTTTACCTATTCCTGGGGTAAACGTTATCGAGAAAGAGACATCGAACGGGACGCAGACAGATTTTGATGGTAACTACACAATTGATGTAGAAACTGGAAAAGTACTTGTCTTTTCGTACCTAGGGATGAAAACGCAAGAAATTGAAGTCGGAAGTCAATCGACAATTGAAGTAAGCTTGCAAGAAGACGCAGCTGAACTTGACGAGGTGGTTGTGACAGGTTACTCGACTTCATCTAAAAAGTCATTTACTGGTAGTGCAACACGGGTAAGTGCTGATGAACTCAACAAAAAGAGTGTTTCAAACGTTTCGCAAGCATTAGCAGGTGAAGCAGCTGGGGTTAGAGTAATCAATACCAGTGGACAACCAGGTTCTAGTGCACAAATTAGAATTAGAGGTATCGGTTCTGTTAATGGTAACACTGCACCACTTTATGTTGTGGATGGCGTACCTTACAACGGTAACATCAACTCGATTAATCCACAAGATATCGAGAGCACAACTATATTAAAGGATGCGGCTGCAACTGCAATCTATGGTTCTAGAGGTGCAAACGGTGTAATCGTTATCGAAACTAAAACAGGTAGTGGTAAAACAGGATCTATTGAGGTTTCAACTAAAACAGGATTTAACTACAACTTAATTCCACGTCATGACGTGATCGAATCTCCAGAACGCTATATTGAGCTTGGTTGGGAAGGTTTGAAAAACTACGGAATGTACAAAGAAGGTTTTGATCAAGCTGGTTCTATTGACTATGCGAATGACGAATTATTCGGGGATGGTCAAGGAATTGGATCACATTACAACATGTGGAATGTTGCTGACGGTGGAGAATTAATCAACCCTTCAACAGGACAGGTTAGAGATGGTGTAACAAGACGATACAACCCAGAAGATTGGGAAGACTACGGCTTCCAAACATCAAACAGAACTGAAGCGAACATTAAAATTAGTGGTGGTGATGAAAAAACAAGCTACTTTACGTCTTTCGGTTACTTGAAAGATATCGGTTATATTGTTGATTCAGACTACGAAAGATACAGTGGCCGTTTAAACTTACAGCACAAAGCTAAAGAGTGGTTGACAGGAAACATGAATGTTGGCTATACAATCTCAGAAACAAACGACAATGGTCAATCAAGTGACTCAGGATCTATTTTCTGGTTTACTGATAACATTCCTGCAATCTATCCATTATTCTTAAGAGATGGCGCTGGAGATATGGTTCCAGACCCTTACTACGGAGGTAACCAATATGACTACGGTGAAGATGGTAGACGTTTTGGAGCACAGGCAAACTCAATTGCTGATGCAAAATACAGTACGAGTAAAGACGAAAGACATGAGATCAACACAAACTCTTACTTAAAAGCTGATATTACAGATTATTTAAGTGCTGAAGTAAGATTTGGTTCTCAATACTATAACAATAGTGCAAATAGCAGAAACAGCCCATTCTACGGTCCAAGTAGAGGAGAAAACGGTTCTATCTTTAAACAAAAAACAGAATTGTTTAGTGCTAACTTCCAACAGATCATCAGATTTAGTGAATCTTATGGGAATCATAACATTGATGCCTTAGCTGCACACGAAAGTAACTCTTGGGAAAGACAAACACTATACGCAGGTAAAAGTGATGTCATTGACCCTGAAGGAACTGAATTCAACAACGCTGTTGTTGTGAGCACGCCTCCGGGATCATACGTTGATAATTATACATTAGAGAGTTACTTTGCTAACGCAAACTATAACTATGATGATACTTACTTCCTTTCAGGTACTGTACGTCGAGATGGATCTTCAAGATTCTTAGACGATAACAAATGGGGTACTTTTGGCTCTGTAAGTGCTGCTTGGGTAATGAGTAATGAAGACTTCTTAACAGATGTTGATGCAATTGACTTCTTAAAGTTAAAAGCGAGTTACGGTTTAATCGGTGAGCAAGGTGGTGTTGGTTTATACCCTGGTTACGACAGATTTGATATTGGTAATGTTAATGATGATCCATCATTCTCATTCGGTACAAGAGGAAACAAAGACTTAACGTGGGAAACTTCTAAAATGTTCCAGGTCGGTGTTGAATCTAATATAGGTGATTTCTTAGAAGTCAATATTGATTACTATAGAAAAAACACTGAAGACTTATTGTTCGACAGAAGACAAGCACCTTCAACTGGTATTGCTATCTTAACTGTGAATGACGGAGAATTATTAAACTCTGGATTAGAGTTTGACGTGAAAGCAAATATTATTAAAACCCCAGATTTCTACTTAAACGCAGGAATCAATGGAGAAGTATTGAACAACGAATTGAAAGCAATGCCAATTGACCCATCTACTGGTACCAATAAAGTTCTTGATGTTGCTGGACTTTACGGACGTTCTGAGGGGCATTCATTATACGACTTCTACACAAGAGAATACGTCGGTGTTGATCCAGCAAATGGTCTTCCTATCTGGAATACTTACTTTGATGTTGACACAGGGCAAGATATCAGAAGTTTACACGAGTACACAACTGCTAATCCTAATGCTAATATTGATGTTAGAGAAACGAATGACCCTGCTAATGCGACTAAACGTTATACAGGTCAAAGTGCAATTCCTGATGTGAGAGGTGCTTTCAACCTTTCTGCAGGCTACAAAGGCTTTAGTATCAGTGCGCAGTTCCTATACCAAATTGGAGGACACGCTTATGATGGTGCTTATGCTGACTTAATGCACAATGGTGTTGTCGGTGGTAACAACTGGCATACTGATATCAACAACAGATGGCAACAACCTGGCGATATCACTGATGTGCCAAGAATTGATAACAATGCGACGAAGAATGTGAATGCTTCATCAACGCGTTTTATCACTAAAGCTGATTTCTTATCATTGAACAACGTCAGATTAGGTTACGACTTGCCAAGTGCATTCTTACAAGATTCTGGTATTGCTGATGCTTCTATCTATGTCACAGGCGACAACTTATTCTTATTCTCTAAGAGAGACGGGTTCAACCCATCAACGTCTATCAGTGGAGCATCCACATATAGATATTCACCGCTTTCTACTTTCACAGTAGGCGTAACTTTAAAATTCTAAAAAAACTATGAAAACACTAAATAAATTATTCGGTGCAGCTCTAGTGGCGTCATTGTTATTTTCTTGTAACGATGATTTCCTTGAAACTGAACCAACTGAGTTTATCAGTTCAGATCAAATCGGAGATCTTTCAGAACAGAATCCTGAACTCCAAGCCGCAAACATTAAAGGTATCTATGCCTTAATGTACCAAAGAGGAACAGGGGGAACTTTAAGACATACTGACTTTGGTCAAAAATCTTATGATATTTACGGAGATTTGCTCTCTGGAAACATGGTCATGGGAGGTCTCAACTACGGATGGTATTCTAACGTTGCAGACTTAACGATGACGACTGATTATAATGACACTGAGAATTATGAAGCGTGGAGATATTACTACAGACTGATCTTCTCTGCCAACTTAATGATTGAACAGTTGGGTGGTAATGATGAAATACCAGAAGACGAACAAGCACAAGTATATTATGCTCAAGCAAAATTCTTCAGAGGAATGTCATACTTTTACTTGATGAATTATTTCACAGAAGGTTATGCACCCGGAACACAAGGAATCCCATATTATGACGTTGTGTCTGATGCTCAACCATCAATAGAACAAGCAGAATTGTATGGTAAATTAACTGATGACCTTAAGCAAGCAACTCAATTACTCGAAGGTTTCGATCGAGGAACAATTAAAAATGAGGTTAATCAAGACGTTGCTGAATCATATTTAGCGTATGCTTATGCAGCAATGGGTGAAGACGATTTAGCAGCTACACATTCTAAAAATGTTATTGACAGAGGTAATCACCCTATTATGACAGCTGCTGAAGTATCTGGAACAAGTGCACCAGCTGGTTTTAATGATGCATCTACTCCAGGTTGGATTTGGGGTATGGACATTACTTTAGACCAAGGCTTAGGTCTTGTATCATGGTGGGGACAGGTTGATGTTTACACTTATAGTTATGCATATGTAGGAGATCCTAAATCTATAAACGCTGAATTATTAGATGAAATGCCTGCTGATGATGTAAGAAAAAGCCAATTTTCTGACGTTTTTGGATCAGGGCAACCAGCACCAGTTAACAAATTTTTTGCAGAAGGTAGAAGCTTAGGAGGTCAAAGAAATATTACTTCAGATTATATTTATTTAAGAATGGCTGAAATGTATCTGTTAAATGCAGAAGCAAGCGCTAAATCAGGTGATGAAGCAACTGCAAAAACTTCATTAAAAGCTGTTGTTGAATTGAGAGTAAATGATGCGACTTACATTGATGCTTTATCAGGTCAAGATTTACTTGATGAAATCTATGTACAAACTCGTCGTGAACTTTGGGGTGAAGGTAAATCTTACTTAGCAATGAAGAGAAACGAAGCGACAGTGAAGTATCCTACAAATCATTTAACAAATGCTGGTGAAACATACCAATATAATGCAGATGAATTAACTTTTGAATTTCCAATTGAAGAAGTTCAAAATAACCCGAACTTGTAATTATCAAATATTTTATAAATATTTAATAATAAGTTAAATCATTAACATTGATTACGCCCAAATATCTATATATTTGGGCGTAATTATTTATATAAACTTATGAAAAAGATTATTTACTCTATTTTATTTTTAACAACATGCTTTGGTTATTCTCAGACAGAAAATGACAGAGAAAAAATCAAAAGTTCTTACAATCAAAAAAATGTTGAAAGCTTAAAAAAGGAAGTCTTTAAGTATTCAAAAGAGAGAAAAAAACGTGTCAACAATCTTATTGCTAAAAATAACATTACCGATCAAGATTTTATTAATAGCTTATACGATGTTATCGACAACAATCTAATTTTCAGAGCAACTGAAAATGTTAACGCATCTTTACTCACAAGGACCCTTGAGTTAAATACAGGCGGAAGTTTGGGATTAAATCTTAATGGTGAAGAACATTCTGTAGGTGTTTGGGATGAAAAGAGAGTAATGGTAAATCATGATGAATTCAAACTAGTTGATCAAGATTCTAAAGTGACTATAGGAGATTCAGGAAATAGTTTTGGTGGTCATGGAACGCATGTTGCCGGTACCATTGGAGCTTACGGAATAAACCCTAGTGCCAAAGGAATGGCTCCGGAAGTTGAAATTTTAACTTACGATTGGCAAGATGATATTGCTGAAGTTCTTGCTGCCGCAAATGAAGGCCTTTTAATCTCCAATCACTCTTATGGAATACCCATTTTTAATAATCAAGGAAATCTAGCTCTACCTGCTGCTTATGTAGGAGCATATATGAACGATGCATATTATTGGGATTATCTAGTTCATCAGCTAGATTATATATTGCCTGTCATGTCAGCTGGAAATGAAGGAGTTCCCAATAATAGCCAAGCCATAGCACCTGGTTATGATAAATTATTTGGAAACAAGGTCAGTAAAAACTTATTGATAGTAGCAAATTCATTCAAACCTTATTTTGATGAAGATACGAATGAAAGATTGACTGAAGCAACAATTAATCCTTCTAGTTCTGAAGGCCCTACAGATGACGGACGAGTAAAGCCTGATATTGCTGGTATGGGCTCCAACTTAGAGTCATCATACTATTTTGTTGGCTCACCGAGTGCTACTGATGGTTATGCAACTTTGACAGGGACTTCGATGTCAACTCCAAATGTTGCGGGATCTTTAATCTTATTACAACAATATAATAATGAACTATATAGTGAACACTTAAAATCATTTGAATTAAAGAATTTAGCTATTCACACAGTATACGATCCACAATCACCAAGTATAGGTCCTGATCCAAAATTTGGTTGGGGCGTGCTTGATGCTTATGAATCAGCATTGGTAATTCAAAATAAAAATAATAGTGAAATTATTTTTGAATCACATGAATTAAGCGATGGGCAAACGATCTCTTATGATATTACAGTATCAGAAGACTCTAGTGTTAAAGCTTCTATAGTTTGGAACGACATTGCAGGTAAAGGAACGGCAAGCTCCCCAGGAAACTCTCCAACTTTAAATGATCCAACTCCTGCATTAGTCAATGATTTAGATATGCGAATCATAAACAATGATACTGATGAAGAATATATGCCATGGGTATTAGATATGTCGTCTACTCCAATTGCTGCTATTAAAGCTGATAATAATGTAGATAATGTTGAAAAGATAGAAGTTAATAATTTACCAGCAGGTAATTATACAATTGAAATATCTCACAAAGGCTCGTTGGTTGCAGGAGATCAAGAATTTAGTCTTATTGTAACTGGTATCGATTCTTTTTTAAGTACTGAAAATATTATTAGTCAAAATGAGATCAAAATATGGCCTAACCCAGTCAAAAATTATTTAAACATAACAGGTGCTGAAGCATTTGAAGGTCAAGCCGAAGTAAAAGTTTATGATTTAAGTGGGAGGTTAGTTCTTTCTTCAACAAAAAATTCTACTTCTCAAAATACAATCCAAATGAATACAAGTTCATTATCAACTGGAACATACTTAGTCAAAATTACAGATGGTAAAACATCATTAAACAAGAAAATAATTAAAGAATAATCACTTTAATATTAGACTAAATTAAAAGGCTGACATATCTTTGTCAGCCTTTTGTTTTTGTATAAAATGAATCTTATGGAAAATATAATTTTTGGAAATCACAGTGTTCAAGAAGCTTTAAATCAGAAAAAAGATATTGATAAAATATTAATCAATATGAACTTAAAGAACAAGTTTAACGATTTGGCTTCTCAAGCTAGAAAGGAAAACGTCAAAGTTTCTTATGTTCCTGTTCAAAAGTTTAAGAAGTACGATCATCTAAATCACCAAGGTATCATTGCTGAAATTTCTGATATCAACTATGCTGATTTTGAAGAAACAGTTGAAAAAGCTTTAGAAAAAGATGAACCAGCGACTTTCTTATTATTAGATGGAATTACAGATGTAAGAAATTTAGGAGCTATTTTAAGAACAGCTGAATGCACAAATGTTGCTGCAGTGATTTTGCCAACACAAGGAAGTGCAAAAGTCAATAGCCAAGCGATAAAAACTTCAGCAGGAGCAGCCTATAAAGTGAATATTTGCAAAGTTAATCATCTTAAAGACGCTATATTTTATCTTCAATCATCAGGTGTGAAACTTATTGGTGCGACAGAAAAAGCAAATCAAAATATTTATGAAACTCAACTCACAGAATCAACCGCATTTGTGATGGGAAGTGAGGAAAACGGCATTCATCATAGCATTGTAAAAATGTTAGATGAAACTGCTAAAATTCCACTTTTAGGTGAAATCAACTCTCTCAATGTTTCAGTGGCTTGCGGAATGTTTCTTTATGAGAATTTAAAACAAAAACTCAATAAATAATTGAGATAACAGAGGTGTTTTAATCTTCCTGTTTCGGCTTATAGTAAACCTTTATTTCTAATTGATTTGATGAATCGTTTGATACTTTATCGATTGATTCTTCTTCGGGTTCTACAGGACTAAAATGACCATTTTCATCAAATTGTCGCATAAACTCTTTCTCTTTTTCTGTTTGCTTCACTGACTTATGCTTTTTTATATTAAATTCAGAAGTAACTAACTGAGAAGTGTAAAAATAGCTTAATAGAAAGCCGACAATTAAACCAGACAAATGGCCTTCCCAAGAAATATTCTCTTTCGTTTGATCAGGCAAAACGCCCCAAACTAAACTCCCATAAACAAATGCTACAGTGAGCGCAAGCGCAATTAATCTATAATTTTTAGATTTAATACCATTAAAAAATAAAAAGCTAGCCAGAAAGTAAACTACGCCACTCGCTCCAATATGGTATGACGGCCTGGCCATAATCCAAGTTAATATTCCGCTCAACAGAAACCCATAAAGTAGAATTTTGAGATGCCTTTTAGGATAAAAAAAAGTTAAAGCAGAAATTAAAATAACCAACGGAATACTATTTTTAAATAGATGTTCTATTCCGCTATGAATAAAAGGACTCAGCAAAATCCCACTCAAACCTTTAAGAGATCTTGGGTACAATCCATATTTATTAAAATTGAATCCAAATCTAATTTCAATCCAATAGACAATCCAAATTGCTAATAAAGCAAAAAAAGGAAGCCATAAATATCGATATGTTTGGTAAAGCTTAGATTTCATCAACGTGAAGATATCAAAAAACTTTCCAATCTACATCTTCTGCTATTGTGTCAGTAAAATTGTAATTTTGCAATATGAATACGCCATTAGCAGAAAGATTAAGACCCAAAACATTTGCCGATTACATGAGCCAACAGCACTTAGTTGGCTCACAAGGCTCTATCACTCAACTTGTTAAAAATCAAGTCTTACCCTCACTGATTTTATGGGGACCTCCTGGAGTTGGTAAAACAACTTTGGCACATATCATCGCTTCACAAACAGACAGAAATGTTTACACACTTTCTGCAATAAGTAGCGGTGTTAAAGATGTGAGAGAGGTGATTGACAAAGCAAAAAAGAATGATGGTTTATTCAGTAAACAGAAAAATCCAATTCTTTTTATAGACGAAATACATAGATTCAGCAAATCTCAACAAGATTCACTTCTTGCCGCTGTTGAAAAAGGCTGGGTTATTTTAATCGGTGCGACAACTGAAAATCCAAGTTTTGAGATTAACTCTGCCCTGCTCTCGCGCTGTCAAGTCTATACTTTAAAGCAATTCAGTGAGAATGATTTAAAAGAATTGCTTCAAAAAGCAATGAAAGATGATGACATTCTTAAAACAAAAGAGATTAAAATTCAAGAATACGAAGCTTTGATTCGTTTTTCTGGTGGTGATGCCCGAAAGCTTCTTAACAATTTTGAACTCGTTGTCAATTCCTTTGCAGCTAATGAAACCATCAATATTACAAATGCAATTGTTGCTGAAAGAATAAACCAACAAAGCACGCGCTATGACAAAAATGGTGAGCAACATTATGACATCATTTCTGCATTTATCAAATCAATAAGAGGAAGTGATCCAAACGCAGCCGTTTATTGGTTAGCAAGAATGCTGGATGGTGGAGAAGATGTAAAATTTATTGCAAGACGTTTATTAATATTGGCCAGCGAGGATATTGGTCTTGCAAATCCAACAGCTTTAGTTATGGCAAATAATACTTTCCAAGCAGTAAATACAGTAGGAATGCCTGAATCGCGTATTATTTTGAGTCAATGTGTAATTTACATGGCAACATCAGAAAAGAGTAACTCTGCATATATAGCAATCAATAAAGCGATGGTAGAAGTCAAAAGAACTCAAAATCTCAATGTTCCCTTATCACTAAGAAATGCACCAACAAAACTGATGAAAGACAGTGGTTACGGTGCAAACTATAGATACGCACATGATTATCCAGGTCATTTTGTGCAACATGAATTTATGCCAGAAAGTTTGACACAGACAAGTTTTTTTAAACCAACTGATAATAAAAGAGAGCAGCAGCTCAGACAGAAACTAAAAAAGCAATGGCCAAAGTACAATTACTAAGGCCATCTTGTTAGGTTTATTGAACTCTATTGAAGTTTAAGGTTTGTACTTCATCAATATCTTGATCTCTGTACTCAACTTTTAAATCACCTTTGGAAGTGAAATAAGCAGCACCTAATAAATCTCCTGATTTATAAATATAACTTCCTTTATCAGCAGCTTCTAATTCGGCAAATTTATTTTGGCTTGAGGCGAGATAGATCACAAAATGATCTTCACTTTTTTGAATCATCCAATAGGTTTGACCAGCAAATTTAAAAATAATTTTATCTAAAAATTTATCTTGGTCACCTGTACTTTCTTTAGCTTGATTTTCGTCAACTTGAACCAGCCTAAAATTGTTAGAAAGAGTTACATCTTTCGAAGAAAAGCCTTGAAAAGAACCACGAAGAGCCTCTACATAGGCCTCTTTAAATTTTTTAGAATTACTTACTCCTACCTCAGAAGTATAAACCGAATTATCACTACAATCCCGTAAAGAAAAGAAGAGTCTTTTTCTTAAAAAAGAATCCACTTCCTCTAATTCAAAGCGAAGATTTGAGCATGGGTTGGATTGAATTTCTAATGGCTTTTCTTCAACGTCCATATAAACATTAAATCCAGCTTCTTTGAGTAAAACACGTGCTAGAATATTAAGGTTATACTGATTTTTTTCTTTTAAAAAATCAAACTTCATAGGAACGGTAACACTCATTTTATTTTCATCAAAATCTTGAGCTTGTAAGCCAAGTGATAATGTAAATATAAAAAGTAAAAATAATTTTCTCATTTCAGTATTGTTTTTAATTCAGATAAACATGTGATTTGATGCCCGTCAAAGGTATCATCTTTGCCGAATAACACAGCATTGATCCCGAATTTTTGTGCACCTTCTACATCAGCTTCAATATTGTCACCTATCATTAAGCTCTCTACTTTTTTAGCTTGAGCTAAATTGAGCGCGTAAGCAAAAATATCAGGGTTTGGCTTTTTACAGCCAGCGTCATCAGAAGTCGTTAAAGTCTCGAAGAAGTGATCAATATTAGAACTCTTCATCTTTTTTGCTTGAACTTCCTTAAAACCATTTGTAATAATATGAAGTTGGTAAAAAGGTTTCAACTCAGACAAAATTTCAATTGTATTGGGAAATAACTGGTTGTAATTAGCTAAATTCTGAATATAATCTTCTGATAAAACAGATATCAAATCGTCATTCGCCTTGTATTTTAAAACATCAAAAGCTTCTTTTAAACGCGCATATCTCAAATCTTCTTTAGAGATTTTATTATGTCTAAAAAGTTGCCAATATTTTGCATTGATCGGTTCATAAACGGGTATGAAATCCGTCATGTCAACACCGACATTGTGATGATCAAAAATATGTTGAAAGGTTGATTTAGAGTTTGAATTAAAATCCCACAAAGTGTGATCTAAATCAAAGAAAAGATGCTTTACAGGCTGCATTAACTAAGTTTTTTTAAAAGTGTATATATTTTTTCGTGATCTTCATATAATGAAAAATCAGCATTGGTAAATGTTAACCGATTGATTAAACCCAACTTTCTTAAAATAGCAGATATTCTTAATAATTCTGCTTCAATAGCATTGAAACTTCCACTTTGAAGCGTGTCACTATTAAACAAATATGGATGTATAACAAGGCGTGTACTTTGCTCTAGATTAAGATCATAATACTGAAAAGCACTTGCTGTTCCTGCTCTAAAGCCAATTTGATTTGGGTAACCCATTGAATAATCATCTGTGATTTCAAGCTTGTTCATATGTTCAAAAACCAAAGGAAAATTCAATCCATCAGAATTGATAAGTGTTGCATATAAATTTTGGTTAACAATATTTTGCCATCTCTTTTTTTCCTTCTTAAAAATCAAAAAGTTATTGATGGCTTCGTACCCTGGTCTTAATCCTAGCTTTACATAATCGCCCATAGATTTTATCAATTTGTGATAAACACGTTTATTGTAGCTAATGCTTTTTGAATAACGCGTATAATCACTCAACTGAAAGTAAAAATCAAGAATGATATTTGAGTTTTGACCAAATTTAACCAGATCATCATAAACATCATAAGGATCTGGAGCCAACCTGAACATTGTCTTTAATCTCTGATAAATATTCAGAAAATCAAATTTGAATAAATCTTGAAAACTCGCTCCCAGCAACCTCACAAAACCCCTGTGCCTAAAAGCATAAGCTTGCTCAACTGAAATGTTGACTTTTGCTTGATAGTTTTTTTCAGTTTCAGGAAGTTCAAATTTTTGTTGTAAAAGATTTTTAAAACATTCAACCCACATTTCAATAACAGGGAGCGTTAAGAAGTTTTTCTGAAAAGCTAAGCTTTCTTCATACCCAAAGCATCCATATTCATTTTTCACATGAGGTTGATATTCTTCATATCGTGAGAGCAGATAAAAGCTTGCGGAAAATATATCAAAGGATAAATCACTATTATTCGATACTCTGAAAAAACAAGGACACTCTGCTTCTTCCCAATAATCAACCATGATGCTGACATCGTTGATACCATGTTCTTCTAAAAGGCCATATTGCTGAATGAAAATTTCGTTTCCAAGCTTCTTTTTGCAATAAGATATTTTTGGACCTTTAAAGCTAATAAAAGTTTCAATTTTAGAAGTAAATTGAACCTCAAAACCCATCATACGGCCACAAATATGATTAAAAATATAGCTAATCCGAGAGCTGTTTTTGGGCACGTAAACAAGTAATTCCTTCATTTATAATAATCCTTCATCTGCGAAACTAAAGTAAGATTTTTCTGTGATAATGAGGTGATCTAGAACTTTAATATCAAGAATTTCTCCTGCTTTCTTTACTTTTGCCGTTAATTGCTTGTCTGCCTGACTTGGCTTGAGTGTTCCCGACGGATGGTTGTGTGCCAAAATAATACTCGTTGCAGATTGGCTTAATGCTTTTTTAAACAATAGCCGTATATCGACCATCGTCGCAGTGATGCCGCCCTTACTCAAGTTGTATTTATGTATAACTTTATTTGAATTGTTTAACATCATGATCCAAAATTCTTCATGAGAAAGTTCTCCTATATAAGCATACATTAAATGATAAACATCTTGGCTAGATTTAATTTTAGTTAACTCGTGAGCATCCTCACTCCTTCTTCTTCTCCCCAGCTCAAGAGCAGCAACAATTGTAATAGCTTTTGCTTCTCCAATTCCTTTAAATTGCATCAAATCTTCAACACTAGCTTTGGCGATATTCTGCAATAAATTTTGATGCGATTTCATAATACGCTGACATAAGTTCACAGCAGATTCATTTCGATTCCCGGAACCTATTAAAATCGCAAGTAATTCAGCGTTTGTCAAGGCTTGTTTACCTTTAGCAAGTAACTTCTCCCTTGGTCGATCAGCAAGAGACCAAGTTGTGATAGGGAGTGATTCAGCTTGTTTTTTCATGAAAGAACTTTCCTAAAGATAATGATTTTTAAGAAACCAAAAGACAAACTGAAATTACCAACTACGAATGTTTATCCGAAAAGTCTTTAAAATTAAAACCTCCGTAATGACCGCTACTCATCATAAGTAAAACGTCTTTTTGATATTCTTTTTGTTCTAAATATTCGAGAACATCTTCAGCAGAAGTAAAAACTTTCAAATCTTTTCTCTTGAATTTATCTAAAATTGCTTCTTTTGATAAAATGTCTAATCTTTTAATTTCAACAGCTTTTGGTGAAAAGAAAACAATCGCTTCATCAGCTGCATCAAGTGTTGCTTCATATTCGTCTAAAAATTCAGAATTTAAACTACTGTAAGTATGTAATTCTAAACAAGCGATCAAATGTCTGTTTGGGTATTGCTTTTTAACAGCTGCTGTTGTTGCTTGCACTTTAGATGGTGAATGCGCATAATCTTTATACACGATCACATCATCAGATTTATGCATTAACTCCAAACGTTTTGAAGCGCCTTTAAAACTCGCAATCGCTTCATAAAAATCATTTTCATCAACGCCCATGTGTTGGCAAATCCACTTGGCACCTGCAAGATTTTGTAAATTGTGTGCACCAAAAATCTCTAGAGGCATTTCACCTTCTGGTGTTTCTATTGAAGTGACACCGTCATTTATCGTAAATTCAGGTGTTTGATATGGATGATTTCGAGTTGGCTTTGTAGCTTCTTCTGCTATTCTAACTAAATTTTTATCTTCAGCATTATAAACTAAAGTTGATCCATTTGTCATTGAATCTAAAAATAATTCAAATTGTTTAATGTAGTTTTCAAATGTTGGAAAAACATTGATGTGATCCCAAGCGATGCCACTTAATAAAGCAATATTGGGTTGATATAAATGAAATTTAGGTCTTGTATCTAGCGCAGATGAAAGATACTCATCTCCTTCTAATAATATGAAATCGTTTGTTTCAGTAAGGTGAACGGAGTTTTCGAAGTTATCTATTTGAGCACCAAGCATATAATCTACTTCGCGTTGATGATAATGCAAAACATGCAAAATCATTGCTGTGATACTCGTTTTCCCGTGTGAACCACCTATCACAACACGTGTTTTTTCTTTAGAATGCTCGTAAAGAAATTCTGGGTAAGAGTAAATATTTAAACCGAGTTCTTTGGCTTTAAGAAGTTCAGGATTGTCAGCCTTGGCATGCATACCAAGAATAACTGCATCAATATCTTCTGTGATTTTTTCAGGAAACCATCCGTATGCTTCAGGAAGAAGTCCATGGGATTCTAGTAAAGACTTCGAGGGATCAAAAATTTCGTCGTCACTTCCTGTGATTTTATCACCTTTTTCCTGTAAGGCAATAGCTAAACTATGCATTGCACTGCCGCCAATTGCTATAAAATGTAATCGCATATCAATGATTTTGATGTAAAATTAAAAACTTAAATGTTTTAATGAAGTTAGATTGAATCAATTTTCAGTTGAAGTTTTTCCAAAAGATGAATATCCTTTTTAGGGTTTTCTCTTCTAAATAATTCTTGAAATTTATTTCTTACTCTTGTTGACAAATATTGCGTTTTAATATCTTTTTCTAAAAGTTGTTGTAAAAATTCAGCATTATACGTTTGTTGATATGCTTCAATCAAGGTGATTATCTCTTTTTTAAAAGCATTTTTTTTATGATAAAGGTTTATCAATTTCTGGTAAGTCGTTGTTGATTGTCCTATTTCAACAGCTTTTTTATAATGAACCTCAGCCTGATCATAATTTTCACCGTAAACTTCAATATAACCAAAAGCCAAGGCTCCATCTACTGGGCTAATATCATGAAGTTGATTTGCATATTTTTCTGAAACTTTTTGGCTTCCTCCTATAATTCCAGGAAGTTCCATATAAAGTTGAATCAATGCCCAGCGCGTATCAATATGATTTCTATCTAACTCAGCTGCGCGTTTTAAATGATGTTTCACATCATCTAGTAAAAATAATGCCTGAAATTTTGAAGCATTTTTAGCCCACAAACCCAGCGTTCCTCCATATCGATAATGGTAATCGGCGTTATTCTCATCGCTTTCAACTAGTTCTTTATTAACATCAGAAGATTTTTCCCATTCTTTCTGATGTGCATATATTTCGCCTAAAAGCATTTTTGCCCTAACATCCTGTTGATTGTATTTCAAATGCTTTTTGACAACAACTTCAGCCTCTACATAATCCTTTTCTTTGATTTCATTTTGAGCTTGTGCATAGAAATCTTGCCCAAAAAAATTAAGTGGACAAAATATGATAAGGATAAAATTCAGAACAATTTTCATTAGTTTAAGCTGATTCGTTTAGCATCTAATTTTAGAAAGATAAAGATTAAAATTAAGAATCCCCATAATCCTGAACCGCCATAACTAAAAAAAGGTAATGGAATGCCAACTGTTGGGAACAAACCAATAACCATAGCGATATTGACAAAGAAATGAAAAAACAAAATTCCGAATACCGAATATCCAAAAACCCGATTAAATTGAGATTTCTGCCGTTCTGCCAAAAAGTAAAGTCTTAAAAGTAAAACTGCAAATAAAATAACAACTGTACTTGTTCCTAAAAAGCCCCATTCCTCTCCAACGGTACTAAAAATATAATCTGTGTGTTGCTCGGGCACAAATCGACCTTGCGTCTGAGTTCCTTTCAGCCAGCCCTTACCTGTCATACCGCCGCTTCCGATAGCAACTTGACTTTGGTACAAATTAAAAGCTGTTCCTTTTATATCAATGTCATCTTCCAAAAGTACATCAAAACGATCTTGCTGGTGTGGCAGTAAAACTTTATTAAATATAAAGCTGACTGACAATGAAAATCCAACAGCAATTAATACACTAAAAATATAGGGTAAAAGTTTTTTTCGCTTTGATTTATTAAATAAATAAGCCAAAGTCACAAGTAATATGACAATCGATGAAACGATAACAAAACCAAATTTTAACGTTAGAACAAATAGAACGCCTGCCAAAATTGCAAGTGTCAAGTACCAATGCGGTAAACCTTCTCTATATAAAGGGATGGCAAAGGACAAATAAATCAATGCGCTACCAGCATCTGGCTGCAACATGATTAATAAAATTGGCAATAAAATAATGACAAATGCTTTGAGCTGATTTTTAAATCTTTTTAAATTCACATCAATTTCACTAAGGTATTTTGCCATTGCCAAAGCAACTGTCGCTTTAACGAATTCTGCCGGTTGGATGCTAAATGAACCAAAGGAATACCAAGCTGTTTGACCTGCGATTGTTTTTCCAAAAAAAAGCAGACCTAACAAAGAGAGTAAGGCAACTAAATAAAAAACATTCGCAAACCGCTCATAAAACTTGACTTCAACTGATAAAATAACAATTACCAAAAAGAAACCCATAATAATCCAAAGGATTTGCTTCCCGTAAATTTCAGAAAAATCTAAAATATCTGCATTCGCATCGGTGACAGTGGTTGAGTAGATGTTTCCCCATCCGAAACCAATAAGAATCACAACGAGTAAAATACTGAACCAATCTAACTGAAAAAAAGTACGTTTTGACATTTAGTTCTCCTTTTCTTCTTTAATGAGATAAGGTTTTGCATACTCTTCTTCTAAGCTGTTTGACAAAATCCATTTCTCTAAATCTGTTCTTTCAATTTCATCTTTTAGATATTTTTCAATCATCAAGCTTGAAATTCTACCTGCGTAAGTTGAACCAAAACCTCCATTTTCAACAAAAACTGCAATTGCAATCTCTGGATCATCCTTTGGTGCGTAAGCCACAAAAATAGAATGATCTTCAAGTTGAACGATTTCACCATTGATACGCGTTTTATTTTCAGCAGTTCCTGTTTTTCCACAAACCTCAATACCGGGAACTCTCAAAAAGCGAGCTGTTCCGTATTCATAGGCATTATGCATCCCTTCGATAATCGGATCGAAGTTTTCTGGCTTTATTGTCGTATAGTTTTTCTTAGTGTATTCTTCAAATTTAATAGGCTCACCATTAACCTCTTTTAAAATATGCGGCTTGATATACCATCCTCTATTTGCTATTGCTACAATCCCATTAGCCAATTGAATTGGAGTTGTTAGCACTTCACCCTGACCTATTGCATTAGAAAGTGTTGCAGTTGCGTACCATTCATACTTAGGATATTGGTAAGCGCGGTTGTAATAATCTGCGTCTGGCACCAGACCTTTTCTTCCTACAGGTAAATCGTAACCTAGATAATTTCCAAAACCAAAACTTTCTAAATGTTTTCTCCAAACTTCAATTCCTTCTTGAGGTGTGTCATATTTTTCTATAGTATGACGATAAACTTGTGCAAAATAGGCATTACATGAATATGCCAACCCACTCACTGCATCAACAGGATTTTTGTGATGGTGGCAAGCCATTCTCGCGCTACGTCCGTATGAATAATAACCTTTGCAATAGTATGTTTCATCTGGTGACATCACATTTTCTTCTAAGCCAATTAAATCTGTGAAAGCTTTAAATGGTGATCCTGGAGGGTAAACAGCTTGAAGCGCTCTATTGTATAAAGGCCTAGAAATTGAGTCATAATACATTTCCGTATAATTACGTGAACGTTTACGACCCACTAAAATTTCAGGATCATAAGAAGGTGCTGTGACCAAACTGAGTATCTCTCCCGTTTTAGGTTGTATAGCGACAATTCCTCCTCTTTTATTTTTCATCAACTTCTCGCCGTAAGCTTGCAGTTCAGAATCTATAGTTAAGCTTAGATCCTTTCCTTTTTTAGAAATCGTATCGTATTTCTTGTTTTTATAAGGTTTGATATTTCTATTAAATCTATCCCTAAGAAAGTGCTTAACACCTCGCGTTCCTTTAAGTAAATCTTCATATTGTTGCTCAACTCCTCTTCGACCAATAAAATCACCAGACTGATAGTAAGCATTCTTTTTAATATCCCTTTGATTCGCTTCAGCGATATAACCCAAAATGTTTGCACTATGACTCACATTGTAATCACGTAAAGATCTTTTCTGAATGTAAAATCCAGCATATTTATACATACTTTCTTGAACGTAAGCATACTCATCTTTTGTTAACTGAGGTGTCACAACTGAAGCCAAACGCGGAGAATAAATAATTGCATTTTCAATACGATCTTTTAAACGCTCTGGAGTCAAATTAAGCAAATCAGCTAAAGCTAAAGTATCAAACTCTTTGACATCATTAGGCACAATCATCACATCATAGGCAGGTTGATTTCCAACGAGTAACTTCCCGTTACGATCAAAGATATATCCACGTTGAGGGTAATCATAAACCTTACGTATGGCAATATTTTGAGAGACATCGCCATAAGAATCATCAATCATTTGAATATAAAACAAACGCGTCAAAAAAATAATGACTGAAAAGCTTACCAAAACTAAAGGGAGTAATTTTTTCATCTCAATTTCTTTTTGACTAGACTCATCATTAGCATAATTAATAAAATACTAAATACGGATGATAAAAGCAATTTTTCTAAAAATAAGCGCCAAAGATCAAAACTAAAAACCTCTAAAGCAAAAAGAACTGAATGATGTATAAAAACCAATAGAGCGACGTAAGTCATTTTTTTAAAAAAACCTTCATGCTTGATGCTTAAGGTTTGATAATCATAACTTAAGCCAAATGTCAAGTGCAAAAGCTGTGGCCTAAAATAAGCGGCGACCAATGTAGCAGAAGCATGAATCCCACCTGTACTTTCAAAAATATCAATCGATAAACCTAGAATAAAAGACAGAATTAATGTTTGGACACGGTTTGCATGTGGCGGCAATAAGACCAAGAACATGATATAAACATAGGGAATCACAAAACCAAACAAATAAACTTCGTTAAGGATGAGCGTTTGCAATAAAACCAAACCTATAAAAGCAAATATTTTTTGCAAACTTTTATTCACTTTGCTCTGTATTTTCTAATAATTCCATTGCTTCTTCTTTGTCCTTTCTTTTAACAACGTAAATTTCACCGAGATCTGTCATGTCATTAAATAATTTAATCTGAATATCATAATAACCTCGATTTAAATCTAACTCAAAACCTTTAACGGTACCAATTAAAACTTCTCCTGGAAAAATAAATGATTTTCCTCCCGTCGTAATTGTATCACCAACATTAACTTTAGCTGATCTAGGCACATCAATCAAATTGACAATATAAGGATCTTCACCAACCCAAGTTAGGGTTCCAAAATGATTACTCTTTTTTAACTTAGCATTGATTGAAATATTCCGGTTTAATATAGAAATAACGCGTGTAAAATTTGCAGAAACTTGTTCTGTGATGCCAACGACACCTAAACTTGAGAGAACTGCCATACCAGGTTCTAATCCATCTTTATCACCAGAATTTAATAATAAGTAATTATCGGTATGCGAATAATTGTTGGCTATGACTTTAGAAGTATAAACTTTGAAAATCGTGTCATTGAAAACAACTGAAGTATCTATTTTCGGCAATTGTTGTTGACGATATTGATAAAGTTCTTCTTGTAAATTTTTATTTTCTTGTAACAGAACTTCATTCTGAGAAGCTAGCCTGAAGTAGTCACTAACATTTGTCTTCATTTGGAACAAATTGCCAGTCACGCCATTTGCAGCACTTATTATTTTCGAATTTTGATAATCGTGTGCTTTAACGGTTAAACTCAAGCCTAAAATCAACAATCCTATAAATACCAATCCAGCCTTATACTTGATAAGAAAATTGAAAATCTGCTGCATGGATTATGGACTTATTGAATTAAAATCGGCTTAAATTTTTCGATATTTTTCAGTGTAATTCCTGTTCCCCTCACTATCGATCTCAAAGGATCTTCTGCTATGTAAACTGGTAGATCTGTTTTTTGAGACAAGCGTTTATCAAGCCCACGAAGCATTGAACCTCCACCAGCAAGATAGATTCCTGTATTATAAATATCAGCAGCAAGTTCGGGTGGTGTTTGTGATAAAGTTTCCATCACTGCATCTTCGATGCGCAAGATAGACTTATCTAGTGCTTTTGCTATTTCTCTAAAAGAAATTTCAACTTGCTTAGGTTTTCCAGTCAGCAAATCACGTCCTTGTACATTCATGTCTTCAGGAACTGTCTCTAAATCTTCAGTTGCCGAACCAATTTGAATTTTGATTTTTTCAGCTGTGCGTTCACCTACGAATAAGTTATGTTGGGTACGCATGTAATAAATAATATCATTCGTAAAAACATCTCCTGCAACTTTTACTGATCGGTCACACACAATACCACCAAGCGCAATAACAGCAATTTCGGTCGTTCCTCCACCGATATCAACAATCATATTTCCTTTAGGCTGCATGATATCAACACCGATACCTATCGCAGCTGCCATAGGCTCATGGATCAAATAAACCTCCTTTCCATTAACGCGTTCAGCTGAATCTTTTACAGCACGCATTTCAACCTCAGTAATACCACTTGGAATACAAATAACCATACGTAAGGAAGGTGTGAACAAACGTTTTTTAAGTGCAGGAATTTCTTTGATAAACATACTTATCATTTGCTCACTGGCATCAAAATCGGCTATAACACCATCTTTAAGAGGACGAACAGTTTTGATATTTTCATGAGTTTTACCTTGCATCATCGCAGCTTCATTTCCGACAGCGATTATTTTACCACTAAGTCTATTTCGCGCAACAATTGAAGGACTATCAACAACAACCTTGTCATTATGTATAATTAATGTATTTGCTGTTCCTAAATCGATAGCAATGTCCTCAGTTAAAAAATCAAAAAATCCCATGCGTCAAGTTGTAATTCAAGTATAAGGTGTAAAGTTAGCTAAATTAATGCTTAAAATGTCTAATGCCAGTCATTAACATTGTCATTTTATTTTGGTCGCAATAATCAATACTCAGTTGGTCTTTTATAGAGCCTCCTGGTTGTATAACGGCTGAAATTCTTGCTTCGTGTGCAATCTCAACACAATCAGGAAAAGGGAAAAACGCATCACTTGCCATCACGGCTCCTTTTAAGCTAAAGCCAAAAGATTGCGCTTTCGCTATAGCCTGATTTAGGGCATCAACACGTGATGTTTGACCAGTTCCACTTGCTAAAAGCTGACCATCTTTAGCCAATACAATCGTGTTTGATTTTGTGTGTTTACTTATTTTTGAAGCAAACAACATGTCCTGGACTTCAGCTTCTGTTGCTTGTTTTTTTGTAACAGTTTTTATGTCTTCAACAGTATCTGTTTTTAGATTTTTATCTTGAACTAAAACACCGTTTAAACATGTTCTAACTTGTGCTTCTTTAAACTCAAATTTCTTTTGTACAAGTAGAATTCTGTTTTTCTTCCCTTTTAAGATTTCTAATGCATCTTCAGCAAATGAAGGCGCTATGACAACTTCACAGAACAATTGATGTATTTTTTCAGCAGCAGCTTTATCAATTTCAGTGTTTGAAATCAAAATACCTCCAAATGCTGAGACTGGATCACCAGCCAAAGCATCTTCATAAGCCTCTAAAACAGTATCACGTTGCGCTAAACCACAAGCGTTATTATGTTTCAAAACTGCAAAAGTTGGTTTGTCATCTTTAAACTCAGACATTAAATTAATGGCGGCATCAACATCTAAAAGATTATTGTAAGAAAGTTCTTTACCATGTAATTGTTCAAAGACATCATCAAAATCTCCGTAAAAGCTTGCTCGTTGATGTGGATTTTCACCATATCTTAATTTTTTCGCTTGCTCATAATCTGCTTTATAAGCATCGACAGCATTGATGCCATTATTTAAATAGTTAAAAATAACAGTATCATAATGTGAAGAAATATTGAAAGCTTTTGCTGCATATTTCTGACGGTCCTCAAGACTCGTTTCTCCATTTTTTTCTTCTAACAAACCTAAAAAAGCATCATAATCTGATCGTGAAGATACACAGATAACATCCTTAAAGTTTTTTGCGGCAGCACGAATAAGTGAGATTCCTCCAATATCGATTTTTTCAATAATATCTTGCTCGCTAGCACCAGACGCAACAGTATCCTCAAACGGATATAGATCAACAATCACAAGGTCAATTTGAGGGATTTCAAACTTTTTCATTTCATCTTGATCACTGTTTTGATCTTGACGATTCAAAATACCTCCAAAAACTTTAGGGTGTAATGTTTTGACACGTCCTCCCAATATGGAAGGATAATTCGTGACATCTTCAACAGCTGTAACATCGACACCGAGCTTTCTAATAAAACTTTCTGTGCCGCCAGTTGAGTAGATTTTTACACCTAATTGATGAAGTTTTTTCACAATAGGCTCTAGCCCATCTTTATGAAATACTGAAATTAATGCTGATTTAATGTGTGTGTTGGAAATCATGAGTCATTATTTAAGCTGCGAAAGTAATATTTTTCAGCAAAAATGAGTCTCATTTTAAAAACAAAATAACTTTTAAAAGAACTTATATTTTCAAGTAAAGACGATTTGTTTTGTAGTCGATTACAGCTTTGGATTTTTTTAATAAATCAGCACCGATAATCCCATTAACACATTCAGAATCATGCTCTTCCAATGCAGCATTAACATGCGACAAATCGAATAAAACAAGTTTGAATTTTGATTGTGCCCACTCTCCTATTTCAATATGATTATCAGTTGAAGTTTTTGTCAGCATATTAATAGCTCCTGCTCCTGCAGCTCGCACATCAGAATCTTCAGACAACAATTCAAAATGATCAGCAGATTTAAAATCAACACATGAGCTTGACGCACCCGTATCTACTATAAAAGAACCTTCAACACCATTAATGATCGCTTGACATTGGTGATGACCAGTTGATGTCACAGTCATTTTGATACTAGTGTAATTCTTCGTCTGTAAAAATTTTTTAAGAGAGGACATTTTTTCTTTTTTTGCAAATATAGATTTTCAATTTAATAAATTTGCCAACTATGAATTTTACTGACACACATACACATCTTTATGTTGATGCTTTTAAAGAAGACATTGACGAAGTGATGAAACGCGCAAATGACGAAAACATCAATCGTTTTTTTATTCCCGCAATAGATTCGGCAACAACCGAGGCTATGTATCAACTTGAAAAAGATTTTCCTAGACAGGTATTTTTAATGATGGGGCTACATCCAACATCAGTCAAGGAAAATTATCAGGAGGAATTGAAACATATTGAGGAACAATTAGAAAAACGTCAGTTTTATGCCATAGGTGAAATTGGTATTGATTTATACTGGGATCAAACTCATCTTCAAAAACAACAAGATGCTTTTAGACATCAGATAAAATTGGCTAAAAAGTATAAACTACCCATAGTCATTCACTGTAGAAATGCTTTCGATGAAGTTTTTGAAATTCTTGAAGAAGAAAAATCTGAAGATTTATTTGGAATATTTCACTGTTTTACTGGCACTTACGAGCATGCTCAACAAGCGATTAATTATAATTTAAAACTTGGTTTAGGTGGTGTTTTGACTTTTAAAAATGGAAAGATTGACAAATTCATGTCTGAGATTGACATGAAGCATATTGTTTTAGAGACAGATTCACCCTACCTTGCGCCAACGCCATACAGAGGCAAAAGAAACGAAAGTTCATACTTGATAGAAGTCGCAAAAAAATTAGCTAACATCCATCAAATAAGTTTAGAAGAAGTTGCAAGAATCACGACAGAAAACGCAAATCAGATATTTGGTACATCATGAAAAATAAAGCGAAAATTTTACTGATTTACACAGGTGGTACAATCGGAATGATTAAAGACCCTGTAACCAATAGCCTGAAAGCTTTTAACTTTGATCAGCTTCTTTCTAAAATACCAGAACTCAAATTATTGAGTCATAAAATAGAAACCTACAGTTTTGAAGACCCTAAAGATTCATCTGATTTTGATCACACGGATTATATCGCTTTGGCAAAAGTTATAGAAGCAAACTATGAAGATTTTGATGGGTTTGTCGTTTTACATGGAAGCGACACGATGTCCTACACTGCTTCTGCACTTTCTTTTATGCTCGAAAACTTAACGAAACCCGTGATTTTCACTGGATCTCAACTTCCTATCGGAGATTTGAGAACTGATGCAAAAGAAAATTTAATCACAAGCATACAAGTTGCAGGTTTACATGAAAATGGCAAACCAGTCATCAAAGAAGTTGGACTCTATTTTGAATACAAACTATATAGAGCAAATAGAACAACGAAAATAAACGCTGAACATTTTGAAGCATTTGAGTCTTTAAACTATCCTCCTTTAATAGAATCTGGCGTCAATCTTAAAATAAATAGATCATCACTTCAACGTATTCCATCTAAAAGAAAATTAAAAGTTCATCATGAATTAGACAATCGCGTGATGGTGATCAAATTAATTCCTAGTCTTGCAAAGAAGACTTTAGAACATATTTTGGAGACACCACATATTAAAGGTATTATATTGGAAACTTTTGGAAGTGGTAATTCTAAGACTGACATTTGGTTTATTAAAGCTTTAGAAAAAGCAATAAATAAAGGCATTCATATTGTCAACGTCACGCAATGCAGTGGTGGAAGTGTAGAAATGGGAAAGTATGAAACCAGTGATCAGCTTAAAAAAATTGGATTAATAGAAGGAAAAGATATTACAACTGAAGCTGCGGTTGGCAAAATGATGTATATGCTGACCAAGGATTTAGAATACAATGTCTTTAAAACAATATTTGAAACGAGTTTAAGAGGTGAAATGAAATAATTTAACTGACTTTTTTTAAGAACATTAAAATATTTTTTGTTATTTGCATTCTAATTCGTTTATTTGAAATGATTTTAAAGAGAGGTGACCGAGCGGTTTAAGGTGCACGCCTGGAAAGCGTGTGTTCTGATTGTATCGGAACCGAGGGTTCGAATCCCTTCCTCTCTGCTTAACCATGTAATATAATTTAAACTATACATTTACTAATTCTAAGACAAACAACAATGAAAAGAGTATTTTCAATTTTAGCCATTTGTACATTAATGGTTTTAGGTAATTTCAATGCACATGCGTCAAAGACTGATGTTGTTTCAGAAAACATCATCGTTAACTTTGTGCAAGATGAAGAAGCTGCAGCAGCAGACACAAATGAAGACAAAGGTTTTCATCAAGTTTTAAAAGAAAGATTTATTGAGGGTGGCCCAACGTTTATGGGAATTGTTCTCTTATGTCTTATTCTAGGTTTAGCAATTGCCTTTGAAAGAATCATTTACTTAAACTTAGCAACAACAAACACTAAAAAGTTAGCTCAAAAAGTTGAAGATGCTTTAAATAGTGGTGGAGTTGAAGCAGCAAAAGAAGTTTGTAGAGATACAAGCGGACCAGTTGCATCAATTTACTACCAAGGCCTTGACCGTATGGATGAAGGTGTTGAAGCTTCAGAAAAAGCAGTTATTGCTTACGGTGGTGTTCAAATGGGACAACTTGAGAAAAACGTATCATGGGTTTCTTTATTTATTGCCTTAGCACCAATGCTTGGGTTTATGGGTACTGTAATCGGTATGATTCAGGCATTTGATAAAATTGAAGCAGCAGGAGACATGCAGCCATCATTAGTTGCTGGAGGTATTAAAGTTGCACTTTTAACAACAGTATTCGGTCTTATCGTTGCGATTATACTTCAAATTTTTTATAACTACATCATCTCTAAAATCGATGCTATTGTAAACGATATGGAAGATGCATCAATCACATTGATTGACATGTTAGTTGCTCACAAAAATAAATAAGACAAACAATGAATAAAGTATCAAATATATTTAAAATCCTTGTCGGTGTTATTGGGGCTATTTTATTCCTCAGAATTTTTTACACTGGCGATGATGTTATCGAAAGCGAAGCTGCGCTTCAAGACAGTATTTTAGCACCATTACTTTATGTTGCTTATGGTATCTTGGCGTTAGCTATTATTTTCACCTTAGGATTTTCTATTAAAGAACTCTTTACTGGAAATGTTGTCAAAACTCTAATTTCTTTAGGTGTATTTATTGCAATTATTGCAGTATCATATGGTATTGCAAGTGGAACAGAAACCGCTTTAAGAGATGGTGAAATGCTATCTGCCTCAGGCTCGAGATGGGTCGGCGCTGGATTGAATGCCTTTTATATATTAGCGGTTCTAGCAATAGGAGCTATGCTTGTTTCAAGCGTTAGAAAATTAATAATTAGATAATTATGGCAAAAAGAGGATCACCAGAAGTTAACGCTGGATCAATGGCAGACATTGCTTTCCTGCTCCTTATCTTTTTCTTGGTTACTACAACCATCGAAACAGATAGTGGTATTAGCAGAAAGTTACCGCCATTAGATGAAGAAACAGAGAATCCTCCACCGCTTAAAAAGAAAAATATCTTTATCGTGTTAGTCAACGCTAATGAAGAGATTTTCGTTGATCATGATATAATCAAAGAAAACCCTGTAAAATTAGAAGACTTAAAAGATAAAGCTATAGAATTTCTGGACAACGGTGGCGGTACAGGAGATGAAGCATGTAATTATTGTCAAGGAACTGGAAACCCGGAATCATCAGACAACCCAATTAAGGCTGTTATTTCATTGCAAAATGATAGGATGACAGAATACGGAACTTACATCGCAGTTCAAAATGAGCTTGTTGCAGCTTATAACACATTGAGAAATCGTGAAGCGCAACGACTTTATAACATGGATTTTACTGAAATGGAAAAAGCATTTAAAAATCCTGAAACAAGCGACGCTAATAAAGAAAAGCTAAAGGAACGTATCGGAGTTGTAAAAGACATGTTCCCTCAAAAATTATCTGAAGCTGAACCTAAGAAATAGTTTAAAATAAAAATTATGTCAAAATTTAAAAAGAAACAAGACGAGGGTACACCTGCAATTTCTACAGCTTCTTTGCCTGATATTGTTTTTATGCTATTATTCTTCTTTATGGTTGTTACTGTTATGAGAGATACAAGCTTAAAGGTTAAAAATGTATTGCCATACGCTGATCAAGTTGAAAAGCTTGAAAAGAAAGATTTGGTTATGTACATTTACGCTGGAAAGCCTTCTCCACGTTATCAGCAACAATTTGGTACTGAAGCGAGAGTTCAGCTAAACGACAATTACGCGAGAATTAGCGATATACAACAGTTCATATTTCAGGAAAGAGAATCTAAAAGAGAAGAATTAGTGCCAGCATTAATTACAGCTCTTAAGGTTGACAAGGAAACAAATATGGGCTTAGTATCAGATATTAAGCAAGAGCTTAGAAAGGCTGAAGCCTTAAAAATTAATTACACAACAAGAGAAGGTGATGCGAACCTTAATATGGAATAAGCATTTTGCTTTTTATTGTTATCTTAGAAAACATCCAATTTACGTTGGATGTTTTCTATTTTAAGACATATCTTAGCGACATGAAATCCATGTACTTCTTCTTATTACTTCTCATAATCTCTTTGCCTTCATTAGCACAAAACAAAGATGAAGCAGACAACAAAGTTATTGACAGTCTTTACAGAGAAGATCAGTTTTACGCTGGCGTTGCATTCAATTTAATGACAGAAATGCCAAAAGGCGGAAATCAATCAGGATTTTCAGGAAGTTTTGACCTTGGATTTATCAGAGACTTTCCAATAAATAAAAGAAGGAGTCTTGCAGTTGGTGTAGGTCTCGGTGTAAGCTCTAGTAGTTTTGGACATAACATTTTAATAAGTGAAACCGGTGACGGCCAGGATATCGTTCAACCTATTTCAAAAGATATTGAATATAAAAACAATCGCTTTGCAACGCATTTAGTAGAGATGCCAATCCAAATAAGATGGAGAAGCTCAACACCTGAAGATTACGCTTTTTGGCGTGTATATTTTGGCGTAAAATTGGGCTATATATACTACTTCAAGTCAAAATTTGAGCAAGATGATCTGACTATTAAACAGACAGATGTCAATGCTCTTAATAGATTTCGAACAGCCGGATTCTTTTCTTTTGGTTATAATATTGTCAATATTCAAATTCAGTATGATCTCAATCCACTTTTTAGTGGTGAAGTTTCAAATGGTACAAGTAAAATAGGAATAAAGCCATTGAGAATTGGACTGATATTCTACATTTTATAGTACTTAAAAATGGGTATCGTAAGTTGAGTAATAACCCCAAGCACAACACCAACGATCACTTCTGAAGGAACATGCGCTTTTAAAATTAAGCGAGAAGAAGAGACAAGCCCTAAACACATCACCAAGAAAGCAATGCTATAAATAAAATTAAGCTGAAAATTAAAGCTTAAAATAATAAGGAAAGTCAGAAGGCTTGACATACCTAAACTATGTAAACTTATTTTGAAACGAAAAAAAAGAGCTATAAAAACTACCATAGAAGCTAACAACAAAGACCAAAAAAAATAAAATAAATACTGATAATTGTATAGCTCGAAAATGTAATTGATAATCACTAAATCAAGCATCATAAAAAACAACAAAGGCAATCTTCTCTCCTTTGATGTAGGAAGCTCAAAACTGGAAATCAACTTGAGTGTCTTAAAAAAATATAAGAATACTAGCGGGAGAAGTACTGAGACAATCAGCGTTGCAACTATTTTTGAATAAATAACTGAGCTATCAAAATAAATCGGAAGCTTGTAGAAAAAAATAATGACGGCCGCAAGCGGAACAAAAATTGGATGTAAAACAACAGATATAAGTTGCGATAGCTTTCTCATATTTCCTTTCTCAATCTAGCAACAGGAAGATCAAGTTGCTCTCTATATTTAGCAATGGTTCTTCTGGCAATCGGATATCCTTTATCTTTCAAGAGTTCTGCTAGTTTAGCATCTGTATGGGGTTTAGATTTATCTTCTTTTTCAATAATCACTTCTAATATCTTCTTAATTTCCCTCGTAGAAACATCTTCACCTTTATCATTCTTCATCGATTCAGAGAAGAATTCTTTGATTAAAAAAGTACCATAAGGCGTATCCACATATTTACTGTTAGCCACACGAGAAACTGTACTGATATCCATATCAATACGTTCAGCTATGTCTTTTAAAATCATAGGTTTAATCTCACGTTCATCACCAGTTAAGAAATAATCCTTTTGGTAATTCATTATTGTGCTCATCGTTGCATATAAAGTTTGTTGACGTTGCTTTATCGCATCGATAAACCATTTTGCAGAATCAAGCTTTTGTTTGATAAATAAAACAGCCTCCTTTTGTTTTTTAGTTTTCTCTTTAGACTCTTTATAGGCATTAAGCATATTTGCATAATCATGAGAAACGTGCATCTCTGGTGCATTCCGTGAGTTTAATGTCAACTCTAATTCTCCATTTTTTATACGTATTGTGAAATCAGGAGTCACATGCTCAACAATCTTCGTATTCGAGCTGTAAGATGCGCCTGGCTTAGGATTTAAACTTTCAATTTCATCTATCGCCGCTTTTAATTGGTCTTCATCAATTGAAAATTTATTCAATAATTTTTTATAATGCTTTTTTGTAAACATGTCAAAAGCATTATCTATAATCTGCAAAGCTAAATCAGTGCTTTCACGAGATTTTCTACGTTTTAATTGTATACTTAAACATTCTTGTAAATCACGTGCAGCAACACCACTTGGATCTAAATCTTGTACACGTTTAAACACTTTCAAAACATTTTTTTCATCAGTATAAATGTTCTGTGTAAAAGCTAAATCATCAACAATATCTATCAACTCACGACGGATGTACCCTGAACCATCAACACTGCCAATCAAAAACTCTGCGATCACATAATCGTTTTCACTGAGGCTCATCGTTGAAAGTTGATTTCTCAAATATTGCGTAAATGATATGCCAGCAGCGTAAGGAATTTGATTTTCCTCATCATCCTTAGAGTAATTATTTGCTTTTAGCTTATAGCTCGGTATTTCATCATCACTCAAGTAGTCATCGACATCAAATTCTGTCTCAATTACCTCATGATCATCTTCCATAGGCTCATTCTCAAAATGATCATCTTCCAATGATTCTTTACCAGATTCTAAAGCAGGATTTTCCTCTAATTCATTTTTAATTCTTTGTTCAAAAGCAACAGTTGGCAGCTGAATCAATTTCATTAATTGAATCTGCTGTGGCGACAACTTCTGGGATAACTTAAGATTTAATTGCTGCTTCAACATAATTATAACTTCTTATAGGATGTAATAAATTTACTAAACTTTTTAGGTAAATCAAGGTTTATATCAATTATTTGGTCTTTAAAAGGATGCTCAAAATTTAATCCACTGGCTTGCAAATATAAACGCTGAGATTTTTCATTACAGTTCTTTAAATCAGGATCATAAAGAACATCGCCTAATATAGGATGATTAATTCCTGCTAAATGCTTTCGTAACTGATGCGTTCTCCCTGTTGTTGGAAACAATTTCAAAACAGTAAATTGATCATTAACTTTTATAAAATGCTGATCAACTAAAACCTCAGTAAATGCTTCTTTATTATCAACCTCATCTTTAATTAATAATTTTTGAGTTTCAAAGTGACCTTTGACAATCGCTGTGTAAACTTTATTCACCTGATGATCTTGAAAAAGCTGAGATAATTTAGATTTAGCGTGCATTGTTTTAGCACAAATCAAAAGACCTCGTGTCGGATTATCTAAACGATGAACAGGTTGCGGGTAGCTGAGTTTATCTTTTAAAACTGAAGATTTTAAATTATAAGAAAGTGCGTTTTCAATTGTTTTAAAATAATTACCGTTTGTGGGAAATCCAGGAAGCTTATCAATAATCGCAAAATAATCATCCTCAAAAAGAACTTTTATCTCTAGTCTGAAGATAGGTCTTTCTGATTTCTCTTGAGGTTGTAAAAGTGATATTTCATACCCAACTTTAACCCAATCGCCAGTGTAAGCAACTTTATTATTGATTAAAACCTGACCTCTTTTAATCGCTTTTTTTAGAGCACTTTTAGTTTGAATAGATTCAAAAATATGAACCGCATAGTCTTGCAGTCGCATTTCTTGCGAAAGCGACTGAACAAGATGCCTTTCAATAATCATATTTCTTAAAAATCTGCGTTTTGTGGCGTACGTGGGTAAGGAATTACATCACGAATGTTTGTCATGCCTGTCGCAAATAAAACGAGTCTTTCAAATCCAAGACCAAAACCTGAATGTACACAAGTCCCAAATTTACGAGTATCAAGGTACCAGGACAATTCTTCTTGGTCGATATTAAGCTCTTTCATTTTCGATTGCAACACATCATAGCGTTCCTCTCTTTGAGAACCACCTACAATTTCTCCAATACCAGGAAAAAGAATATCCATCGCTCTTACTGTTTTCTCATCTTCATTTAAACGCATGTAAAACGCTTTAATATCTGCTGGGTAATCAAATAAGATAACAGGACATTTAAAATGCTTTTCAACTAAGTAACGCTCGTGTTCACTTTGTAAATCTGCGCCCCATTCTTCTATAATATAGTTGAATTTTTTCTTTTTATTCGGTTTTGACTTTTTCAGAATATCAATCGCTTCAGTATAACTCACACGTTTGAAATTATTAGCTAAAACAAAATCCAATTTCTCACGTAATTTCATCGGAGAGCGATCTTTTTCTGGTTTTGATTTTTCTTCTTGTAAAAGTCTATTTTCTAAAAATTCTAAATCATCTTGACAATGATCTACAATATATTGAAGCACATATTTGATGAAGTCTTCCGCCAAATCCATATTTCCATCAAGATCGCAAAAAGCAACCTCAGGTTCTATCATCCAAAATTCAGCTAAATGACGAGATGTGTTTGAGTTTTCTGCTCTAAAAGTTGGTCCAAATGTATAAACTTTACCAAGGCCAAGCGCATAAGTTTCAGCTTCTAACTGTCCACTCACAGTTAAGTTTGTCTCCTTACCAAAGAAATCTTCTTTGTAATCAACTTTACCATCTTCATTTTTCGGAACATTGTTAAGATCATGATTTGTCACTTTAAACATCTCCCCTGCTCCTTCCGCATCACTTCCTGTAATAATTGGCGTGTTGACATAGAAAAAACCGTTTTTTCTGAAGTAGTCATGAACAGCAAATGACAACTGCGATCTCAATCGCATAACAGCGCCAAAAGTATTTGTTCTCACGCGTAAATGCGCCTGCTCTCTTAATTTTTCAAGACTATGTTTTTTTGGCTGAAGTATCGTTTTCTTCACTTCATCAGGATCAGCAGCTCCCAAAATATGAACGTCTTTGACAACAACTTCATAACTTTGGCCATGTCCTTGACTTTCCTCTAAAGTTCCTTCAACTTTAATTGCCGCACCAGTTGTAATTTGCTTTAATATCTTTTCGTCTGTATTTTCAAAATCAACAACACATTGAATGTTATGAATTGTTGAGCCATCATTTAAAGCAATGAATCTGTTACTTCTGTAAGCTTTAACCCAACCAGAAATTTGTATATCTTGATGTAGTTTCTTACCTTCTAACAGTTGTAAAACGGTGTTATTTTTCATCTTGGAAATTTTAAGATTACAAATATAAAGTTAATTATATGTGATAACAATCTAAGTTGAAAAAAAGCCTAGATTATTATATCATAATTTAAAAATCAACTCAATGCTAGGCTTCCATTTTAAAAAATTAATTGAAATACAGTTGAAGTTCCAGAGCAAATTTAGCTAAGGTAAAATTTAACAGATTTAAATGAAAAATACCTAGTATTAGGTATTGATATGACTGGGATGTTGATTTATGTTTGTACCAGATATCCAATCTAATTTGAAAAAATTTTAATGCGAGTTTTTTTTGGGGTAAAAACTTCTCGCAATTTCAAACCGACTCAATCGAGTCGGTTTTTTTATTCCTCGTCATCAATAATGTTCATCTGAGGTTTTCTGAAAGTTTTCTTGTTTGCAATATTGCGTTCTAAAGACAATAGTAGTGAAGGAAGCAGTAGTAAGTTTGCTAACATTGCGAAAAGCAAAGCTGCAGAAACAAGCCCACCTAAGGCAACAGTTCCTCCAAAACTCGAAATCATGAAAACGGAGAAACCAAAGAATAAAACGATAGAAGTGTAAAACATACTTACCGCGGTTTCTCTTAAAGTTGGATAAACCGATCGTCTGATTTTCCAATTATTCGCTTTCAATTCTTGTCTATATTTCGCTAAAAAGTGAATTGTATCATCTACGCTAATACCAAAAGCAATACTAAAGACTAAAATTGTTGAAGGTTTTATTGGTATTCCAATATAACCCATCATGCCAGCTGTCATGATTAAAGGTAATAAGTTTGGCAGGAGTGAAATCAAAATCATACGGAATGACCTGAACATCCACGCCATAAATAATGCGATGAGCAAAATCGCCAAACCTAGAGATAAAAGTAAATTATTAACCAAGTAATAAGTCCCTTTTTGGTAGATTAAAGCTTTCCCAGTGAGGCTAACGTTATAACGATCTGGCGGAAATATTTTGTCAATTTCGGGCAGTAATCTTTCTTCTATTTTTTCAATTTCATCAGTTCCTATATCTTGCATAAAAACCGTCATACGTGCAAATTGTCCAGTAGAATCAACATAAGATGTGATACTGCTTTGCCCCTCTCCTTCTGATAAACTTTTAAGGTAAGGCATCATAAAGTTACGTTCCCCGCGCGTTGGTAATTGGTAATATTTTTCTTTACCGTTATAGTAAGCTTGTTTAGAATACTTAGCTAAATTAACGACTGATAAAGGCTTTGAAAGTTCATCAATATCATTAAGCTCACTTTCCAAACGCTCCATTTTTTTGAGTGTTGAAAGCTTGATAACACCATTTTTCTTTTTAGTATCTATCATAACTTCAAGTGGCAAAACACCTTCAAATTCTTTCTCGAAAAATTTGAGATCTTGAAAAAATTCAGCTTTTTGGGGCATATCTTCTAAAATACTTCCTGAGACTTTTATTTTATAAATACCAATCACACTGATCACCAAAATAGCAACTGTCGCAAAATAAATTGTCACTCGTCTAAACCTCACCATCTTCACAATCCAGTCAACAAAACCTCCAATCCATTGCTTGCCTAAGTGTTTAAGGTGTTTTTCTCTTGGAGGCGGCATATAGCTGTAAATAATTGGAATAATCAATAAACTCAGCACGAAAATGGTGACAATATTAATTGAAGCCAAAATACCAAACTCCATTAAGAGCTCGCTTCCTGTAAGTACGAATGTGATAAATCCTGAAGCTGTCGTTAGGTTTGTCATTAAAGTTGCATTCCCAACTTTTGTAATCACACGTTGTAAAGACTTGGCTTGATTGCCGTGTTTTTTTATTTCTTGTTGATATTTATTAATCAAGAAAATACAATTCGGAATACCAATAATAATAATCAACGGCGGTATGACCGCAGTGAGCACCGTAATCTCGAAACCTAGCAATCCTATAAAACCAAAAGCCCACATAACACCAACTACAACAGTAAACATGGCAATCAATGTGGCTCTAAAAGATCTGAAAAAGAAAAAGAAAATAAACGATGTTACAAATAAAGCAGCTAAAACGAACCATTGTATTTCTCCAACAATATTTTCAGAGTTTAATGTTCTGATGTACGGCATACCCGAAACATGAATTTCCATGTCAGATGTGGCCTTGAAATCATCGATGAGCGGTATGATTTTATCAACAACAAAATCTTTTCGTAAAGAGGAATTAACAACGCTATCATGCAAATAAATCGCCGTTTGCACAGTTCGATTATTCGGACTAATAATTAAACCTTTATAAAAAGGTAAGTCATTGATTAAAGTTTGTTTATATTCTTTTAAATCCGTTTCTGATAACTCTTTATCCTGATCTAAAATGAAATCAAAATCAAAACGTTTTGGATTTTCTTTTTTGACGAGTTTTTGCAAATTATGTATGCCTGAAACTGACTTGACTTCGGAAAATGTAGCTATCGTATCAGCTAGATTTTTCCAGGATTGAAAATGTTTTGGCGTAAAAAGCTTTTCATCATCTGTGCCTATCATCATCAAGTTTCCGTCACTACCAAAGCGCTCAGTAAATGTCTCAAACTGTTGATTGATCTCAGCATCATCAGGAAGCAGGTTTGCTTCTGAGTAAGAAAAACGCATGTTTTTCCATTGAAGTGCTAACAGAAAAGTAGCCACTGCAAGAAGAACAATAATAAGAATTCGATTTCTTAAAATAGCACTTGCAAGCGTATTCCAAAAACCGAAGCTAAAAAGCTTTTGCATAATCTGAATTTAAAACTTACAAATGTATAAAACACGATGATATTTTTTCACTTAAAATCAAAGCTTTAGATAAAATGTGAATTTAAATGAAACATTATCTTCAAATGTTGGTAAATGATAAGCTCCATATCGATAAGCAAGACTTAAACCAAAACCGAATAAAACATTGTTGACTTCAACTGCAGCTTCGTTATAAACCTTATCAATTGTATTAAACTCAATTTCTTGATGTTTAAATTGATCTGAAAAATCACCAACTGCATGCCGACTAATCAATACCAATTGCGGAGCCATAAAGCGATTAATACGATAACTAGGAAAATAATGTTTGAAGTGTAATGTTGCTTGTCTTGAGCTGAAAAATTCGTTGAAATACATGGTTTCAAAACTTTTAACACCTGCCACTGAAAAACGATTAACGATTTTTTCTTTATTCGGACTGTTAGGTAAAGCATGAAAAGCATGCGTAATTGGTAAATCGCCAAAACCGATGTTCCCTTCTAAATTCAGCTCAGAAGTGTGATTATTAATATGTTGATAGATGTAATCAAATTTAGCACTCACCTTGGTAAAGTTCAAATCACTTTTAAACACATCAGAGAAACTTTGTTCAACCTGCGCGCTGATTGTAGGTGAATTTTCACTTTGTAAAAACACACGATCATCTATAGAAAGATGAGTTGAATTTGGTGTCCATCTCAAACCAAACTTAGCAGTAGAGAGTTTGTAATCTTTCAATATTCCGTCTGAACTTTCAAATTGATAAGGCCTTGTTTGTTCAATTTCACTTCTTTCAAAACGAAGCTCAGTCATAATCTTTGGTGAAAAATTATGTTGAATATCAAGACCAACAGTTTTGTATTTATAAAAATAAGTGATGTTAACCAAGCGTGGTTCGAAGAGTGAATAAGCGCGCTGATCAGTCATATATTTATTGGTCCCAACTTCATTAATGTCCTGTGCATAATCAACATTCAGCCAAGTATTGGTTTCTTTATTCAATAAAGCACCTCCGCTAAAACCATGCTTGAAACTAGCATCTTTCGTTCCGTAAGCCACGTAAGTCCCTAAACGGAAACGATCAGAAAAACGAGAATTTGTTTGAAAACCCAAACCAAATCTAAAACCTTCGTAATTGTTTAATTTTACAAGTCTTTTTAAATCAACATCAGCGAAATTGATAGGAAAAAAACCGCGTTTAAAAGCATTTCGTCTTCTTAATCGAGAACTTAAATTATTGTTTGAGACGTAATCAGAAACATATTCTCCAGACTTTGGCGCTTCAGTCATAAACTCATAAGCAATATTTTGCCATAAATTAATTTCTTTGGGCTTCCCTGAGTAAAATTTAGTTTGAACAATAGTGTTATCTGTTGTTTCGTCCAAATCAGAGATATCATCATAAACACGTAAATGTGATAGATAAGCCTGTGGTTGATCAGTAAAACTGCTCTGCTGAATTTCGCCAAGTTTAATTGTACCACCAAAAAAAGAAAGCTTTTCTCCTCCATATCCTGGTCGAATATATAGTTCTTGACTTAAAGGAAATTGATTAAAAGACTCAAAGGTTGACATAAAATACAATTGATATTCCGCATCAAAAGACATGGTATAATTTTCAATTGCATCGGTTTTGTTATTAATGAAAATCAAACCTTGCCAAGCGTATCGACTTTGTCTTGATTTATAAAAAAGAATTGTTTGTCTTTCATCTTGATGTAGCGTATAAAATTGATAAGCTCGGTAACGGGTACTTCCTAAGGCTGAATAAATTTTGTCTTTTAAGAAATTAATTTTATTTTGAAATAAATTATAACTTACAATATTTTGACGAATCACATTGTAATCAATTTGATCAAAACCATTGATATCGATTTGGTCAATAATCACTTGATCCGTCGAACCTTTATATTTTTTATATTCAGAAGATTTTCTTAAATCGAAAATTAATGAATCATTTTGAGGGTCAATTTTCGTTCGCTCAACAACACGTGATTTAAACTTTAACAATGATGCCTTTAAAATAAGGCTATCAAGTTTGTTTTTTTCTTTATTGCCAAGGATCTTTGGAGAAGAAGAAGGTTTCAAAAAAATCGTGTCTTGTTTTTGATACAAGCAATTGACATCTTGGTAAAAAGCAGCTTTAATAGTAAGACTATCTTTAAACTTTTTACCAAAAAGTAAATCACCATCAAGATTAGATTGATAAACTTGATGGTGTTTTGTGATAAGTATAGCGTTAGCTATTGGTTTTTTGCTCTCAGCATCTATAAGTTTGAGCGTGTCTTTTGATCTTATTTGGCCATGAACTAATAGGCTTGCAAAAATGAAGCAAAAGACAAAAAATAGTGATTTCAAAAAAGTGATTTTTAAAACTTAAACCGTCATAATCTCTTTGTCTTTAACTTCATAGATCGCATCTATTTTCTCGATATGTCGATCAGTTAGTTTTTGAACATCAGCTTCCACATCTTTCTGTAAATCTTCAGAAAGATCTAATTTTTTAATTTCAGATAAAGCATTTCTTCTATCATTTCGAACACCTACTTTAGCTTCTTCAGCCTCAGCTTTAGCTTGTTTTGACAATTGCATACGACGCTCCTCGGTTAATGGTGGCACATTGATGATCACATGCGTTCCATTATTCATCGGGTTAAAACCTAAATTAGCATTCATAATCCCTTTTTCAATTTCTTGAATCAGTGATTTTTCAAATGGCTGAATAGATAAAGTTCTTGCATCTGGCGTATTGATATTACTCACCTGAGAAAGTGGCGTCTGTGAACCATAATATTCTATTTTCACAGAATTAAGCATCGTTGGGTTAGCTTTACCAGCCCTGATGTTCATCAATTGTTTTTCTAAATGTGTTATAGCGTTTTGCATAGCTTCTTCAGCACTATCCAAAACAAAATCTACATCTTCGTTCATAAAATTTTATTTAAAGATTCACTTTTGTTCCTATATTTTTACCTGAAATCAATTTATGGAGATTTCCGCTTGTATTCATATCAAACACAATAATTGGCAACTTATTTTCTTGACTCAATGTAAAAGCAGTTGTATCCATCACTTTTAAGCCACGCTTAAGAACATCATCAAAAGTAATTGCATCAAATTTTGTTGCATCTTGATTTTGTTCAGGGTCAGAAGTGTAAATTCCATCCACACGTGTTCCTTTTAAAATAACATCAGCTTCTATTTCAATAGCGCGTAAAACAGCTGCCGAATCTGTTGTAAAGTATGGATTACCTGTCCCTCCTCCAAAAATAACAACACGTCCTTTTTGCATGTGTCTCATCGCTTTTCTTCTGATAAAAGGCTCAGCAACTTCATTGATTTTTACGGCAGACTGAAGACGAGTTTCCATACCAGCATCTTCACAAGCGCTTTGCAAGGCAAGGCCATTAATCACTGTTGCCAACATGCCCATGTGGTCACCTTGAACACGATCCATTCCTTTACTTGCTCCAGCAACACCTCTAAAAATATTGCCACCTCCAATAACGACTGCAACTTCAACACCTTGGTCTACAACTGATTTGATTTCTTCAGCATAGTCTTTTAAACGTTCAGGATCAATGCCATATTGACGATCGCCCATTAAAGCTTCTCCAGAAAGTTTAAGTAATATTCTTTTGTATTGCATAAGTTTATAATGTGTTGCAAATATATGGATATTCTTTATTGGATAAAGCAATGTAATTTGATTTTTAACAAGAAGTAAGAATCATTTGTTAAACAGCAATTTAAATCATAAAAAAACTGCTTTAAGCAGAAGCCTAAAGCAGTTTTATATATTTCAAGTAAAAATGATTTTACACCAATGCTACTCTTTCAAAAGCGACAACTTTAGCGTCATCACCAACAGTTTTTACGTGCTGTGCAATTGAAATTTTGTTGTCTTTGATAAAAGCTTGGTTCACCAAAGTGTTATCTTTAAAGTAACGTTTGATTTTTCCTTGTGCAATTTTATCAAGCATATCTTCTGGCTTACCTTCTTGTCTCAACTGATCTTTTGCAATTTCGATTTCTTTCTCGATAGTTGCTTGATCAACACCTTCTTCATCAAGTGCAACAGGATTCATAGCAGCAGCTTGCATAGAAACATCTTTAGCCACTTCTTCAGCTTTTTCGCCAGCTTTAGACAAACCAGTTAAAACAGCAATTTTATTTCCAGCGTGGATGTATGAACCTACAAACTCAGCTTCTAAAGCTCTGAAATCTCCGATTTCAAGCTTCTCACCGATCACACCTGTTTGCTCTATTAATTTCTCTTCAACACTTAATCCATCAATATCAGCCTTTAAAAGCTCATCTTTTGAATTTGTGTTTAAAGCTATTTCAGCAAGTTGAGTTGCTAAGCTAACAAAGCTATCATTTTTAGCAACGAAGTCAGTTTCACAGTTTAATGAAACGATAACACCTTTATTGTTGTCAGCATTGACTTTAGCGATAACGGCACCTTCTGAAGATTCACGGTCAGCTCTTTTAGCAGCAACCTTTTGACCTTGCTTACGAAGAACTTCTACTGCTTTATCAAAATCGCCTTCAGCTTCTACTAAAGCTTTTTTGCAATCCATCATACCTGCTCCGGTAGATTTTCTTAATTTATTTACTTCTGCAGCGGTTATTTTAGACATAATATTTTAATTTAAAAAAAGTCGTAAAGAAACTCACCTTAAGAAAGAAACTAAACGACTTTTAAATTGTCAAACAATTTTATTTTATTTTTCTTCTTTAGATGAATTAGCTTTATCTAAGGTTTCCTTTTTAGATTCAAGTTTAACCTCTTTTTTAGCTTCTTTCATATCTTTTTTGTCTTCAGGATCTTGAGAAGGAACTTCAGCTTTAGCTTTTGCTTCTTCTTTAGCTTTCGCTTCCTCTTTTTCCTTTTTCAACTCAGCCTTTTTTTCAGCGGCTTTAGCTTTAGCATCATGACGTTCTTGAACGCCTTCAACGATTGCGTCTGACATATAAGAAACCACTTTTTGAATAGATTTAGAAGCATCGTCGTTAGCTGGCACTGCGTAATCAACATCTCTTGGGTTAGAGTTTGTATCGATCATTGCAAAAACAGGAATGTTTAATTTTTGAGCTTCCTTAACAGCGATGTGCTCTCTTAAAGTGTCAACAACAAAAAGTGCTGCTGGTAATCTTGTCATATCAGAAATAGAACCTAAGTTCTTTTCTAATTTAGCACGCATACGGTTCACTTGAAGTTGTTCTTTCTTTGATAAAGAGTCGAAAGAACCGTCTTTTTTCATTTTGTCAACAGCAGCCATTTTCTTAACTGACTTTCTGATTGTAACAAAGTTAGTTAACATACCACCTGGCCATCTTTCTGTGATGTAAGGCATGTTAGCTTTTTTAGCTTCGTCAGCAACGATTTCTTTTGCTTGCTTTTTAGTTGCAACAAACAAAATTTTACGTCCACTTCCAGCAATTTTTGCAAGTGCGTCAGCAGTTTCTTGCATTTTTGCTGCAGTTTTATATAAGTTGATGATGTGAATACCATTACGCTCCATATAGATATAAGGCGCCATATTTGGATTCCATCGTCTAGTCAAGTGTCCGAAGTGAACACCTGCATCTAGCAATTCTTTTACTTCTACTTCTTTTGCCATTTTTGTAATAGTTTACGTTCTTGTTTCGAATAGCAACAAATAAGTGGCAAATCAAGTGATTTGGCCTTATTCATTTAGATGCTAAACTAAGCTGAGGCGAACCTCAGGAATACAAAAAACAATTATTTTAAATTTTATGCCGCTATGCAGCAGTACCAATTAACGTTTTGAGAATTGGAATTTCTTTCTTGCTTTCTTCTGACCGAATTTCTTTCTCTCTACCATTCTTGGGTCTCTCATTAAAAGACCTTCTGGTTTTAAGATCGAACGATTCTCAGGATCAAGCTCGCACATTGCACGAGAAATAGCTAATCTGATCGCTTCTGCTTGACCAGTGATACCACCACCAAAAACATTGATATTTAAATCAAATTGTCCAGCGTTATCAGTCAATTCTAAAGCTTGATTTACTTTGTAAAGCAAAGGTCCAGTTGTAAAATAATCTGCAGCTTTCTTTTTGTTAATCGTAATCTCACCTTTTCCTTCAGAAAGATAAACTCTAGCTACCGCTGTTTTTCTACGACCAATTTTGTGAATTGTCTCCATTTACACGAGTTCGTTTATGTTAATTTCTTTTGGTTTTTGAGCATCTAAAGTATGCTCTGCATCTGTAAAAACACGTAGATTTCTGAACAATGCAGAACCTAATTTGTTTTTAGGAAGCATTCCTTTTACAGATTTTTCGACAAGTCTTTCTGGGTTCTTATCGAAGATTTCTTGCGCTTTCAAGCTTCTTTGACCTCCTGGATATCCAGTATATCTTAAATACTCTTTAGCGTCCCATTTTTTGCCCGTCAGGTTAACTTTTGCAGCATTGATAACGATAACATTATCACCACAGTCAACGTGAGGTGTAAAGTCTGGCTTGTGCTTTCCTCTCAATAGCTTTGCTACTGCTGAAGACAAGCGTCCAAGCGACTGACCGTCAGCATCTACAACAAGCCACTGTTTATTTACAGTGTTTTTGTTTGCAGAAACTGTTTTGTAACTTAATGTGTCCACACTTAACTTTTTTATTATTAAACATTCCTAATTTTCCTATTCTGCGTACAAAATAGGCGTGCAAATTTACGATTATAAATTTAGATAGCAAATTGGAATTGAATTTTTATCTTTAAGCCTTCTATCTGTCAAGCCCTTAGAAGGCTCAATCCTTTATAAAAGGCTTAAATCAAAGCTTTTTCTGGTTTCAAAAAACTTTAATTCTTCAAAATAAATCTCAAAAACATATTTTAAGATTCTCAAAATTCAGTTTCTAAATGAAGATGCAAATATAATGTATTTCAAACAGCTTTTAAAACACAAAAAAGTCACTTGAACAATACAAGCGACTTTTAAAATTCAATAAATATTATTGATTACTGATTCAATTTTTTATAAAAAAGCATGAAATCAGCATAACGTTCTGGCGTCAAAATAGTCTTGATTTCTTTTTTGAAATCGCCATAAACACGTTTTTCTTGATTCCTTAAACCTTTAGTCGTGTTCGGATCTGAATTTTCAACCTTTGCTTTTCCAATATGGAATTTAGCAATTGATCTTTGAAGCTCCTCTGTTTGAACATCAGTTAAATCCATTTTTTGGCTGATTTTATCAGCTTGAACAGTTGCTTCTTTTTGTAAAGCCTGTTTATTGACGTCTTGCGCTTGCGCTGCTAAACTGAATGTAAAAACAGCTACAAGTGTTAATGCGAGTTTGAATATTGATTTCATTTGTATTAATTTTTGCTAAAAATATAAAAAAATTCCGAATAAGTTAGCCAAATCCAATTTTAAACAAGCATACCTGCCGCAACCGTCTCTTTTGTTGCCTCATCTATCAAAGTAATACTTCCAGTGTTACGGTTATCGCGATAAGAATCTAGCATTAATCGATGCGTTGTTCTAATCTTAACACGTGCAATATCATTCATTTTCAATGATTTATCATCCGTATCACGATCGTAAGTATTAATATCAACCTTGTAGACAACATCTTTAATCATCGCTTTTTGCTCGTTAGAAGTGTGCTGAATTGTGTATTTTGTTCTCGGCTTAGCTTGTTCATTATTTAACCAGCAAAGCATCACATCAAATTCTTGTAAAAGTTCTGGTTGATTGTTAGTTTTCACAATCATATCACCTCGACTAATATCAATATCATCTTCTAAAGTCATAGAAATTGACATCGGCGCAAAAGCTTCTTTCACTTCTTTTTCTCCTGCATTGATCGATTTAATTTTCGACGTAAAACCAGAAGGTAAAACCGTAATTTCATCACCAACTCTATAAATTCCGCTTGCAATGCGACCTGCATAACCTCGGTAATCAATAAAGCCTTCGCGCTGTGGTCTTAAAACAGTTTGCACAGCAAATCGCGCATCTATTTTATTTGTATCGCTACTGATATGCATATTTTCAAGCTCACTTAGCATAGGCGAACCCTGAAACCAAGGCATGTTTTCAGAACGATTAACGACATTATCACCTAATAATGCGCTGATCGGAATAAAACGAATATCTTTAATTAATAATTTTGATGAGAAAGCCTCAAATTGTTGTCTAATGTCATTGAAAACTTCTTCTTTAAAATCGACTAAGTCCATTTTATTAACACACACAATAATATGCGGAATGTTAAGAAGTGATGCAATAAATGCATGACGTTTGGTTTGCTCAATCACACCATGTCGCGCATCAATCAATATCACTGCTGCATTGGCTGTTGAAGCTCCAGTGACCATATTTCGCGTGTACTGAATATGTCCTGGCGTATCGGCAATGATAAATTTTCGTTTTGGCGTTGTAAAGTAGCGATAAGCAACATCAATCGTAATCCCTTGCTCACGTTCATCTTTCAGGCCATCTGTAAAAAGCGCCAAGTCAACACCATCAATACCTTTTTGTTTACTTGTATTTTCTATTGAAGCGAGTTGATCTTCAAAAATTGACTTTGAATCGTATAATAAACGGCCGATCAATGTACTTTTACCGTCATCAACACTACCTGCTGTTGTAAATCTTAAAAGTTGATTTTTATCTATTTCCATTTTGTTTCGTCTTTGTAACTGCGACAGATTACACTGTCATCTATTAATTATTTATGAAAATTTCTTGAGCATATTAACTCTTAGAAATAACCTTCTTTTTTACGATCTTCCATAGCAGTTTCTGATCGTTTATCATCACTTCTGTTTCCGCGTTCAGTTTCTCTCATGGTCGAAACTTCTTCAACAATTTTCTCCATGGTATCTGCATCAGATTCAATTCCGCCAGTAATTGTGATATCACCTAAAGTTCTGAAACGAATTTTTTTCTTAACAATTTCTTCGTTTGGTTCTAATTTTAAAAATTCAGAATTTGGAATCCAAGAGTCATTTCTCCTCACCACTTCTCGTTCGTGCGCTAAATAAAGTGAAGGAATTTCGATACCTTCTTTTGTGAGATAATTCCAAACATCCATTTCTGTCCAGTTTGAAATTGGGAAAGCCCTGAAATGTTCACCTTCAAAATGTTTTCCGTTCAGAAGATTCCATAGTTCTGGGCGTTGGTTTTTGGGATCCCATTGGCCAAAATCATCACGGTGAGAGAAAAAACGTTCTTTAGCTCTTGCTTTTTCTTCATCACGTCGACCTCCTCCGATTGCACAATCAATTTTGTGCTCTTCAATCGTGTCTAAAAGTGTTGTTATCTGCAAAGCGTTTCGCGTCGCATTTTTACCTTTTTCTTCAGCCACACGACCTTTATCAATTGATTCTTGCACAGAACCAACAATCAATCTCACGCCTAATTTATCAACTAAATCGTCTCTAAATTGTAGTGCTTCTGGGAAGTTATGACCTGTGTCAACATGCATTAAGGCAAAAGGTATTTTTGCTGGATGAAAAGCTTTTTTAGCCAAATGTGTGACCAAAATTGAATCTTTTCCGCCTGAAAATAAAATCACAGGATTTTGAAATTGTGCCCAAACCTCTCTTAAAATATAGATAGCTTCAGACTCTAATTCTTCTAAATAATTTAAATAATATGAGCTCATAATAATTGTTTCTAGATGAGAGTGTTGATGTGGTTTAAGATTTCTTCAACCGCTTGATCAACAGTTTTTTCTTCAGTTTTAATATGTATATCAGGATTTTTTGGTGCATCATAAGGTGCATCAATTCCTGTAAAATTTTTAATTTCTCCAGCTCTTGCTTTTTTGTAAAGTCCTTTAACATCACGGCGTTCACATTCCTCAAGACTTGTGTCAACGAAAACTTCGATGAAATCTTTTTCACCGATAATATTTTTCACAAGATCTCTATCTTTATAAGTTGGTGAAACAAATGCAGCCACAGTAATATGTCCTGCATCTACAAAAAGCTTGGCTACTTCAGCAATACGTCGCAAATTCTCATAGCGATCTTCTTTTGTAAAGCCTAAACCTTTGTTGATTCCGCTTCTGATGTTATCGCCGTCAAGACTGTAAACTTGTTTATTTTTTTCAAATAAAGCAGCTTCAACTTTATTAGCGATTGTCGATTTTCCTGAGCCCGACAAACCTGTAAACCATAACACAAATGACTTGTGCTGATTTCTGTTATTGCGTTTTTCGCGGCTTAAATCGTAATGATGTATGGTGATATTTTCACTCATGATAAAACGCTGACATGAAAGTATGAATTCAGTAAATCCTCCCTATTATAAAGCATTTCTTGATCAGTATCAAGATCGATGACTGATAAGCCAACAGCCTTACAAATTGCTTGCCCAGCAGCGGTGTCCCACTCCATTGTTGGTGCGTAACGCGGATAAACATCAGCTTTTCCTTCTGCGACTAAGCAAAATTTTAAAGAACTTCCTTTTGAAACGATCTCAACATCTTTATTGTAAGTCGATTTTAATTTTTCAATATAATCAGTTGTGTCTTGATTCATGTGAGAACGACTCCCAACAACTTCAATTTTATCTGAAGCCTTTTTAGGTGATAGCTTTTCAACCGAACTTAAAACCTCAACTAAATCATAAACTTTAGGAACCTCTACTTTAAATGCATTTTCATTTTCAACATCACCAACATAAAGCTCACGTTTGGCAGGAACATAAATAACACCAAAAACAGTTTTTTGCTCTTTAATTAAAGCGATATTCACCGTAAATTCTCCATTTTTTTTGATAAACTCTTTTGTGCCATCTAATGGATCAACAATCCAACAAGCTTTCCATTTTTTTCTTTCTTCATAATCAATTGCTTTATTTTCTTCACTGATGATCGGATATTCGGTTTGCTTCAAAAAATCCATAATCACTGTATTCGCACGCTGATCGGCGATGGTCAAAGGTGAATTATCTTCCTTCTTTTCGACGATAATTTCATCTTGATAAACTTGCATAATCTTCTCGCCTGCTTCAATTGAAGCCTTAACAGCCAGCTCTTTATGATGTTCCATTGATTGGTTTTGTTTTTATGAATTGACAAAAGTATGTAATTTCTATTGAATTAGTAGACTATTCAAAATAAAGTCTTTTAGAAATCTATTTTTTATGGCTGATCACTTAAAAAAACTCATTAACAGAGAATGAAAAATAATTCAATTTTCTTATGAAAAACATCTACATTTACACTAAAATCATTTCGTAAATGTGGTACTCACAATCGGCTAACGACGTCCTTCAAAAATTAAAAACTGATGTTCAACAAGGTTTGTCTCCTGATGAAGTTGAGAAAAGGCTTGAGCAGTATGGCCTGAATAAATGGCGCGAACAAAAAAGCAGAAGCATCTTAAGCATGCTAAAAGATCAGCTCAATGATGCGCTTATTTTTGTTTTGTTAGGCGCTGTTATTATCACATCGTTTATGGGTGAATATGTTGATGCGATCATCATTATCCTCGTCATTTTTATCAATGCAAGTTTAGGGATCATCCAAGAGATAAAAGCTGGGAAAGCCATTGAAGATTTACACAAATTGGCTTCTCCAAAAGCTTTGGTCCGCAGAAACGGAAAAGTTAGTGAGGTTAATACAGATCAATTAGTTCCTGGTGATATCGTTATTTTGGAAACTGGCCGATTGATTCCTGCTGATTTAAGATTAATAGAATCTATAAATCTACAAGTAGAAGAATCAGCATTGACAGGAGAATCTGTTTCAGCTCATAAAAATGCAGATGAAATATTTAAGGTTGAAGATCTCCCGCTTGGTGATCAACAAAACATGGTTTTTATGTCAACCTTAGTCACTTATGGTCGCGGAGTTGGCGTCGTGGTTTCTACAGGAGAAGATACAGAAGTTGGAAAAATTGCAGAAGAAATTAATACGGATGAAGCTAAAACACCTTTAGAAAAAAGATTAGACGAACTTGGTAAAGTACTTGGAAAAATAGCTGTTGCTGTTTGTGTTCTTATTTTCATTATCGGTTATTTTCAAGGAAGAGATTTAGCAGAATTATTTCTCACCGCAGTTTCTCTTGCTGTCGCTTCAATTCCTGAAGGCCTTGCAGCTATTGTCGCTGTTGTTTTATCAATTGGTGTGACCAAAATGTCTAAACAAAATGCAATTATTAAGCGCTTACCTGCCGTTGAAACTTTAGGCTCTGTCAATATCATTTGCAGTGATAAAACAGGAACATTGACGCAAAACAAAATGACAGTCACCTCCTATTTTACATTATCTCATAACATTCAAGAAGTTGATCATGAAAAAAATAATGAGCATTCAAAGCTTTTAGCTAAAGTGATGTTTTTATGCTCTGACGCAACTTTAGAAGGAGATAAAAGCTCTGGCGACCCAACAGAAATTGCTTTACTCAGTTTCGCTGATGACTTAAATTTAAATCGTCAGAAAATCAGCGATCAATCAAAACGCCTTGATGAACTACCGTTTGATTCTGATCGAAAAATGATGTCGGTTGTCGTTGAGAATAATGATCAAAAACGCATTTACACTAAAGGTGCTATTGATCGACTTTTACCAAAATGTACGCATGTACTTATTGATAATCAAGTTTTAGAAATAAATGAGCAACACAAATCTGAAATAGAAGAAAGCATTCATCAACTTTCATCACAAGCATTAAGAACACTAGCATCTGCATACAAGGATATATCAGAGATTCCATCAAGAAATGAATGGGAAGAAAATCTGGTTTTTATTGGACTAGTCGGTATGATTGATCCCCCACGTGAGGAAGTTAAGCCCGCAATTGCTAAAGCAAAAGCAGCAGGCATCACAACATTGATGATTACTGGCGATCATGCTGAAACTGCTTTTGCTATTGCAAAAGATTTAAAGATTGCTGAAAACATATCCCAAACGATTACTGGTCAAGGTTTAGATAAAATTGATTCAGATAAGCTTCAACATCAAATTAAAGACTATCGTGTTTTCGCAAGGGTTTCACCACAACATAAAGTTGCGATTGTCAAAGCCTTAAAAGCCGAAGGCAATATCGTTTCTATGACGGGTGACGGTGTTAATGATGCGCCATCATTGAGTAATGCAAATATTGGTGTTGCCATGGGGATTACTGGAACTGATGTTTCAAAAAGTGCTTCTGATATGATTTTGACAGATGATAATTTTGCGACAATTGTCACTGCTGTTGAACAAGGAAGAAACATCTATAGCAACATTAAAAAGTCAGTTATTTTTCTTTTAACCAGCAATATTGGAGAAGTTGTTACAATGCTTGTCACAATTTTAGCAGGAATGCCAGCCCCATTAATTGCAACACAGTTGTTATGGATTAATTTATTAACTGACTCTTTACCGGCTATTGCTTTAGGAATGGATCCAAGCTCTGATGATGTGATGACGCATAAACCAAGACCTGCAAAAGAAAGCTTCTTTGCTCATAAGCAAGGTTCTCGTGCAATTTTAGGTGGTTCATTGATTGGTTTTTTAACAATTGGCGCATATTGGTTTGGGTTTTATGAGCACGGCTATTCACCTTTTGATAACAATATACCTGAGGACATTTTAAGTTACGCACGCACAATGGCGTTTATGAGTTTAATTGCTTCTCAATTATTCTATTCCTTAGCATTTAGACATTATCGAAAATCTATTTTTCAAATCGGTATTTTCTCTAATAAATATTTAACTGGTGCAATTATTATTGGTTTTCTTCTTCAGGTACTCGTTTTAGAAATTCCTGTTTTACAAGAAGCTTTTAAACTTCAGAGTTTAGATGCCGCTGGTTGGGCTATGGCAATTGGCTTAGGTTTGGTTCCTTTAATCGTCAATGAAATTATAAAACTATATCTTAGATCTCAAAGTCATTAATTATGAAGTGGATTTTCTTACTTGTTGCAATTTTATTTGAAAGCATCGCGACAACAGCTCTAAAATACTCAAATGGTTTTACAGAATGGAAACCAACGGCCATAATAATTATCGGTTATTTATTTTCATTTTATTTCTTAGCTTTAACATTAAAAGACATCCCGATGGGAATTGCATATGCAATATGGAGCGCAGTTGGGATTATCTTAATTTCAGGCATCGGATATTTTAAATTTCAACAAAATCTTGATATCCCAGCGATTATTGGCATCTCTTTCATCGTCATCGGTGTTTTGATCATTCAAATATTTTCAAAAACCACTTCTGTATAGATTTATAAAACGTAAAACCGACCTTAATTCTTGGTTAAAGAAAAATTTTATGACCCAAGAAAACTTAGCTTTGCAGCTTTTTAAGTCAAATTTTATATGAAAAATCAACATAGGAGAAATCAAATCTTTTTGATTGTCGGCATTCTCTGCATCGCCTTTAACTTACGTCCGGCTTTATCGAGCATCGGCCCCTTGATTGATTTCATTAAGCAAGACTTAAATTTATCTGGAACACTATTAGGCTTACTCACAACTTTACCACTTTTAGCTTTTGGTGTCATTTCAACACTCACATCAATATTCACAAAAAGGTTTGGTATCGGAAAAACACTTCTGGCTGCAATGCTTTTACTTACAGTTGGTATTGTTTTAAGGTCTTTGTTTGATAATATTGGCTTGTATCTAGGAACAGTTTTATTAGGTATCGCGATTGCTTTTGGTAATGTATTGATTCCGGCTTTAACAAAACAAAACTTTCCTGATCGCGCAGGGATGATCACAAGTTTATACTCGAGTATGATGGCCGTTGGCGCTTCTTTGGCAGCTGGCATCAGTGTGCCTTTAGCTGTGACCTACAAAATGGGATGGCGAGGTTCCTTAAGTGTTTGGGCCATCTTTGCATTTATCGCATTTTGTGTTTGGTTGACACAGTTCAAAAAAATAAAAAGAACTAAACCCAGACGCTCTTTCTCTGAAGCTATTAAAAATTTGAGTGGTAAGCGTATCGTTTGGCAAATCGCCATTTATATGGGTTTACAATCCATGGCTTTTTATGTGATTTTGGCTTGGCTGCCTGCCATATTATTAGATGATGGTTACGATTCCTCTTACGCAGGTTGGATGCTCGCTTTATCGCAAGCCACGGGAATTATTGGTTCCATTGTTATTCCGCTTTGGGCTGGCAAAAGGAAAGATCAGCGTCTCGTTATTGGCACTTTAGTCGCTTTAGAATGTATTGCATTACTAGGTTTAATTTTCCCGAGTCCGATTATTATTCCGATGTCGGTTTCTTTACTAGGTTTTGTTTTAGGCGGAACTTTTGGTTTGGCATTATTGCTTATCGTTATGCGATCGTCAGACACTGATACTGCTGCAGAACTTTCTGGTATGGCACAATCTATTGGTTATCTTATCGCTGCCGCAGGACCTCTTGTCGTTGGTGCAATTCATGATGTTTTTGACAACTGGAATTTTACAATTATTCTATTAATTTGTGTAGCTCTCATTAAATTAATGATGGGTCTCGGAGCTGGAAAAGAACAACAGATTTAAGATTTTACTCAACAAAATTCACGCTTGAAACTTGTCATAAATTAATCTGAAAAAACATTATTCATTTTTAGTCTAAATAAGATTTATATGTATTTTTGCCCAAAAATTTAATTGAGGTACTTGAGAGTTTTCTTGTTTATTTTTATTCTACCTGTAGCATTAAATGCACAAATCAACTTAAAAGGTATTGTGTTAGATGCTGAAACGCAAGAACCATTAGGAAATGTTACAATTATAGATTTGAACTCTAAGCAATGGAGTATTTCAAACTTAAAAGGAGAATTCACATTAGAGCTCAAGTCCAAAAAATCAACTCAAGTTGAATTTCGTTTACTCGGTAAAAAAGTAGAAACTTTAAATCTTAATCAAAACGAACTTCTTCAATCTCAAGTCGTTTATTTAAAAGACAAAAATTTACGTTTAGATGAAGTCGTCATCCGTGCTAAAAAAGGACAAAGCTTTTCTGAAATTATTTTAGAAGAAGAAGCTATTAATCAAGTGCAATCCTTTTCACTTAATGAAGTTTTAGAGCAACTCCCGGGTCAGAAAATAACAGAGTTCAGCCTCAATGAATTTAAACCGATCGCATTCAGAACAGTAAGACCTCCAGGTATAAGCGATGAGGGTTTTGGTAATAAATCTTTTGGCACTGCTGTTGTTGTAGACGATATTCCTTTATCCAATAACGGTAATATGCAATCTTTTACAGCAAATATGTCATCTCCTTTTAATCCAAACTATTTAGGCTTCGGAGACAGAGACGCAGGCACCAGCTTTAACGGTAATTTTACAAATGCGAATTTTGGTGTAGATCTCAGACAAATTACTACTCAAAATATTGAAAAAATCGAAATTGTTGAAGGTATTCCTTCTGCAAAGTATGGCGACCTCACATCTGGTTTAGTCAAAATTGATCAAAAAGCTGGACAATCTCCTTTTCTAGCCTATGCTTCGTTAAGGGAAGGCACAACTGAATATGGCTTAAATAAAGGCTTTCAGCTGAGTGAAAAGGCGGGCTTTTTAAATGTTTCTGCGAGTTTATTAAAAGCAAATGCAAACCCTAGAGTTTCTTACACAGATTACGAGCGCATCAACACACAACTGATGTGGAGTTGGGCAAATCAACCTAAAAGTATTCGAAATTCGTTGACTGTTAAATACGGATTTAATGTTGACAACGTCAATTATGAAGAGGAAGACAAGGATCAGAAGCGCGTTAAAAACGAGCAAAAAGATTTAAGAATTTCAAATCGCTTTAAATATAAATTTGAAGAAAATCACTTTCTTGATCACTTTGAACTCAATACTAATTTAACGCTCACAGACCAATATAGTTTTGAAAGTAAATATGTCAATAACGGAGGCAAACTTGTCGGTTTTCAAACTGAAGAAGGTGTTTATGAAGGCATTTACACTGAGCCAACTTATATCGCTAGTAAAGAGGTTGAAGGCAAACCCATCAGCGTTTATTCGGCAGCAAACATTTATAAAAGTTTTTCAACCGAGCAATGGACACATCATTTATCAGCAGGAATTTCATACCGTATGAATGACAATAAAGGTCGTGGCAGACTTGGCTCACCAGAAAATATGGGTCCTGCTCTCGTCAGCCAAACTAATAGTGGCGGACAAGCATTTCGCCCTTATAATTATGCCGATGAAGTTAAAGCAGAATCACAATTTTCTTTATTCATTGAGGATGAATTTTCAACTTATGGCGACAATAGCAAGCTCAACATCGCTGCAGGTTTAAGAAGTGACATCCAAAACAGTTATCTCACATTATCTCCGCGTTTAAACTCATATTATATTTATAAAGATTTAAAAATCAGAGCAGGATTTGGTCTCACTGCAAAGTCGCCTTCTCTTAATCAAATCTATACGGGTTATCGCTATTATGATGTTATTCTTGGTGATTTTAGAGTGCCAGGAGAATACAATATTGGCGCGATTCAAACTTTTGTAGAAAAGGAAAACAATCCTGAAGTTAAACCTTCTAGAAGCTTACGAACTGAGTTAGGCTTTGATTACAGATTCGATTTCGGAAGTATTAATATCACAGGTTTTTATAACAAATTGTACAATGGAATTACATCTAGTCCCTACCCTATCAAACGTGATTTGGCTGATGTTAGCGTTGATGATTCTGATTTATCAAACCCAGAAATTGTGATCGATGGTTACAACTCATATTATTACACAGAATCTCAAATTTCAAACGGCCTAGAATCTGAAGATATTGGTCTTGAACTTTTCATGAATTTCCCTGAATTTATTTTTAAAAATATTGATTTCAGTTTACAAGGCAGTTATATTTCTACAATAAATAACAATACAGAAGATGCTTATGTTAAATCTTCAAACGCTAGCAAGCCTGAAAGTTTTGGTGTGTATCACCAAGGAGATAAAGATTTATCTCATTTGACATTTGGCGGCACACTCAATTATCATATTCCCGACATCGGTCTGGTTATCGCTGTGAGAAGTGAGCATTTTATTTTTGATAAATACAAAAGAAATGCTTCGCTTTACCCTTACGCTTTTATTGATAAAAATTTAAATAAAGTTCCGATTTCATCAGAAAATCAGAATAATGAAGATTTATACGGACACATTATCAGAAGCAGTAGTGCTTATGAAAATAATAGAACAAAAGTTTTTCACAACTTTCATTTAAGAATTTCGAAAGACTTTTTAAATGGTTTTCGTTTTTCTTTTTATGCGAATAACTTTCTTGATCTTAAACCAACTTCAATTGAAAGATCAAATGGAAAAGATATTGAAATGATTAACCCTGATATGGTCAAACTATCATTTGGAACAAAAATCGAATATCAATTTTAAATCAAATGTCATGAAAAAAATAATTTTTAGCTTCATAGCAATACTCGCATTGTCTGCCTGTTCAGATGATGATTTTGGAAGCAATTCAAGTTTAACACCACAAAGCTTTCAAGTTAACGTCAATTTCGATAATGAAAATTATGATGGCTTAGCTGCCGAAAATGTTGATGTAACACTAACAAATGTAAATACTGGTGACACTTACCAGAAATCTTCATCGAGCAATGGCGCAGCAAATTTTGAAACTGTATTGCCAGGAACTTATAATGTGACTGCAAGTTTAAATTTGAGTGCAACTGAATTTAATGAGCTTTTCGGTTATGATCCTAATATTGATGAAGTCATCTTTAATGCTTCACAAGAGCAAGTGATTGTAAACGCAAACACAACATCAACATCTCTTATACTTAAAGCTGCAAGAATCGGAGATTTAGTCATAAAGCAAGTTTACTATGCTGGCTCGAACGCGGTGCAAGGTGCCGTTTTTAGAGATCAGTTTATAGAAATTTATAACAACTCAAATGAAGTTATTTTTGCTGATGGACTTTATATCGCGCAGCTTTACGGAAAATCTTCAACAACAGTTGAGAGTTATACTTTAGCAAACGGTCAGTTTGATTGGAGTCAATCAATCGGAATGAGCTCGGGTAGTTCTGCTAACACAGATTACGTTTATACAGATTACGTTTTTCAAATTCCTGGAAATGGAGAAATGCATCCTATTGAACCAGGTGAAAGTATTTTGATTGCTCAAAATGCTTTGAACCACAAAGAGCCTTTAACTGACAATAATGGTGACCCAATTACAATTGGCGATCCAAGCTTAACTGTGGATTTAAGCGAAGCTGATTTTGAAGTTTACTTAGGTGATTTTAGAGAGTCAATCGGTGAAGAACCTTACCAGTGGGATATCCAAAATCCAGCTGTTGAAGATTTGACAATTGCTTACTGGGGACGTGAGAATTACTATAGTGGAAATAAAGATTTTGTAATTGACACAAAAGGTCGTGATAGTTTTGCAATTTTTAGAGTTGACGAAGAAGAATTTAGCACTTATGAAGATTTCCCGAACCCTTCAATTAGTCAAATTGAAAATGACACAAAATTCTTCATGCAAATCCCGAATAGCCTAATTATAGATGGCGTTGATTTACAAAGCTATAATCCAGGTTCGCCACGCCCAAAAATCTTACCATCAGAAATCGATGCTTCTTCAATTGGAGTGGACGGAATTTTCAATTCGCAAAGTGTGATGAGAAAAACGAAAACTGAAATCGATGGCAGAATTATTCTTGAAGATAACAATAATACTTCTGAAGATTTTAAAATTTTGAACAGAGCAGATCCTAGAGGATTTTAAACAATAAAGACAAATTTCCTTGGCATGTATAACAAAGGTTTATTTATTCTTATTTTCCTATCAAGTTGGCTTACACAAGCACAATTGAAAGATAGTCTTGATTTGACTGAAAAATCTTATCACGATAATTTTCTTGAAAGATTAGAAAATCAGCCTTTGTTATATACCAAAGACCTATTAAAAAATGTGACCCAAACATCTCTTTCATTAGAAAGCAAAAAGCTAAATTTTAAGAGAGTTCAGACGCCTGAAGAAAGCATAACTTATCAATTTAAGACAGAAGGTTTTTTTTCATTATCAGAAAAACTGAAAGTATTCGGACGATTTAATTTTGATAAAATTGAAGAGAAACAAATGGGTTTTAATTCAACTTTGGAGCGTACAGAGAATCAAGCGGTTTTAACGCCTAATTATTTTTATGCGCCCCAAAAAGGCGATTGGGATAATCAGATTTTCGACATGATGGGCGGCGCGAGTTATCTCATTAACAATCATTGGTCGGTAGGCGGAGTGATTAATTACAAAAACCATAAAGCCTATCGCGATATTGATCCGCGACCTGATCTACAATTGGCTGATTATAAAGCAAAAGTACATTTAGGTTATGCTATTAAAAAGCATCAATTTATTGCAAATGCTGGCTTAGGTTCAGCTTCTACAACGGCAAGTATTATTTATGTGGATGACACTCAAAATGCACCTGTTTATCAAGAGACTTTTACAAAATTTTCTTCAGGTTATGGTCGTGTTGTTTTCAACAGTTCTTACAGAAGGTTTCTGGAAAGAGAAAGACCTCAATCTGCTGGTTTAGCTTATAGTTATCAATATAACAGAAGTCGTGTAAGTTTGGATTATAACTACTTGAAATCTATTAAAAATAGCTACAACAGAGATGCAAACAACAGAGTTTATTTTGATGAAAAATTGATTGCTTATAAATACCGAAGCATTGAGCATCTCACAAAATTGAACTTTGATTATGATGGTGAAAAAGTAGATTATTTTCTTCAACTTAATTACCAACAGCAAACGGGTGATAATTATTCTGTGATTGATCAAGGTCAGAATTATCAGCAAAACATTCAAGTTATCGGTTTTAATTCAGCGATTTTGCAACAAGAAAATAACAAGATGCTTTGGCAAGCAAGATTTAGCGCATCTTATTTAGATTCTGATTATACAGATTTGTTAGGCTTTACAAAAAAGGAAATTTCAGCTCTAAAGCTCAGAGGTGAATTTGGAAAAGATATTTGGACAAACTCAAAAAATAAAATCAATTTTGCTGTATCGGCTGAAGCTTATATTCCTGTTCAGGAAAATTTAATTACCACACAAGTGACGAGTGATACTTCTTTTACAGATCGCGTTATTAAGCCTGATCATGCTTTTGACAGCACATCAAAATTAAGAGCAGGTGCTGAAATCAATTATACTTTAAAATTATCCAATCAAAAAAGCTTAAGATTCTTTTTAAATTATAAAAATCTATCAGCTTTAAGTGATGAGTATCAGAAATATGCTCCGCAATTAAGGACATCTTCAAGTCATTTTACTAATTTTGGTTTACGTCTTTTTTATTGATAAATAATGATGAAATACATATTTTACTTTTGCTTAGCAACATTTGTTTTCAGCTGTGACAAAACTGATAAAGAAAAATATTACAATATTGCTGAACTAAAAGAAGTTTATAGCAGTGGCAATAAAGAAAATTGGCCAGAGCCACATTTAGACAACCAAGTCATGAATTTTCAGGAAATAGGCGTTCTTCCTGATCTTAAGCTTGATAAAGAAAGTGGTTACTCAGAAAAAAAACGTGAGCTCGGTAAGTTTTTATTTTACGATCCGCGTATGTCGAGTTCAGGACAGATAGCTTGTGCATCATGCCACGACCCCAACACAGGTTGGGCTGATGGTAAACGCGTTGCTTTTGGTCACGACAGAAGTCCTGGGAGTAGAAATACGATGTCTATCATCAATATCGGACATATGGATACAATATTCTGGGATGGAAGAGCGGCTAATCTGGCTGAACAGGCCAAAGCTGCTGTTCAAAATCCGATAGAAATGAATCACGGTATTGATGAAGCTGTGAAAACAATTCAAAATATTGAAGGTTACAAAGCTTATTTTGAAGAAGTTTATGGTGAGAATCAAATCACTGAAGATAATATTTTTGATGCCATTATTGCTTTTGAGCGCACAATTATCAGCCGTAAAAGTCGATTTGATAAATTTATTTCAGGAGACAGTACAGAACTTACCAACCAAGAAGTTGAAGGATTGCATCTTTTTAGAACTAAAGCAAGATGCATCAATTGTCATAACTCTCCATTATTTACCGATCAACAATTTCATAATTTAGGACTTTCATATTACGGAAGAGAAGAATTTGAAGATTTAGGTCGCTACTATGTTACACAAAAAGCTGAAGATGTTGGTAAGTTTAAAACACCTTCTTTAAGAGAATTAAAACATACCGCACCATACATGCATAACGGACTTTTTCCGCATTTAGAAGGTCTTCTTAATATGTACAACGCAGGCATGGCAACGCTTGTTCCTTCAAAAGAGCAAGAGAATGACAGTTTGTTTCCTACAAAATCAAACTTATTAAAAGAACTTGATTTAAACCAAGATGAGTTAGCATCTCTTGAAGCCTTTCTGAACAGTCTATCATCTACAATTTATAGAGAAAGACCACCTAAAAAGCTTCCTCAGTAATCTTACAAAAATCAGTTATTACGAGAAGAAATCGCCACATAAGTATCTTATCATCAAAAACTTACAGCTTACACATTCATTAATGTCAACCATACAACTAAGCTGATTCGTATACTTAAAAAAGGTAATTTAGTTGAAAATTATAAGTTTAACTAATCCTTTTTATGATGAAATCAAGACTATTAAAATTAAGTTTACTTGCTTTTATTTTTATTGGTATCCATGCGTGTAGCAGTGATGACGATGGAAATGAAATGGACGCAACGATTGATAACCTGTTTGATGTGCAAGATGCAGAATTACAGAATAGAAACTTCCCATCTTCAACAACAGATGCGAGTTTAGAAATTATCAATATGAACACAAGTGTAATTCCTGGTGGAACATCATTTGCCACAATCAGAACAAGCACGCCCGCTCAAAAACTTCTAATTGGTGCAGAAAATGAGTCTGGCTTTTATGAACTTCCAGTGGAAGGTGATTCAGACCAAAGTTTTATTCTAAAAATAAACCAACTTAACCAAGAAGATAATTTCAGCGTTCGCTTAGCCTATTTAGATGTTGATAATCAAATAAGTCAAAGTATTGTTGCAGAATTAAATGTAATGAGTGTCGGAACAGGAACACTTCAGGTGAGTTTATCCTTTGACAATGATAAAGACGTCGATTTACATCTTATAGAGCCAAACGGTGACCATATTTACTATGGAAGTATGATGAGTGCCAATGGCGGTGAGTTGGATTTAGACTCCAATCCTGCTTGTTCAATTGATGGTATAAATAATGAAAATATAACATACTCAGAAGACGCACAATTAGATGCTGGAACATATTATGTATATGTTGATATGTACTCAAATTGCGATCCTTCAATAGCCACAAATTATGTTGCATCAGTCTATTTGGATGGCGTAGAAATACCTACCTCTACTCAAAATCCTTACACTGGGAACTTTCCTGTAGATTTCCCAAGTAACAATGGCGGATCGGATATTCAAAACGATATTGAACCAGTCTTTAGTTTTACAATATCAGAGGACGCGTCGAGACCAATACCGAATAAATTGTTTAAACCAAAACCAAAAACGCAATCAGCTATAAAAAAGTTAGAAATCTCAAATAACAGATAGTTTTAATTTTAAGTTGTTAATTTAAGTTAGATTGCTGAACCAGATGTCAAGAAATTGATGTCTGGTTTTTTTTATTAAAAAGATTGTAGTTAGAGTTTAATATCTAATAATTCAGGATTGACTAATGTTGATCCAGATGAGAACCACGACTGCAAATAGAAATCCAACCGCTATCGCATTTCTTTGTCTTTTTTATTTTATACAAGCCATCAAGCAAAGCTTGGGCTTGTGTAAAGTAAAAAATCCAACACCTTATCTGGTATTGGATTTCTGCTTGATGTGGGTCATACTGGATTCGAACCAGTGACTTCCACGTTGTCGACGTGACACTCTAAACCAACTGAGTTAATGACCCCTTAAACTAAAAAACCCTAACGAATCGCTAGGGTTTTGTGGGTGCGAAGGGATTCGAACCCCTGACCTTCTGGGTGTAAACCAGATGCTCTGAACCAACTGAGCTACGCACCCTTGCGGATTGCGAGTGCAAATATAAGCCTATTTTTAATATCTCAAAATTATATTTTCGTTTTTTTTAAATTATTTCTGCTACTGTAAATGTGCTTCCGCCAATAAAGATTAAATCTGATGTTGAAGATTTTTCCTTTGCAGAATTTAAAGCTTGATTCACAGACAAGTAAACCTCACCTTTTAAACCTTTCTCTTCTGCTTTAGCTTGTAAAAACTGAACATCCATACCGCGTTCTATTTTTAACTGACAGAAATAATAGTAAGCTTCTTTCGGGAAAAGTTCTAAAATCTCTTCGATGTCTTTCTCTTTGACAAAACCTAAAACGATATGCAATTGATTGTAATCCTCTTCAGCGAGCTGAGATAAAACATAAGTCAAACCTTCTTTATTATGCCCTGTATCTACAATAACACGCGGCTGTTCTTCTAGAGTTTGCCAACGACCAAATAAACCTGTGTTGTGAATCACTGTGTGTAAACCCTTTTCTATTGAAGATTTGGACAGTTTAAAATCACATTGCTCAATTAAAGCTTGACATGCAGCAACAGCAGTTTTGATATTTTTCTGCTGATAAACTCCTTTTAAATCTGAAGTGAAATTTGGCAAAATTAAATCTTCTGCAAAAGTTAAGCTAGCCTTTTTGGCTTCTGCTATTTTCTTAAAAACAGATTCAGTTTCAGAATGTTTTTCTCCAACTACAACAGGCGTTTCAGGCTTGATAATTCCTGCTTTCTCCGTTGCAATTTCTGGTCGAGTTTTACCTAAAAATTGAGTATGATCAAAACCAATATTTGTAATCACAGATAGTAAAGGAGAAATAATATTTGTTGAATCTAAACGACCTCCTAAGCCAACTTCAATAACTGTTATATCAACTTTTTGTTCTGCAAATTCATGAAAGGCTAAGCCAACAGTCATTTCGAAAAAAGACAATTCATTTTCTTCAAAAAAAGACTGATGTTCACTTATAAATTCAACAACATTTTTTTTTTCAATTGGCTCTCCATTAATTTTAATGCGCTCTCTAAAATCCTTAAGATGTGGCGAGGTATGCAAACCAACCTTATAACCTTCTTCCTGTAAAATAGAAGCTAACATGTGACTCACAGAACCTTTGCCATTGGTCCCTGCGACATGGATACTCTTAAATTCTTGATGTGGATTTCCGAGATAACCAGAAAACAAATTAATATTGGTTAAATCCTTTTTATAGGCCGCTCCGCCTTTGTTTTGATACATTGGCAATTGCTTAAAAAGCCAATCTAAACATTCATCGTAAGTCATTTACTCTGATAATTTGAAAACATAAGTAATAAAACCAACTTGTTTTGAAGGTGCGTTTGAGTCGCTGTTAAACCTCGTCTCTAAAGCTGCTCTCTTGGCTGGTTCTAATAAACACGGACTGCTATTGGTTGTCCCTTTTACACCAGCGGTTGCTCTAGTGACATTTCCGTTTCTATCAACTTCAATCCTCACAACAACTTCACCAGATTCATTACAATCTTGTGTGTATTTTTCTTTATTTAAAGCTTTACGTCCGCCAAGTCTGTATTTGCCATCACCATCTAAACCTTTACCCGTTCCGTAATAATTTTTAGCGTTTGGGTCGCCATCAGGATCGCCTTTATCACCAGCTTTTTGATCGTCACCTTCAGCTTCCTCACCATCATTCTCTGGGCCGTTCATTAAACTTTCCATCGCATCAGTCACTGACTTATCTGGCTTTGGTTCTGGTTTAGGCTCAGGTTTTTTTTCTTCTTTTTCAGGCTCTTTCTCAGGCTGTTTTTCAACAGGTTGATCTTCAGTTTTTTCTTTTTGCTCCTTTTTAGGCTTTTCTTTTTTATCTTCCTTGATGACTGGTGCATCTTCTGTTTCTTGATTAATCACATCTTCTTCTTCAGCAACAGATGAAGATTCTTCAACGGGAGTTGGTTCTGGAACATTTTTTTGGGGCGAAGTTTTAACTGGTTCTTTTGGCTGAACATCTCCTGATCCAAAATCTGTTGTTCCAAAGTTGACCGCAATACCTTTTTCTTTTGGAGGATCAAAATATTTAAAACCAAAAACAAGCATCAACAAAATAATCAAAGCATAAATGATGCTTGTGATAGCAAAAGATTTCTTTTGATGTTTTGTTTTTAAAAACTTCAATTTAGTTCGGTTTTACAGCTAAGATTAGTTTGTACTGATTTTCATTAGCAATCATCATCACATCAACAGCTTTTTGCAAGATGATATCCTTTTCAGCTCTCAAAATAACAGTTGGGTTTTCAACATCTGCTAATTTTGATTTCAAAGCTGATTCTAAACGCTCAAAAGCGACTTTCTCACCGTCCACACTATATTCTAAATCCTTTGTGATGCTGACAGAAACATTTTGCTTATTTGTTGATTTACCTTTTGCTTTTGGTAAAATCAAATCAAGCGCTTCTGGCGTAATAACAGGAGAAGTTAACATGAAGAAAATCAATAACAGAAAAACAATATCTGTCATTGAAGACATGCTAAATTCAGGACTCACTTTGTTTCTTCCTCTTAAATTCATAAAAATTAAGTCGGTTCGTTTAATAAATCTAAAAAGTCAACTGCAGTCGCTTCCATTTGGTGAACGACTTTATCAGTTCTAACAACAATATGGTTATAGGCAATGTAAGCAATAATACCCACAATAAGACCTGCAACTGTTGTTGTCATCGCTGTATAAATTCCTTCAGCTAACGAGCCCATTTCGGCTTGACCGCTGCTCGTAGCTAATTCATAAAATGCTAAAACCATCCCAATCACAGTTCCTAAAAAACCTATCATCGGTGCAGCTCCTGCAATTGTTGCAAGTACACTCACGTTTTTCTCAAGTTTATAAACTTCTAACCGACCAGCATTTTCAATCGCTGTGTTGATATCTTCTAAAGGTGTCCCAATTCTTGAAATTCCTTTTTCTGTTAATCGTGCAACAGGTGAATTTTCTTGAGCGCAGCGCATTTTAGCACCTTCAATATTTCCGCTTGAAACATTATCTTTAATTTGATTCATGAAATCTTTATCAGTCTTTGAAGCTGCTTTGATCGCAAATAAGCGCTCAAAATAAATATAAAGTGCAACGAAAAGTAAGACAGCCAAAATGATGATGATGATTGTTCCTCCAGCTCCTCCACTGAGAATCAAGTCAATAACTGAAAGTGTTTTCTCTTCAGAAACTTGCTCAACGGCAGCCTCATCAACTCCTTGAATAAAATATGCTAGCATAATGAATTATCAGTTTAGTGATATAACGAAAAAATTTTCACTAAATTACATTTTTATTCTAAACCTGAATGATTTGATTTCATTATTTTGACCTCTTCAATCAACTTCGACGGCGTCCGAGAATCATTCACGTTTAGCTTCAATTTTTCAATTATGCTTAAGTTTTATTATTTAGATTTTAAACAAATGGCAAAAGTTTCAATTTTAGTCATTCTTTTATTCAGTTTTATACCAATGAAAAGTCATTGTATCGTTGTTCATTCAGATGAAGACCAACAAAGAAAATGCACGCCAAGCAAAAGCTACAGTTTTTCTATCGATCCTGAAGTATTAGCTGAATATCCCGAGATTGTTATCCGTATTAATTTTTGGGGAATTAATAAAGATAATGGTGAAAGTGAAGATCCTTTAACTGAAGAAAAAGTGATGGAAGCTTTAGGGCTTTTGAATTCCGCTTATGCCGATATGAATATTTGTTTTGAATTGAATGAATTTGAGCACATCAACAATTCTACTGCTTACTGGGGAAGCACAAAAGATTTTTCTAAATTTCTAAGAGACTATAAAGATGAATACGTCAAAGATGATGCACTCAATATTTTTGTTCCATACCGGTTTACAAATTTTGATGATGGCTTGAGAGGTGTCAATTTTGGCTATAATAAATTAGCAGTAAATATGCTGAATTATAACACAGGCATCTTACCACATGAAGTTGGTCATAGTTTTAGGTTGATACACACGCACCAAAGATTTAAATCTGAAAGGTGTGAAAAAGTCACGCGTGATCCTGATAATCCGGAATTTAATGCAAAATGTGCTGGAGATTACGTGGTTGACACCAATGCAGTTCCGAGTATGTATGGATCAGAAGGAAATAATATCACTGACGATTGTAAATACACTGGTAATGCTAAAGATTGCGATGGCACACCTTACAATATTACCGAAGATGATGTCAGAAACTTTATGGCTTATACCAAACAATCATGTAGATCGCGTTTTACCGTTGGTCAAGGTATCCGCGTCAGGGAAACCATTGAACTCCAAGATTTTTATCAAAAAATGATTGTTGATTCGAAAAAATAAGAATTATTGAAGAATCGTTCTTTACTCTGAATTGACTTCTATCTCTACATTTTGAGATAAACTATTCCCTTCTTGATCAACGACTGTAAGTATATGTTTTCCCGGTTCTGGTAAAATAGAAATCTCATGAAAAGTTTCTGTACTTTCTAAATAAACCTCATCTAAATACCAATAAACCGTTGTCTCAGGATTGCGATGCGCTAGTTTAAAAATAGTCGGATTGATTTCTTCTTTAAAATTTTTTGGAAGTGTGATGATCTCATTTTTTTTAGGCAAAACAAATTGCATCAACTCTTCTCCTTCTTTCAAACATCCTTTCTTGTAAGGCAGTAAACTTCTGTAGTCAGGATGCTTTTCAGAATAATAATAAGCCATAATTGGCGGCAAAACAAACCAATTTTTATTCTGAATTTCTTCTAAAGGATAACATGAGGAATTGACCTGAAATTGTTCAGAAGCATCCAAAAAAACTTGCTGATGATATGGACAAGTTGATGTTCGTGTTCCGTTTTTAGGAATCCACTCAAGTTTTACATCATTACAATGAATCCCTGAAAGATATCCACTTTTTTGACAAATTTCAGCCTCTACGAGTTCATCATAAGGAATATTAAACCACCCACTTTTAGGCAAGGAATTTAAAACATCAAATAAGATTGGTGCGGCTGCCTGAATACCTGTTAAACCAGGCCGACCTTCTCCATCAGCATTTCCTGCCCAAACGCCAATCGCATATTTTGGTGTTACACCAACTGCCCAAGCATCTTTAAAACCATAGCTTGTGCCTGTTTTCCAAGCCAAAGCTTGACTGTCCGTAAAAAACTCCCAACTTTCTTCATTTTGAGGTCGATTAACTTCCTTCATTGCCTCGAAAGTTTCATATATCGCTCCTGCATTCCAAACTTGAGCTTGATGCTGAATTTTTCCAAAATCAAGATTGTCTTGTTTTGAATAAATCGGATTCATAAATTCATTTTCTCGATATTCGCTTGATGATGAATTAAAGAAATTAAGCGTTGAGGCCATGCCAGCATAAGCTTTTGTAATATCCCAAAGTGAGCTTTCTGCACCGCCTAATATGAATGAAAGTCCATAGTAATCAGCAGATTTATCAACATTTTTTTGGTTCAATTTTTTAAATTGATTGTAAAACTTCTGTAAGCCAAATTTCCTTAACATCCTCACAGATGGAACATTTAAAGATTGAGACAAGGCTAAACTCGCAGGTACAGCCCCGTTAAACTCTTTATCAAAATTTTGTGGACTATAACCATTCACTGAAGTTGGTACATCAGCAATCAAGGTATTCGGGAGAAGCAAACCATCATTTAGCATTGCTGTGTATAAAAAAGGTTTCAGAATACTTCCAGTACTTCTTGGGGCTTGAACCAAGTCAACGTAATGATCATGTTCTGATGTTGTGGGCGAATTTCCGACATAAGCCAAAACTTCACGAGTTTCAACATCGAGCACAAGAATCGAAAGATTATGGATTTCATTCTGACGTAAACGATTGTAATTTTCCTTAGCAATTCTATTTAATCTTTTTTGAAGTGGATATCGAATTGTTGATATTAGCTGAACACCTTCATGTTCTTTTTTTAATTTCTCTGTCAAATGCGGTGTTATTTCTGGCAAGGCTAAAGCTTTACTTGGAAGGTTTTCTGCAATGGCTAATTCATAAGTCGTGGCATCAATCACTGCGTGATCTTTGAGTTTTTTGAGCAAACGATCGCGTTTTTGCTTTAAAATCAATTCGTTTTTACCAGGAAAAATAAGAGAAGGTGCGTTTGGCAAAACAGCTAAGGCTGCAGATTGTCCCCAACTTAAATCTTGAGATGGAATACCAAAATATCGCCATGAAGCCGTTTCTAAACCAACTACATTTCCGCCAAAAGGCGCATAAGTCGCATATAAATTTAGTATTTCTTTTTTGCTCTCTCCTAATTCTAATCTAGTAGCTTGAAAAATTTCAATGATTTTTTCCAGATATGTTCTGGATTGATTTTGTCGAGATAAACGAATCACCTGTTGAGTGATTGTACTTCCGCCTCGCCTTTGATCGGTTGTTATATTCTGCCATAAAGCTTTTGAGATTGCAATTGGATTGAAACCTGGATGCTGATAGAAATATTCATCTTCAAAATAAAGAATACATTGCTCAAATTTATAAGAAACGCTATCTTGTTTAGGAAATCGCCATTGTCCATCTTTTGCAATACGCGCACCTAAAAGCACACCCTCTTTACTTTTTAAAACGCTGGAAGTTGGTTCATCAAACAAGTCTTTAGGTAAGGAGAAAAACCAGATTACACCGACAATAAAAAGAATACTCAACTTGATGAAATGCTTTTTCAAAAATTTTAAAATAGAATTTTTGTTTTTTTTCATCTTTAACGGCTCAATATTTTACACTTTAAAAGAAGCTCAACTTAAAAGGTAAGGTTGAGCTTCTTAGAATTATTATTGGACAACTTTCACCCAGTTACCTCGTGTTCTTGCAAAATAAGTTGCATTATACATTGCCTCAACTTGTGCACCAGGCAAATAATATGTTCCCAAATAGGAAGCATTAAGTTTAATGTTAAACACTTTCGTTTTATTAGCATCAACACTAAAATAATATTTCACTCTATCGTCACGAATATCTTGGTAATCAGCTTCACTATTTACTCCTTCTCCTAAATCAGTAAAACTCGTGTTAATCACTTCCCAACCACTAGGGAAAATTTGTGACAGAGCAACATTGCTAACCGCATCCATAGAAGTATTAGTCACAGCAACTTGAGCTATGATTTGTGTGCCCTGTTTTAAATTAGAAACATCAATCGGATTCCCTGCGCCATCAATAAATTGTGTTTTCATCACAAGATTACTTTGATTGATTAACTCTTCACCCAACGGAAGTTTTCCAGATTGTGATACTGTCACAAAAAGCCTGTTATCTCTAAGATTTTTAAGCCTTAACGAATTTGTTTCTATTTGAACATTTAAAGCCCTTTCAGCTAAAGCTTTTTCTGTTTTCACATTTGAGGATTCTCCGTTCAATTCATAATTTAACTCAATCGCTTTACCACCGTTTTTATTGGCCATTTTTGCTAAAGCCATTAAGGCATAAGAAGTTTCTTGTGTACTGAACCAACGTTGTGAAGATAAATTTTTGGCTAAAGAAATTGATAATTCTCTTTGTTGTTCATCGCCAAGTAAAACCATTGTTTCCAAAGCCATTGCTCTATTTCTGAAAGGAGAACCATAGGTGTAATAATTATACTTTTCAGGTTTAAAATTAATATTCGCTGTTTCTGAAATTTGTTGAGCCACACTTTCTTTTCCTGCTAAAGCATAAGCTGCAGCCAATCGCCACTTGGCATCATTACTCATTTCACCAGATTCTCGTAAACGGTTCATCGCAGCCAATTCGGGTTTTCCTGCTAAAGCTAAAGTATAAAGACGATAAGCTTGCGTTAAACTAGAATTGTATCTCGTGTAAGAATTACGCCATTGTCTCGCCTGATTTTGTTGATAGCTCAACCAATTGCTTAAAAAACTAATTGGCAAGGCATAACCTTTCTTCTTGGCTTCAAGCATAAAATGACCAGCATAATTTGTGCTCCATTCATCAACTTCGTTTTGACTAGGCCAATAGCTTAATCCGCCATTATGCGTTTGGAATTTATTTAAACGCTGAATCACTTGTTTAATATTTTTTTCAATCTCTTTTTTCTTATTAAAAGTGATATCAAAAACATCCCCTAAAAACAACTGTGGAAATCCAGCTGAAGTTGTTTGCTCCAAACAACCATGTGGATAACGGATTAAATAATCCATACGTTTGTTATAATCCATTGCAGGAAGAGTTGAAAATTCTATAGAAGCTTTATTACTGCCTTCAATTCCAAAAGTTTCAAAATTAATCTCTTTTACTTCATCACCTTCCAGTATATAAGTGTTGGAAATCTGAGAAATAGGATTTGGGTTTTCAACATCAATCTCAATCGATGTTTTTGCTTTTTCTCCATTTCCAGAGGCAAAAATTTGAAAATTCTGAGGTTGATTTGCGTTTTTCACTTCAAACTCAAAATTCACAATTTGTTCACCAACTTCATTAAATGAAATATTTTTAGAAGTTGAACCAATCGGTGAAAAAGCTTCGCTTTCTTTGATGCGAACAGACACATTTTTCACTTTTTCTTCCATCGCAAAAACAGTTACGGGAAGTGTCACTTTTTCACCTGGCGATAATTTTCTTGGTAATGAAGCAAGCACCATTAAAGGTTTTCTCACTGGAACTGTTTTTTCTGCTTTTCCGTAAGCTGCTTTTTTATGATCCCCTGAAATCACCATCATTCTCACCGAACCTACATAATTTGGCATGTATAAATCATGCCTTTGCGTTTCTCCTTTTTGAAGATGAAAAGGCCCTAAATAAGTCACAACTGGTTTAAAGCGATCAGCTTTTCTATTTTTAGCACCAGCTGCAGCATCACCACCACCAATTTCATAAATTTGATCGACACTTCCAGAAAATGCACCGATAACATCATCAAAAACATCAAAAGTTTTGACGCCCAAAGCTTCTCGCGCATAAAAAGCAGCATGAATATTAGGCGTTGTAAATCTGGTTAAATCAAGTAAACCTTCATCAACAACGGCTAAAGTATAAGTCATTTCTTTAGCATTTTTCTCAAAGATTTTGATGCTATATTTTTGTTCTGGTTTTAAAACCTGAGGCATTTCAATGTCAGGATTTAATTTAGTATTCGGATTTTCAACCATTAACGGAATAATCCCATAAAGACGGATTGGCAAATCATTTTTGGTTTGTTCGTGTGGTTGAATCAAAGAAATATTGACATAAACATTAGGTGCCATTTCTTCAGTGAGCGGAATTGAAACTTGAGTTTCACCTTTTTGCGTATCAACCCATTGTTTGCTGATAACTTCTGTTCCGTTTTCAATACTGATAAATGCACGACCTTTATTTCCAGAAGGAAAAGTAATCACAGCATCTTCACCAACTTTGTAAGAATCTTTATTTGAAGAAAAAACCAACATTTTTGCACTCTCTGCATCGCCGCTTGTTGGCCTTTTAGACCAGTTTCTATAAAAATAAACAGTTTCTCCTGTTGCATGTCCTGAAACTTTATCAATCACACGAATAAGATAGCGCCCACTTTGACGCTCAGGAATATTCACTGTAAATTGCCCTTTACCTTCGGCATTAGTCGTGACTGTAAATTCCTTAACTGGCTTGTAAGTATTGGTATTGTCGTAACGAGATAAATTGTCTTTTCCACGACTCCACCACCAACGCCATTCGATTTCAAAAACTTTGACTTCAAGTTCTCTATTGCCAGCAAGTTCACCTTGCGCATTTACAGAAAGCACATCGAAAACAGTATTTTCATCAGTGTAATAAGCACCATATTGATGTGGGTCTGGCGTTAAGAGTCCAACAAAATAATTATAAGGTGCTAATTTCTTTGAAAAAACATCGATAGAGAAATCTCCGCCACCTTCAAAAACTTTTGTCAGGAAAGTTGCCTTCAACATCCCTGGCGCATTTTTATTAAGATTAATATTTTTACTGAAATTAACTTCTCCTTTTTCTGAAAGTTGACTTTCTAAAATTGGCATTTCAATTTTCTCAAAATCTCGAACAGGATCCGTAAAATTATACTGTGGAAATTCTTCAAAAGCATTGTTTTGAGAAGTTAGAGTCACTTCCATTTCAGCTTTTAAATTTCTCGCGGGTGAACCATGCAACCATGTTGAACTGAGTTTTCCAGAAATAGCTTTGCTAGCATCTAATATTTCATCATCAAAGTCCAAAGCTATTTTAAGTCGGTTTGGCTTTACTGTTGCAACACGAATTGTTTTGCTAAAACTTGCACCACCGACAAAAACAGTCGCATTCCAATTCCCTGTTGGCGAAGAATCTTCAGTTATAATAGGAAAATAATAAAAGCCATTTTTAGCATTTTGAGAATCTTTATTCTCGCTGAGAACTTCTTGCTTCACTAATTTTCCACGAGCATCTTTCACTTGTAATTTGACAGGATGATTTTCAGGTAAAGGATTCGCTTTGTCGTTTAATGCAAAAGTTAAATGAATGGTGTCTCCTGGTCGGTGCACACCTCTTTCAGCATAAATAAAACCTTTTAAACCTTTTTTTAGAATTTTCCCAGAAACATCAAATTTGCTCAACGAAAGTGCATTTCCACCATCAAGTTTGGCATAAGCATAATTTTGTCCTTGGCGCGCAATAGCGAAAGCTGCTTTTTCTGAATTATCGCTTAGTGCAAAGCCTTCTTGATTCGTTCTTATTGAAGAAATGAGCTGTTGCTGAAAATTATATAATTCAACAGTGACGCCACCTTCTGGTTGAGCTGTGATGAGGTTTGTTGTTGCAAAATGATAAGAGCGATTATTGCTTTCTTTTACAATAAGTCCCAAATCTGATCCTAAAACATTGATGCTAGCAAAACGATCTTCGTCATAATATGAAAGATCGCAAGGATTGTCTCGCTCTTGCCAATTATATGGTGTGTTTCGCCAATCATAAATTTCATTATTCCAATACTGTTCTTCAAGCTCTTCTTCTACTGAAGTGAAGTTTGTCTCATTGATTTCTTCATTTTCTGTCGAATGATTTGTTTCAGTACATTCGTAATTGCTGTATTCTTTTTTAAAGCTGATTTCAATTTGGTACATCGCACCTGGATCAGCTTTTATAAAATCTGAAATATTAATCGCATGTGCTTTCCATGAATTAGATTCCAAATCGTTTTCATGAGAAAGATTGATTGTTTTTTTAGCAATTCGTCGACCAACACGTCGAATGTTATAATTGTTTTGTGAATTTAAATTACCAGATTGAAGAAATTGCAACATATTATCTTCAAAAACTTTGATAACACGAACATCAACAGCTGAAAGATTGACACTTTCAAAATAGATAGGCGTAGATACTGAACTTGGTAAAATAACCCCTTTAGAAAGTAAACGTACCGCAGGTTTTAGTTGTTCAAAAGACACACTTTCTGAGAAATCTTTCTTTAGCGAATAGCCAGAGATATTTTTTATGCCTTTAAAAATATTGATACTAACATTTCCTGTTATTCGAGTTGAAGGATAAACATTGAGGACATTTCCATCAACTTCAAATCTTAAGTTATTTTGATCTTTAATGGTAATTAATCCTTTAAAATTTTGATTCTCATCAAGCGGATCTGAAAAGTTAATTGCTAACGAACTCTGTTGAGTCAAATTTGTTTTAAAATCAATAATGGTAAAATTATTTTGACCAGGAATATCATAGTAGTTTTGACCTTTATGATCAGCATCAATCGCTTTACCATCCCATTCAATCTTTACTTGAGAATCATCAACTTGTCGCTTAATGCTGTCGATCGTAAATCTAAAGTAATTTCCATTTTCAACTTTATCTTGCCACTTTATAGAAAGGCTTTTCTTGTCTTGAGACGCTTTGATGAGTTTCTTAGCATTAGAAAAATCGATTATATCCGAAGCTTCTATGTCGCCTGTCACGTACTGCCATTCTTTAGAATAAGATTGTAAGCTCCCGAGGTTGACTTTAAAATTTGGCTGAATTGTTTTAAAGCTAAAGCTGAATTGTTTAAAATCATCATCTATGTCATCATAAAGCTCACTTAATTTTAATGTGACTTGGTATTCAGTATTTGGTTTTAGGTTTTCATCGGGTTGATAAACTAAAGAATTATTGTTTTCAATATATAATTTCCCTTTGATATTAGGAGAAATTTCTATATAACTTGCTGGAATTTCTTGATTCAATTCATATTGCTCTAAAGGCTGAGCTAAATTAATTCTGATAGGTTTTGCAATGGAAACTCTGCCTTGCGTGTGATAAGAAATAAATTCTTTGAACTTAAATAAATTATCAGTTTCAGACGGTGTTTTGTCTTGACATGAAATTGAAATTAAAAATATGCTTAGTAAAAGAAAACGGAAAAGATTTTTCATGGAGAAAGGATTATCGTTCAAAGTTATAACAAATAATCTCGGTTAACAAGATTTTTTATCAAGAGATAGTAAGATAGATTTTAAAAGAAATAAAAGGCCAAATAAAAAAGCTTTACACCAAATTGGTTGATGCAAAGCTTTTAAATGAACTCAATATATTTTGGATTATTTATGCATATAAGAATTTTTCTATCAGCATAAAGACACCTGCACCAGCCAAAAATCCGACAAGCGCGAGCCAACTGACTTTTTTGAGATACCAAATGAAATCAATTTTTTCGATACCCATTGCTGCAACACCAGCTGCAGAACCAATCACTAATAAGCTTCCTCCTGTCCCAGCAGAATAAGCGATAAAGTGCCAAATTGGGCTATCAGTTTCAAAAGTGTACATTCCCATTGTGGCCGCAACCATCGGAACGTTATCAATAAGTGCCGATAACATTCCCAGAAGAATGACAACAGCATCCATATTAGGAATTGCATTTGAAATACTCTCTGCTGCATAGCGTAAAGTTCCGACTTCAATACCAGAAATACTTCCGTAAACAGTACTTTCTAAAGCCGCAACGGCAAGTAAAATACCTAAGAAAAATAAAATACTTGAAAATTCTATTTTAGATAAAGCTCGGTTTGTTGAGTATAAGTGCTTTTGATCTTTAGGGAGGTTTTTCACAGGTTTCACATATTCTGAGAATAACCAAACAATACCTAAACTAAACATCATTCCTAAATAAGGTGGTAATCCTGTAATTGCTTTAAAAATAGGAACAAAAATTATTCCTCCTAACCCAATGTAAAGCATTGTTTTACTACTGAGTAAACGCTCTGTTTTCTCATCAGTAATCATCTCACGACGCATGGCTTTTCCCCTAAAGGGTTTCATCTTGGTTGCGATAAAAAACGGCACAACAAAACAAATAATAGACGGGACAATAACATATTCTGAAAGGCCAACTGCCGTCACTTTGTTACCAATCCACAACATGGTTGTTGTCACGTCACCAATAGGCGACCAAGCACCACCTGCGTTTGCAGCTATAATAATCATCGCTGCATACCAAACGCGGTATTTGTGCCAAACGATAATTTTCCTTAATAAGGTAATGAGAATAATTGTAGCCGTTAAGTTGTCAATCACTGCAGATAAAAAGAAGGCTAAAATACCTAAAATCCAAAGTAATTGTTTTTTACTTTTTGGCTTAATCACTTTTTTGATAATACCAAAACCACGATGTAAGTCAATGATTTCAACAATCGTCATGGCACCAATTAAGAAAAATAATATCTCACCTATATTACTGAAATGATGCATCAAATTTTTAGTAAAACCATAACTATCAGATTCTGATGGTCCTTCAATTAAACTAAAAACATCACCTTTATAGTTAATGATATCAAACCAGCCGTAGTTAAAACCTATCGCAAGTACTGCCCACATAAATGTTCCCATGAGTAAAGCAGGAACTGCTTTGTCCAGTTTTAATGGATGTTCCAATGTGATTGCTAGATAGCCAAGCACAAAGGCTAAAATTAAAATTGTTGTCATTTAATTAGCTCATAAAAGTTTTTCTAATGCGATTCCAAATGCAGTTTTACTGATGTTATTTAAATCAGAATTTTTATTTTTAATATCTTGAATAGCGTTTTTAATAGTGATTGAAGTATCATTGAAAATGGCTTCATCAGTCATCTGAACTTTTTCACCCATAAAATATGCAAAAGCTCTTGCCATACCACAGTTTGAAATAAAGTCTGGTATTAAACTGATGTTTTGATCTGCATGTTCCATAATGGAACCAAAGAAAATTTCTTTATCAGCAAAAGGAACATTCGCCCCACTTGCTATCACTTCAAGACCATGTTCAATCATTTGATTAACTTGATCTTTTGTAACTATTCGAGAAGCAGCACAAGGTGCAAAAACCTCAGCACCAATCGACCAAATTTGAGAGTTAACCTCATCAAAACTGAGCATATTGTCTGCTTTTAAAGTATTACCATCTTTGTTTAAATATAAATGCTTCATCTCTTCATAAGAAAAACCTTCTTTCTCAATAAGACCGCCATCTTTATCAATAATACCGACAACTTTTGCACCTAAAGCAGTTAAATAATAAGCCGCTGCAGAACCAACATTTCCAAAACCTTGAATAATAACTTTCTTGCCTTTGACAGAGCTTTTATAAATATTATAAAAATGCTTGATTGACTCTGATACACCATAGCCAGTAATCATATCTCCCACGGTATATTGTCTAAATTGATCTGGTGTGTAGTCAGGGTTTTCTACAACTCTGGAAACTCCGCTTCTTAACTGACCAATTCTACTGATTTTGTCAGTTTCTGTTGTTTGAAAATGCCCTTGAAAGACACCTTCTTGTGGATGCCATACACCATATTTTTCAATATTAGGAATCACTTCATGAATCTGATCAACATTCATATCACCACCGGTTCCATAATAGCTTTTTAACATTGGTGAAACAGCCCTAAACCAACGCTCTAAAACGCCAGCTTTTCTTGGATCATCTGGGTCGAAATTAATACCTGATTTTGCTCCGCCAATAGCAGGCCCAGAAACTGTAAATTTGATTTCCATTGTTTTGGCTAATGATAAAACTTCATTTTTATCTAGCCCTTTGCGCATACGTGTACCACCTCCTGCGGCTCCGCCTCGTAAAGAATTAATAACAACCCAACCTTCTGCTTCTGTTTCTGAATCTATCCACTGAAAAACAATTTCAGGCTCTTTTGATTCAAACTTTTTTAAGAGATTTTTCATTTTAGGTTTACTTTTATTTAGTTATTCCAAAATATTTTCCACTTGAATGATCTTTTGAAGCGCCAGTAACTTCAGCAAGAATATTATTTTCATTCCTGAAATACAAAACGCCCATCATAGCAAAAATCAATGCTTCTTTAAATTCTATAAGTTCCTTTGAAGGCAATATTATCTCACCTTTTATCTTTCCACTTAATTCTTTAATCAGAAAATTATTATACGCACCACCACCTGTCACAAAAATCTTTTTCATTCCTTTTAAAGATTGACTTAACTGATTAATAGTATGCTGTGTAAATGTTGAGATTTTATCTTCAACATTCATATGATATCCATCAACTAAAGGGAAAATCTCTTTATCTAACCATTCAACACCCAGAGATTTAGGTGGTTTTTGTCGATAAAAAGCCAAGCTGTCAAGTTTTGATAATAAATCTTGATGAACCTTTCCTCTTTCAGCTATCTTCCCGTTTTCATCAAAATCATAACCTAACTGGCTTGCGTATAAGTTGAGTACTTTATTTACAGGGCAAACATCATAAGCAATTCTTTGTTCCTTTTTTTGAAAAGAAACATTGGCAAAACCTCCAAGATTTAAGCAAGCCTCATATTCTGAAAACAACAATTTATCGCCAATAGGTACCAATGGTGCGCCTTGACCACCTAACTCAACATCTTGAACTCGAAAATCACAAATGACATTTTGTTGAATTAATCGACTTAATTCTGGTCGATTTCCGATTTGTAAAGTGTATCTATTTTCGGGTTGATGAAAGATTGTGTGTCCGTGAGAAGCAACAAAATCAAGTTTTTCAACTTGATTTTCTCTGATAAACCGATTCATCATATCGGCCAAAACTTGCGTATATTCTCTGTCTAATTTCTCAATATCTTCATGTTTATATTGATGAGCATTTGACAGTTTTTCTTTTATCTTTTTGGAGTAAGAATAAGTCGCGGATGATTTGAGTTGATAAGACCAAGAATTTGTGTTTTGGTTGAAGAAAAACACAACTTCGAGAAGATCTAAGCCGTCCAATGAAGTTCCAGACATAGCGCCTAGCACGTGATATTTCTTTACAGAATCCCCCAAAAAAACAACATTTATTTAAATTTCATTCAACAATTCGTAAAAGTACTTAATACTTGCTAAATATTACATAGGTTCTCACTATATTTGCGAAACTAATTAAAAGTAATTTTAACACATGGATTTTAAGCTAACAGAAGAGCATGAAATGATTCGCCAAGCGGCGCGTGATTTTGCTAAAAATGAGCTCCTTCCAGGAGTTATCGAGAGAGATGAGAAACAAGAATTCCCAAAAGAGCAAATCAGTAAACTTGGTGAACTTGGATTTCTTGGAATGATGGCTTCTCCTGAATACGGCGGTGGCGGAATGGACACCGTTTCTTACGTTCTTGCAATGGAAGAACTTTCTAAAGTAGATGCATCAGCATCTGTTGTTGTTTCTGTTAACAACTCTTTGGTTTGTTGGGGTCTTGACACTTACGGATCTGAAGAGCAGAAGAAAAAATATCTTTCAAAATTAACGACTGGCGAAAAAATTGGTGCATTTTGTTTAAGTGAACCTGAAGCTGGTAGTGATGCAACTTCACAAAAAACAACTGCAATTGACAAAGGTGATCATTACGTCATCAATGGAACTAAAAACTGGATTACCAACGGGAATTCAGCTGATATTTACCTTGTGATTGCTCAAACTGATAGAGAGAAAAAACATAAAGGCATCAATGCTTTTATCGTTGAAAAAGGTATGGAAGGTTTTGAAGTTGGTCCTAAAGAACAAAAAATGGGAATTCGTGGAAGCGATACGCATTCATTAAACTTTAATGATGTTAAAGTTCCTAAAGAAAATAGAATTGGTGAAGATGGATTTGGTTTTAAATTTGCCATGAAAACGCTTTCTGGCGGTCGCATCGGTATTGCTGCTCAAGCTCTAGGGATTGCATCTGGCGCTTATGAGTTAGCAAAAGAATATGCAAAAACAAGAAAAGCTTTTGGTACAGAAATTATGAATCACCAAGCAATTGCATTCAAAATTGCTGATATGCACACACATATTGAAGCGGCTCGTCACTTAGTCATGAAGGCTGCTTGTGATAAAGACAATGGCGAAAACTATGACTTATCAGGTGCAATGGCTAAATTATACGCTTCTCAAGTCGCGATGGATGTGACAACAGAAGCTGTACAAGTGCATGGTGGTAATGGATATGTAAAAGAATATCACGTCGAAAGATTGATGCGTGATGCAAAAATCACTCAAATATATGAAGGAACTTCAGAAATACAGAAAGTTGTCATTTCTAGAAGTGTTTTAAGAGATTAATCTCTTAATCTTAACTTACAAAAAAAGAGTCATTTTCAGTTGAAAATGACTCTTTTTTTATTCTTCAATTTAATGGATTTTTATAACATTCCAAGATTAATAATTTCTTGTTTCGTCAATGGTCTCATACGGCCACGTGGCAAATCTTTTTTTGTTAAATTCGCATATAGCACACGATCAAGCTTATGAATTTCATAACCTAATTTCGTGAATATTTTTTGGATGATTTTTGGACGTTGACTTTTTAATTCGATACCCACATGTTTTTTAGATTTATTATCCACATAGCTCACATCTTCAATATAAACTTTGTAACCTTCAATAAGAACACCATCTTTTATTTGCTGTAAATGTGCGTGATCTAAAGGCTTCTTCAATTCAACATCATAAATCTGTGAAATCCCAGACTTCATGTTTGCCAATTTCTTAGCTAAAGTTCCGTCATTCGTCATTAATAATAATCCCATTGCAGAACTTTCTAAAGTTCCCACAGGTTTTACAGGTGCTTTCGTTACACGTGCAGCCATATCTAAAACCGTCATATTATTATTTCGGTAACTCCCTGTTGTAAAAACACTTTTAGGTTTATTTAATAAGAAATATTCTTTTGGTTCAGGATTAATTCGACGCCCGTCAAACTTGACTTCATCGTCAAGTTTTACTTTATGTCCCATTGCAATGACAACTTCACCATTGACAGTCACACTTCCAGCTTGTATATAGATATCAGCATCACGTCGCGAGCACACGCCAGAGTTGGCAATATACTTATTCAGACGCATACCAGCATTTGGGTCTTTGATCTGTTTATCAACCTTGACTTGCTTCAAATTCTTTTTACCGCCTTTCTTTGACTGATTTGATTTAGAATTTGATTTACGTTTATTCATTCTCTCAATTTTTTGCAAATGTAAGATTTAATAATGAAGAATAACAACTCTAATCTTAGAATAAACGCTTAATAACTTGCTGGATATCAATTAATGCAATACTAAAAATCCCTAAAACAATCAGAAATTTCAAGAAATTATGAAGTAAAACATAATCGTGACGATGTATCGAATTCCATAATTTGATGATAAAAGCAATAAAAAATAAGACTGTAAAAACAAAATAATACAGCATCAAACCAATATCATAAAAGTTAATTAAGATAAAGGCAGGAATAAAAAGCAAGAGCACTAAAAATGTGATCAGCTTTCGTGTAAACTGCGTTCCGTAAATAACAGGAATGGTATAATATGATTGCGCAAAATCACCTCTCAAATTTTCAAGATCTTTCACTAATTCACGGATGCTTATTAAAAGAAATAAGAAAAACGCATGAATAAAAATAACAGGTGCAAAATTCTGATAGTAAACAAAAATAATAAAGAAAGGAAGCGTTGCTAACAAAGATGCTGTCAAGGTTCCGATGAAAGGATACTTCTTTAGTTTATGAGAATACAACCATAAAAGAAATATATAGACCGAGAAGAAAATCACAGCTTTAAAAGCAACATAACTCGCTAAAATAACACACAGAAAATTCAATGAAAAATAAACTCCTAATTTCGTGTTTTGACTCACATAATTATCCAACAAAGTCTTTTGTGGCCTATTGATTAAATCTTTTTCTGAGTCGTAAAAATTATTGATAATATACCCTGAGGCAATTGCCAATGAACTCGACAAAACGATAAGGAATAAATTAGAATCAAGAACAACATCACGAATAGGAATATCAGGTGCCATGATAAACATGGAAGCCAAATATTGCGCAATCACTAAAACAAGAATATTGTAGCCTCTAACAACGGAAAAAAGACTGAAAAATTTTAGAATTATTTTCCTGCTTCCTGAAGCCATCTTTTTTAAGTATCTAAAATGTGTAAACCACCTCTAATTTGTGATCACCTAAAGCTTTTTGTGCTTTTTCAAAATCTTCAGTAAAACCTAAAATATAGCCACCTCCGCCAGAACCGCAAAGTTTAAGATAGTAAGCATTTGTATCAATTCCTTTTTTCCATAATTCATGAAATTTTTGAGGAATCATCGGTTTAAAATTATCTAGGACAACATTTGATAAATTTTTGACATTCGTAAATAATGATTTAAAATCACCTTTTAAGAAATCGTCAACACAAGCATCAGTATGCTTGACAAATTTATCTTTAATCATGTTTTTAAAGCCTTCTTGCTTCATGTTTTCCATAAATATGCTGACCATTGGTGCAGTTTCACCGACAATACCGCTATCTAAAAGAAAAACTGCGCCTTTACCTGAAGCCGTTTGTGAAGGAATGCCTGCTGGCTCCAAATCTTCATGAGATTTGATTAAAATTGGTAAACTTAAATAACTGTTGAGAGGATCGAGACCTGATGATTTGCCATGAAAGAAAGATTCCATTTTTGAGAAAATTCTTTTCAGCTTTAAAAGTTTTTCTCGTCCAAGATTTTCTAAAACTGTAATTCGGTTGAGCGCATATTTATCATAAATTGCAGCAACTAAAGCACCACTACTCCCAACACCATAACCTTGAGGAATGCTACTATCAAAATACAAACCTGCTTTAACATCAGATTTTAATTTATCAATATCAAAAGTGACTTCGCTCTCAGAATCATTACTAACCTCTTCAAGATAGCTAGCAAATTTCAATAATTCTTGATTGGATTTTTTCGCTTTTCCATCAAGATTATCATCAACTTTTAAAGCTCCATTATAGAAATTATAAGGAATTGATAGACCTTTGGAGTCTTTAATAATTCCGTATTCACCAAAAAGTAGTATTTTCGAATAAAATAATGGACCCTTCATAGTGTTTGAATTTTCGTGGTTAGTTGCGTCAAAATTAAATATTTCTTAAAGTATAGCAAAGTTTTACTTGATTAATTAACAGTCTGTTATTTGATGTTCACGTAATCTTTGATATATTCTTCAGCTTGGCAGAATTGTTTTAATTCATTTTCTATAAAATTCTCAACCTCAGTTTTCACAGAAGTTGAAAATAACAAATGCACATTTGCACCTGCATCTAAAGTAAAACCTAGAGGGAGTTTAGTCTCTTTTCTAAACTTCCAAATGCGTTCAATAATCTCCAAAGTATTTGGTCTCATCAAAATAAAATAAGGCTGACTCGTCATCATCATGGCGTGTAAACTTAGAGCTTCTGACTCTACAATTTTAAAAAAACGCTCATAATCGCCAGAGGCTAAAACAGATTGCATAGCTGTGATATGCTGATTAGCTTGCTTAAAACGCTGCTCTGCAAATGGATGATCATGCATTAAATTATGACCAACACTGCTGCTCACTTGTTTCTGATCTTTATCAACTAGTAAAATATAATCCTGAAAATCTTTGAAGTTCGGATGTAAAGCTTGGTTATATCGAATACCATAATAGTTTGAACTTTCAGGAATTTCTGAATGCTCACCCCAAACTACCAAATCGCCAGATGTACTTCTACAAGCACTTCCAGAACCTAAGCGTGCCAAAAATGAAGTTTTGAGTTGTGCATATTCTTCAGTAGGTTGGCTAAAGGACTTTTCGGCTTCCATTATCGCTTTTGATAAAGCAGCCATTCCGCTTGCTGAAGAGGCAATACCACTACTATGCGGAAAAGTATTGCTTGTGTGAATCTCTAATTCATATTGTTTCAAAAAAGGAACATAAGCTTCTATTCTTTCAAAAAAAGATTTGATTTTCGGCTTAAAATTTTCAGATTTTTCACCTTCAAAAAAAACATCAAATACAAAATCATTAGATTTGTTTTCTGATTTAAAAACCAATTTTGTATCAGTTTTACAAGCGTTTAAAGTAAAGCTAATTGAAGTGTTAGTCGGCAATTGCTCGCCATACTTCCCCCAATATTTAACCAAAGCGATATTACTTGGCGCCGAAGCTGAAAAGCTTTGTCCTAATAAATATCTAGCTTTTTTATGACAAACAAATTCTGGCTTTTGCATAAAATAATTTTACGCAAAGATAATAGACCCTAACAAATTTTATTGTGAGAAAGATTTTAAATTTTTATTTTGCTTACCCAAAAGAAATCCATGAGACAAAAACTCACTCTCAAAATTATCATTTCTATCCTGATATGTCTCGGAGTTGGGCTCATTGCTTCTGTGGCTACACAAAGCTCAGTCAACACTTGGTTTTCAACTTTAGAAAAACCATTTTTCAATCCTCCACCTTGGCTTTTTGCTCCTGTTTGGATTGTGCTTTATATCATGATGGGAGTTTCAGTGGCTTTAGTTTGGTATAAAGGTTTGTATCATTTATGGGTAAAAACGGCCATTTATCATTTTGGCTTCCAACTCTTGCTTAATGCTTTATGGTCAATTGCATTTTTTGGTCTAAAGTCTCCTATTTTCGGACTTATCGTTATTATTTCGCTTATTGCACTTGTTTTGCTAACTTATAAATGGTTTAAAGTGGTTTATAAACCCGCTGCTTATTTACTCATTCCGTATATCATTTGGATTTTGTTTGCGGCTGCACTTAACTTTGAAATTTGGCGACTGAATTCTTTTTAAAATTTAAGCTTCGGCAATTGTTTCTGCAACATGGTAAGCGCTTGTCCAGGCATTCTGAAAATTAAAACCACCTGTAATCGCATCAATATTAAGTGCTTCACCAATAATATAAAGTTGAGGATGCAACTTACTTTCAAAAGTTTTGAAATCAATTTCCTTTAATTCAACTCCGCCTGCCGTGACAAACTCATCTTTGAAAGTACTTTTGCCTGTCACTTTTAATTTTGAATTGAGAAGAACTGAAATAATATCAGTTTGATTTTTCTTTGATAAATCTGCCCACTTTTGTGTTTCTTCAATATTTGATTTCTGAAGAACCTTTAACCAAAAACGCTTAGGTAAATTTTCAATTGAAAAAGTTGACATCTGTTTTTTAGGAAAATCTTTTTGTTGCCCTGTCAGTAAATCTGATAAAGATTCCGTTGAATGCTGAGGTAGCCAATTGACCCGAAGTTGAAACTGATAATTCAGTTGATTTAACTCACGTGCGCCCCAGGCAGAAAGTTTTAAAATGGCTGGACCGCTCAATCCCCAATGTGTGATTAAGGTATCGCCATCTGAGCTTAAAACTAAGCGTTTCCCTTCATAAACTTTCACTTCAGTCGGCAGAGCTAAACCTTGTAAACCTTTTAGCAAAGCATCTTCAATATGAAATGTAAATAGCGAAGGAACAGCTTCTATAATCTGATGTCCAAGATTTCTCATAAGCTTCCACATTTGTTGGCTACTCCCTGAAGCAATAATTAAATACTCAGTTGAATAATTTTCTTGAGTTGTTTTAACAGACCATGAATCATTTATTTTTTCAATAGATTTGACGGCTTGAGAGGTTTTATAATCAACTTTATATTTATGAGCTTCGCTTAAAAAACAATCAATAATTGTTTGAGAATCATCTGAAGTTGGAAAAATTCGGCCGTCTTCTTCAATCTTGAGTTCAACACCTCTTTCTTCAAGCCACGCCATCATATCGCCTGTCATAAATCGATGAAAAGGACCTCGCAATTCTTTCTCACCACGCGGATAGTTTTTAGACAATTCTTTCGGAAGAAATTCAGCGTGCGTTACATTACATCGACCTCCGCCCGAAATTTTGACTTTATTTAAAAATTTTTTAGTCTTTTCTAGAATCAGAATTTTTAAATCAGGTTTCTTTTTCGCTAAATTAATAGCTGCAAAAAAACCTGAAGCGCCACCTCCAACAATAATCACATCAAAATTTTGATCACTCACTTCTAAATATTTTCTACAAAAATAGACTTTTGAAAAGTAAACTTAGGATAAGGTCTTTTCTAATTTCAATTGAATTCTTTTTCGGTTGATATCAACATCTAAAACTTTAACCAAAATCTGCTGGTGCAAACTTACATGCGCATTCACATCTTTCACAAATTCATCAGCCAGATTGGAGACATGAATCAAACCACTTTCTTTAATACCAAGGTCAACAAAACAACCAAAGTTGGTGATATTATTGACGATTCCTGGTAACAGCTGTCCTTCTTCCAAATCTTCAATCGTCTTGATATTTTGATTAAAAGCAAAAGCTTTTGCCGTTTCCCGTTGATCTAAACCTGCTTTTTCTAATTCATTAATGATATCTTGAAGGCTATAAAGTCCAACTTCATCTGTCTGATATTTCTCAAAATCAATTTGTGACAAAACCGATTTGTTGCCGATTAAATCTTCAATTTTTAAGCCTTCACTTTTTGCCATTTTTTTGACAACATCATATTGTTCTGGATGAACAGCAGAATCATCTAAAGGATTTTTAGAATTTTTAACTCTTAAAAAACCTGCGGACAATTGATAAGCTTTATCGCCTAAACGCTTTACTTTTTTGAGTTCAGCACGCGATTTAAAACCCTGATTTTCCTGTCGGTAATCAACAATATTTTTAGCCAAACCAGAACCGATTCCCGAGACATAGCTCAATAAAGAATAACTTGCTGTATTGAGATTAATTCCAACAGAGTTAACACAACTTTCGACAACACGATCCAAGCTTTTCTTCAACTGAGATTGATCAACATCATGTTGATATTGGCCAACACCAATGGATTTAGGATCAATTTTGACTAGCTCAGCCAAAGGATCTTGTAAACGTCGACCAATGGAAATTGCTCCACGCACAGTGACATCGTAATTTGGAAACTCTTCTCGTGCAATTGAAGACGCAGAATAAATTGAAGCACCAGCTTCACTTACCACAAAAACCTCAGGCGCATGCTTGAAATAAATACGTTTGACCAAAGCTTCTGTTTCACGAGAGGCTGTACCATTACCAATAGCGATGGCTTTAATTTTATAAGCTTCAACTAAAGTGCTGATTTTTTTGATAGCCTCTTTAGATTTATTTTGAGGTGCATGCGGAAAAATAGTTTCGTTGTGTTTTAAATTTCCTTCAGCATCTAAACAAACAACTTTACAGCCTGTTCTAAAGCCTGGATCTATTGCCAAGACTTCTTTTTCACCTAATGGTGGCGCTAATAAAAGCTGTTTCAGATTTTTAGCAAAAACATCTATAGCAGCTTCGTCTGCTTCTTTTTTAGAATTTTGTAATGCTTCATTACTCAAGGAAGGTAGCAGCAATCTTTTTAAAGCATCTTGAAGAGATAAACGAATTTGTTCCGCTTCATCTGATTCACTTTTGATGAGTTTTTCTTCAATTTTAGAAAAAATATAAGCATCATCAAGTTGTAATTTAACCCTGATAAAGCTTTCTTTTTCGGCACGTTGTATGGCTAAAAATCGATGAGAAGGTATATTTTTCAACCGCTCTGACCAATCAAAATAATCAACAAACTTTTGTGCTTTAGGTTCATCCTTTTTGGTTTTGATGGCTTTCGTTTCAATCAATGCATGATTAGCGTATTGATAACGTAAAAAATCTCTGACTGACAAACGCTCAGAAATCCATTCAGCCATAATAAGTCTTGCAGCTTCAAGAACTTCATCAACAGATTTTAAATCTTTTGAAATATATTTTTTAGCAATTTGATTTAAATCTAAATTTTGCTGTGCCATGATCATTTTTGCTAAAGGCTCAACACCTTGCTGACGGGCAACATCAGCTTTTGTTTTTCGTTTCTTTTTATAAGGCAAATAAAGATCTTCAAGCTTGGTAAGATCTTGTGTTTTTTTGATATTCAGTTTTAATTCTTCTGTTAGATCACCTTGACTTTCTAAAGTTTCAAGAATACTTGTGCGCCTCGTTTCAAGTTTTTCATAAGTTTCCTTGGCCTTGAGAATATTTTCAATTTGCACCTCATCAAGATTGCCAGTGTGCTCTTTTCGGTAACGTGCAATAAAAGGAATTGTCGCATCGGCATTGATCAATTCAAGCGTTGCTGACAATTGAGGCAAAGCAATTCCGGTTTGCTTTTGAACAAAATCATTGAGCTGCATAAAATAAAATTTAGAGTTCAAAAATACATTTAATCCGCTATTAGTGAATAGTGATACGATTATTTGTGTAATCAGTTAATCGTATTTTAGGTTGTAAACTTTAGAGAATTCTGAATTTAAAATTTATCACCTTTAGAGACTATTAGACTCAAGACTCACAGATTTTAGTTGCATTTCCTGCTATTATCCCTGTAAAAATAAGCACTAAACCCATTACTAAAAGTAAAATCAATGAAAATCTCCAGGATTGCGAAATATCGAATGAAGCGCCAAATAAAGGTGGCCCGCAGGCAGCGATAAAATATCCGAAACCTTGTGCCATTCCAGACATTTCAGTAGCCTGAGTTGTGTTGTTTGTTCGTAAAACTAAAAACAGCATCGACAAGCTATAAGCTAAACCGCTGGCCAAACCAATTAATATACACCACAGTATAATATATTCTGTTTTAAAAACCAGAATACCTATGATTCCTATAGAATAGAATACACCAATCGAACCGACAAGCAGCTTCTGGTTCTTCATCTTATCTGCTATAATGGCTCCCAAAAGTGCCATAGGAAGTTGAGCAAAATGAACATAAGATAACACCCAACCCGAATCTCCTTCAGACATACCCCAGGTTTGCATAATTTTGGGGAGCCAGGCTGCAAGACAGTAATACATTAAAGATTGTACTCCCATAAAAACAGTGATCGCCCAGGCTAAACCAGATTTATAAAGATGGGTGCCAAAGCCTCCTTCCTGTACTTTAAGTTTTCTAGCTTTCTTTTTACTTTTCACTTGTGGCATCCAAATGGGAATGCTTATAAGCGCCAGGATAAGCCAAACACCAATAGACCCTTTCCATCCCAATCCAGTAATCTGTCCTAGAGAAATACTGAACCCTGCAGCCAATGCAGCGGTTAAATTCATCACTACAGAGTAAATACCCATCATAGCGCCAACTTTATTTGGAAAATTATTTTTTATAAAAGCTGGCATAAGCACATTTCCTACAGTAATAGCCATTCCTACCAAGCCAGCACCTAAAAATAAAGTGACAATGCTTCCTAAAGAACGAAAAGTGAGACCGATGCTTAATAATATAAGTGAAGAAAGTAGCACGAGCTCCATTCCATACTTCTTTGAAAATTTAGGAACTACACCAGATAAAAGCGAAAATGCAATTAAAGGAATAGTCGTGATTAGTCCCGCAGCCGTGTTCGACAGTGAAAAGGTCTTGCTGATTTGATCTACCACAGGGCCAACAGAAGTAAGTGGCGCTCTTAAATTAGAAGCTACAAAAATTACCCCTAGAAATAATAGGAGTCTTTTGGCATCTAATTTCCAGGAAATACTTTTTGTATTCTTTCCTCTTTTAAGCTGCTGAGCATATTGAAATAGTAATTGCATATAAAAATGAGTTTTATGTGCTTCTTATAGAATCACAAATTATAAAAATCTTCTTTTGGACTGAATCTGCTATTTCTAATAACAAACTCAGCAATGTTGTCATCGGCATGTAAAAATCCGATGGGGAATGCTTGATATATTTCTAAAATCCTTGTTCCTGGCTGTTTGTTTCCAGTGTTTTTATAAATTCGAAAAACAAGTCAATCAAGCTGAAACCTATCGAAAACCCTCTATATAGTTTCTTTAAGACTTTGCAGTATTTCATCATCATCGATATAATTATTAATAAATTGAAACTTAATAACTGCCTCTGCTCCTTGCACAATATCACTCAGTATGACATAGCCAATGATCTTATTCTCTCTGATCAAAAGCAGATAGTGTTTGTTAGAGAAGATAGCCTTTGAGTTAAACTCAATATTTAAAAGCCTCAAAATATGAGACAAATCTTGCATCGACTTTGAGGCGGAAATATCTGCAGGTTCAATAAATTCACTGGTTAAACAATTAATCAATGAGGAGTTTAATTCTCTAAATTCCAGCCTGTTGTCGCTGTTTTGTTTGATTATCATAGCATCAGGATTTAGCTTTAAAATGACATAGCCTCATTCATTTTACGTAATCAGTTACATAAAATGAAGCTCTAGCTAATCATTTTTAAATTATAATGTGGTGTTTAAACTTGATTTAATTAAAAATGAGACTAGCACCTCATCAGTCTTGTTAGTTTCATTCCAATGTTTTGGTTCATTGTAAATGATGGAGAAGGTTCTCTTGAATATTTACTACGTCTAATGAAAAGTAAGTTAACCTCTTATCTGAATGATTTCTCCATTTATCTTACCCTTAACACTTTTGACGTATCCATTAATCACCTTGTTCATTGGGACTGGATTGTGCCCAGGAAATACATCTTTATATTTATCATAAGCATCTTCAACCATATCAGACGAAACGACATTTAACCGCATAGCATTATCAAATTCTAATACAGCTGCTTTAACAAAACTGTGAATCCCTCCATTCACCATGGCTGCACTGGTCGTCTTCGCCACTGGCTCTGTTGCTAAAATTCCTGTGGTAAGCGTAATTGAACCTTGAGGATTTAAATATTCTTTTCCAATTCTTACAAGATTGACCTGTCCCATTAATTTGCTCTTAAGACCAATGTAATAATCTTCTTCCGTTAGCTCGTTAAATGCGGCCCACTTCGCTTCTCCAGCAATGCAGATAATGGCATCAAGTTTTCCGGTTTCTTCAAACATTTTCTGAATAGAATCGCTATTAGCAATATCCACCTGAACATCTCCGCTATGACGGCTTGCAATTAATACTTCGTTTTCTTTTTTAAAATGGGAAACAACTTTTTTACCAATTATTCCATTACCTCCAATAATTAATATTTTCATCTTTTTTAATTTTTTTATTAGACAATAAATTCGCTTTTAATTTTCTTCTTCTAACTTTTTTTCCATTCGTTCTTTAAAGTTCAAGTCAGCCATATTTGATTCTAAAACTGATAGTTTTTCTAGTAGCACATTGTCTTCTCCTAATAATTCTTCTATGGCTTGACTTCCTAATTCCCACAATTTTTCCATTTCAGGTAATTCCTTTTCTGCCTTTTTCGAAAGACTGATTTGGTACTTTCTCTGATCATCTGGATCTTGAATAGATTTTAGATAGCCTTTTTTTTTCATCTTGTTAACCAACTTAACAATAGCTGGGTGAGAAAGTTGAAGCATCTCAGAAATTTCAGTGTTTGTTAAGCTTTTGTGCTTTTGTAAAAGCGAGAAAACCATATGCCAATTCGGCTCTATCTCTATGCCTCTTTCTTTGTAAAATTCTTTGGTTTGATATACAAATAAATCATTAAGTCTTTTGAGTCTACCGGTTAAACCAGGAAATCCCATTTCTATTAAAAAATCCGTATTCATATCACATTATGTAATTGGTTACGCAAATATATAAAAACAACTTAACTGGTTACGTAAAAAAAATGTTAATGTTGATTTTTGAAGATGTTTTATATCTTCATCTTTGGAATAAAAACACAAAAAGATGGAACTGGACTTAAGATACGAGACTTAAACATAAACAGCTTTCATAATTTTTTAGCTAGTTCAATTATTTTTTTAATTGTGTTATTAAGTTCGTTCTTTCGCCAGTTTACATACAAGTCTATTTTTTCTTCCATTTCAATAAATTCAACATTTTCAACATGTGCCGACTGAAAAGACAGTGGTAGAATAGAAACACCTAGTTCTTTTGAAACCAGGTTTAATATCATTCCTCCAAAATCTGATTCGATTATAGTTTGTGGCTCAAGTTCATTTTTTGAAAACCATGATCTTAATAAAGAAGCGTAAAAAGTACTTTGGTGTAAGCCGGAGATAATGAATTTTTCTTTATTCAAATCAGTGACTTCTCCTTTTGCTAATTTGTGGTTTTTCGGAACAACAAAACATATTGGTTCTGAGTAAAGCTTTTGAGAATCAATATTAGCGTTCTTAATCTTGTCTCTACTAAAAGCCAAATCTGTTTGATAATCTAGTAACAGCTTTTCATGATTTTCGTCTGTTGGTTCGGTTAGATCTATTTTCAAGTCCGGTAATTTGCTTCTTAAAACTTCCAAGAAGTTTGGCAAAAAATTATAAGATATAGAGCCTGGGTATGTGATCGCTATTGTTCCTGATTTTCCTTCATCAATTTTTTTTGCTTGTCGTATTAATTGATCAAATTCATTTATTTTCTCTGTCCAATGCTCTTTAAGAAATTTCCCAGCATCGGTCAGTTTTACATTTCTTTTATTTCTATCAAAAAGCTGTATCTGTATTTCATCCTCCAATGCTTGAATTTGTCTACTTAATGAAGATTGTGAAATAAAAACTTTTTCTGCAGTATTCCAGAAGTGAAGTTCTTTTGCAAGCTCAAGAAAATATTTAATTTGTTGAATTGTCATAATTAATGCACATTTAGCATTAGTCTATCAAAAATATGTATTTTTTGACGGCTTCCAAAATTGTTTTTTTGCCCAAAATATTTTGCTAATCCTAATTGATAAAATGTGATGGGTATTGAAAATTTAATGACTTTTATGTTAACGGCTTTGCTCTTTATCATAACTCCTGGTATTGACACTATTTTTGTTTTAAACAAATCAGTTAGCCAAGGCAGAAAACCAGGTATTTATGCTGCATTGGGAATAAATGCAGGGATTTTAACTCACACTTTTTTTGCAGCATTGGGACTGTCGGTACTTATTGCAAAGTCTGCTTTTGCGTTAATACTAATCAAATACTTAGGTGCAGCTTATTTAATTTACTTAGGTTATTTAAAGTTTAAAAATAAAAAAACTCTTTTTCCAACACACACTAAAAATGTAAGTAAGCACTCAAAAAATGAATTTTGGACCGGATTTATAACCAACACTTTAAATCCAAAAGTTGCATTATTCTTCTTAGCATTTTTCCCTCAATTTATTGAAGCAAAGCAAATAAACAATCCTATCCCTTTTTTGTTATTAGGAGTTACTTATGCTTTAATAGGGGTGGCTTGGTTTCTATTTTTGTCATTATTTGCTAGCATCTTTAGTCAAAAGATACAAAGCAATCAGAAATCAAGTTTTTGGATGAATAAGTTAAGTGGTTTGATTTTTATAATCATGGGGATACATATCGCATTAAGTCAAACGTAAGTTATGTATCTGATTTGCCATAATTTTTTACCACCAAGGTGATTTGTGCTATTCTTTGTTTCATCTATTTCTGTTATTTCCTAATTGCCTATGCTTGCTTTGTAAATCGTTTTTTCAAACTCAACACTCCTCAAGATTTGCAAACCTAATTATTTTTAATCTTAGGTTTTGTTGTTTATTAATCGCTATCGCAGCTATCAATACTGAGTCAAAAGATCTGCTATTTTTTGTAAATCAGACTCTGCTATTTCAGTTTCTGGGGCTAAAGGAAAAGCTTGTTGCCCTGGTCTGCTAATAAACGCTGCGCGCCAGCCTGCCCAAAGTGCTCCTGCAACATCCCAACCGTGTGCAGCTACTAGCATACACTCTGCAGGCTTTACATTCATTTTTCGAGCAGCCCACGCATAAGTATCAGAAAAGGGTTTGAATTTTCCAATATCTTCCACACTCAACCTATCATCAAAGAAATCCAATAGGCCAGCGCTTTCAAATTGTTTTTTCACGCCTTCGTTTGATGAGTTTGTAAAGGAAACTAAGGTGTAACCATCATTTTTTAATTGTGCTAATGCTTCTTTTACATCAGGATGTGCGGGTAAGCCGCGTAAAGAATTTACAACGGTTTTACGAGCATCTTCTTCTGAGATTTCAATACCATTGTTTGCGGCTACCATTTGCAAGGCTGCTGCGCCAATGTTTCCAAAATGCTCGTATTGTCCACTCGCGGTGGTTACCAAAGAATATTGTAACATCGTTGTAAACCATAAGGACAGTAAATCGTCTCTGCCATTTAAAGCTAGACTTATCTCTTGTTTCATATCGGTGAGATCCAGCAAGGTTTCATTAACATCAAAAAATAGTACTTTCGGTCTTGTTTTATTTGTCATTATCGTTGTGTTTTCTGGTGAATTTCCTAATACTAGATTTGGCGTAACGAGTCCTGCTGCGCCCATAAGTCCTAAGTTTTTTATAAATTTTCTTCTATTTCCTTTCATGATTTTAAGTGATATTTATTGGGTAAAGATTAGCAGGTTTCGATACAACTTTGTAAACTTTGTGCTATATGTTCTTTTATTCGATTATTAATACGGAGGTTTTATAGGAGTAGTCTCTGTATCGTTTAAAGTTTTAATTTTAAACGATACAGAGACCTAGTGCCTTAAAAAGCAAATAATGACATTTGGTAATAGATGACATATACTCCAGCGATAATGAGCAAGACGGCGGTAACTTTTTCCATATATGGAAGTATTTTCCTTAAATTTTTCAGAAGGAAATCTTTGGCAAAAATTGCCAGAAGAATCGTTAGAATCATCATCACGCTCATCCCTGCAAAATAAGCTAAGAAATAGGAACTACCCTCCCAAATTGTTTCGGCTGCCATAGCTTGTGTCGCTACAATTAAAAATAGCGGGAAAAGACATCCCAAAGCACCAATCGCATAGCCAACTCCAAAAACAAAAGCTTCTATGGATTCCGTTTTCGGATTGGAATTCTGAACATTAAAAGACAAAGAAATACTCTTGCCCAATACCATAAGAACCCCAAGAACTATCAAGATCGTTCCCATAGCAATAGTAATCCACTTCATATAATCTTTTAATACCTGACCAGCCAAGACAATCATTGCTCCTGCAATGCTGTAGATTATAAGAATCCCTAGAACACTAAGTCCCGCCAGTTTTAATCCTCTACCCAAACGAGCAGAAAGTGCAGATTCACTATTTGAGTTTCGAGAAATAAAGGCGAGAATATAGCCAGGCAATAAAGCAACAGCACAGGGAGCTAAAAACGCCAATACTCCTTGTAAAAAAGAAAACTCTATAAATCCCATCTAGTTTAGTAATTGTTCAAAAAGTTCACGGTACTCATCAGCTGTGAATACGGCTCTTTCTTCAAAAGTTATAGATCCCGATTTATTAACCCCAACTGTAGTGGCTTGTTTTTGCACACCAAAGTCTAACATTACTTGTGGCGTACCTTTCACTAAAGGGAAATCAATATTGTGTTCTTCAGCCAATTTTGTCATCACATCCTCATCATCTGTAGGGTCTATACTAATAGCTACAAAATTTACACGATCTTTATATTCAGGATAAACCTCTGAAATGGCTGGCCAGTTCTGTGCACACATAGGGCACCAAGAAGCAGTAAAGTAAACCATTATCGGCTTGTTATCTGCAACGGATTGTTTTAAACTCACTTGCTCCCCTTGGATGGTGGTCACCTCAAATTGTGGAGCTTCTTTTAGATTGCTATTTTCGTCGCTTTTTTGTTCTACTTTCACATCTTTGGTTTCTTCAGACGATTTGGATTCACCGAAATTACAAGATGAAAGAAGAAGTAATGCGGATACGGTGAACACACTTACTTTTAAACTTTTATACATAGTTTTTGTTTTGAATTATTGATTGATTTATTACAAAGTGAGGCTTAAATTATTTTGACCCTTTTTTTAATATTATTTGTCCGTTTCCTTCTTCCAAGAAAATTTCTCAAAAGGCTCATCAACAGAGGTGTTTGCAATATGGTTGACATAGTTGCTGATTGTTTTTTGAGACAATCCCAAAATGATTTCCAATACTTGAGCTTCACCATAACCCGCTTCATAAAAAGCATCTAAATCTTCTTGAGAAACGTTTCCGCGATTACGAACAATGCCTAATGTCATTGTTCTTAAGGCTTCTAGTTTTGCATCTTCCAATGGAGTTTCGTTACGTAGTGCTTCTGTGATGTCGTCATCTACTTTCATCATTTTTGCAATACCTGTATGTGCAGGAACACAGTAATGGCATTCATGTTCTACATTGATGGCTTGCCACACAACGGTTAATTCTTCATTGTTAAATGATGATTTTGTAAACAATTCATGCAAGGTTTGGTAAGCCTCAAGAATTTTTGGAGCACCTGCCAATACGCCATGTAAATTGGGTATCATCCCATTTGATTTTTGAGATTGCTCTAATAAGCCTTTGCTCTCTTCTGGTGCAGTTTCGATGTTGTGAACTTTTAATGTTGTCATAATTTTTATTGTTTTAGTGATTAATAAATATCTAAACAATCGTTTAGATTTGGGGCAAAAAAAATGTTTATAAACCTTGAAAGGTCATTTCAATATAATCTTCTATTTCTTTCTCATTATTGACTCTACAAGCTGCTGCTAAACCGTGTTTTGCCAGTAACAGAAAGTTAGCTTGTTTGAGTACAGTTTCTTTGTCTTTGCTGGAATCTGCAGATATTTTTTCAATAAAGATTTTTTTGATGTTTTCCATAAACTTTTTCATCTGATCTTTTATTAACTGATCATCGCTCTCAGAAAACTCATAGTAAGTATTGGTCACCAGGCAGCCTTTCCCATTTCCTATTTCTTCGCGGACATTAATTGAATCATAAAAAAATTGTTTAATGCCTTCAATGCCATTTGAAGATTTCTCTAATTTTTCAAAAATAATTTTTGTCTTGGCATTGTAGCATTTTATGCTTTCTAAAAACAATCCGTGCTTACTTCCAAAACTTGAATATATAGAGAACTTATTGATGCCCATTTCTTTTTCAAGCATTTGCATCGAGGTTGCCTCATAGCCATTTTGCCAGAATACGTTCATAGCTTTTTCAACAACTGCCTCTTCGTTATATCCTTTTTTTCTTGCCATTATTTCTAATTACACCGCAAATCTAAACGATTAGTTAGTTATAGAGAAGTATTTAACTTTTATTTAAAAAAGCATTTTAGCTAAGAGATAACTTTCTTTGTCAATTTCTAACTGTAAGGCTAGTATTAACAACCAATAGGCAGAGTAAGATTATAAAATAATCTACTCACTTTTATCTATTTTTTCTAATTTTCATAAAATCAAAAATTTACATCTCAATAATGATGCATGCTAACAAGCTCTAAAGTCTAAACATAAACTCCAATAAGATAGCTTTTTAGAGGTTTATTTCTCCACTTTTAGCATTACACAAACGCAATCTTGAATACTTAAATACCGATGCTTTAGCCCTCATTATCTTTATAAATATTCAAGAATACATCAATTGCTTTAGAGCTATCTTCTCAATTTTCAGTTCAATAATTTGATTCAATCAATAGCCATTAATTCAATTTTGTTTTATAAATTCGTCGCAAATACCTTTTTGGCTGTCTTGATTTTAAGGCAGAAAACAGGGGAATTGGGTGTAAATCCCAAGCTGTTGCGCAACTGTAAGCGATAAATTATCGTAAGCCAGATTACCTGCCAAATTGGTTTTGAATTTTGTTTTCGCATAAAAAACGAAGTTCAGAAATAGGCTATTCATACCTTTTTCTCTTCCTTTTTTGTGCCATTGTTAAACTTATAAAATTTAAATACAATGGGCATTTTTGACAAACGCTTAAATTACAAACCTTTTGAGTACCCCGAAGTAATGGACTTCGTGGAAAGTATGAATTCATCTTTTTGGGTTCATAAAGAGATTGACTTTACAGCAGATATTCAAGATTTTAAATCTAATCTCTCTGAAACAGAACAAGAAATCGTTAAACGCAGTTTACTCAGTATCGCTCAGGTAGAAATTGGTGTCAAACTCTTTTGGGGCGGTTTGTACAGGCATTTCCCTAAACCTGAATTTAATAATCTTGGTGCTACTTTTGCAGAATGTGAAGTTAGACACGGGGAAGCTTATGCCAGATTAATTGAGGTTTTAGGTTATCAAAAAGATTTTGAAAATCTTGTTGACATCCCAGTGTTTAAAGAAAAAATAGAGCTGACTGAAAATAGTCTTTTAAACAATGCTGACATTATCTCAAAACTTCTATTTTTCACTATTGTGATTGAAAACTCTTCCTTGTTCTCACAATTTGCAAATATCTTGTCATTTACAAGATTCAAAGGCTATCTAAAAAACACTTCTAACATCATCGCTTGGACATCTATTGATGAGCAAAATCATGCTGATGCCGGTATTTACTTAATAAATAAAATAAATGAAGAAGGATTTTTAGACGAAAAAATTAAATCCAAAATGGCTCAAGATGTTGAAAAATACATTCACTACGAATCTCAACTTCTAGATTGGATTTATGAGAAAGGAGAGCTGGATTTCTTTACAAAGAATGACATGCTCAACTTCATGAAATACCGTGTAGATGACTCACTACAAAAAATTGGTATCCCGAAATTATTCAACATTTCTCAAGTTCAATACAAGCCTATGCAATGGTTTGATGAAGAGGTTTTTGCAAATGAACTAGATGACTTTTTTGCTAAAAGACCAACAGCTTACACAAAGCATGATAAAAGTATTCATGCTGAAGATTTATTCTAAATATAGAGAGATGACATCAGAGATTACCAATAGAATAGCACAATCGCGTACAAGTATTTTTAAAGTTGTTTTTCCGAACACAACCAATCATTACGATACTTTATTTGGAGGGACAGCAATGAATTTGATGGATGAGGTCGCCTTTATTACGGCAACGCGTTTTAGCCGAAAGAAAGTCGTGACAATCTCATCAGATCAGATTGACTTTAATGAACCTATCCCAGCCGGGACGATTATTGAATTAGCAGCAGAAGTTGCTGAAATTGGCAACACCAGCTTAAAGGTGAAAGTCGATTTATTTCAAGAAGAAATGTATGAAAATACCCCACAAAAGAAATCCATTTCAGGTGTTTTCACTTTTGTGGCTTTAGATAAAAACAACAAAAAAACCAATGTCTTATGAGTGAACCATGGTGGCTTAACGATGAAAGTGAGCAAATTTTAAATAGAGGTTATTTACTAAAAGGAGAAAGTGTAAAAGGAGCGATTGATCGTATTGCTACAGCAGCGAGCAAGCAACTCTTTAGGCCTGAACTAAAAGAAAAATTTATTGAGATTATCGACAATGGGTGGATGAGCTTAAGTTCACCGATTTGGGCAAATATGGGAACTGAAAGAGGTTTGCCCATTTCTTGCTTTAATGTTCATGTTCCTGATTATATTGAAGGAATCACGCACAAATTAGGTGAAGTAATTATGCAAACTAAAATTGGTGGTGGCACTTCTGGCTATTTTGGCGAGTTAAGGGGAAGAGGAACTGCTGTTACTGACAACGGCCAAAGTAGCGGCGCGGTTTCTTTTATGAAATTGTTTGATACTGCCATGGACACAATTTCGCAAGGCGGCGTGAGACGTGGCGCTTTTGCTGCTTATCTAGATATTGACCATCCTGATATTGAGGAGTTTTTGCAAATAAAAGATATTGGGAATGCACTACAAAATTTGTTCTTTGGCGTTTGTGTGCCTGATTATTGGATGCAAGAAATGATAGATGGCGACATGGATAAACGCAAACTCTGGGCAAAAGTTTTGGAAGCAAGACAACAAAAAGGTATACCCTATATTTTATTTTCGGATAATGTAAACCGGAATAAACCTCAGGTTTACAAAGATCATAATATGCGTATTAACGCGAGTAATTTATGTTCTGAGATTATGCTTCCTTCTAATTTTGATGAGTCTTTTATTTGCTGCCTCTCATCGATGAATCTTGAACTCTATGATGAATGGAAAGATACGGATGCCGTACAAACTGCTATTTTCTTCTTAGATGCCGTTCTACAGGAGTTTATACAAAAAACAGAAGATAACTATTACTTAAAGGCTGCTCATAATTTTGCTAAGCGACACAGAGCAATTGGTTTAGGTGTCATGGGCTGGCACTCTTATTTGCAAAAGAATATGATTGCATTTGAAGGCCTAGAAGCCAAACAATTAACAAATAAAATTTTTGAACATATTCGATCAGAAGCCGATACTGCCACACAAAAATTAGCAGAAATATTTGGAGAGCCTGAGCTACTGAAGAATTATGGTATCCGTAATGCTACCCTTATGGCAGTGGCTCCCACTACTTCTTCCTCAGCTATTTTAGGACAAACATCGCCTGGGATAGAGCCTTTTAGCAGTAATTATTTTAAGGCAGGCTTATCAAAGGGTAATTTTATTCGGAAAAACAAATATCTCAAGGCTTTACTGAAGGAAAAAGAGATTGACAATGAAGCAACTTGGCGCAGCATTATGTTACATCAAGGTAGCGTTCAGCATCTTGAAGAATTAAACGAAAAAGAAAAAATGGTCTTTAAAACTTTTAAAGAAATCAGTCAGTTAGAAATTATCCAACAAGCGGCAGTACGCCAAAAACATATTGATCAATCACAAAGTTTAAACATCAACATTCCATCAAACTTACCAGTTAAAGACGTTAATAAGCTTACGATAGAAGCTTGGGAGTTAGGAGTAAAAACGCTTTACTATCAACGCAGCCAGAGCGTTTCAAAAGAAACGGTAGTTCAGAATTTAGTAGAATGTGTAAGTTGCGAAGCTTAGATTCTACTTCTAGTCTGTGATATCAAGTTTTTGCTATTAGATTTGCTTGGCAGTTGTCATTTTTCGAATAATCAGTTTTTAGTGAATGATTAATTAGGTGATAGGTTTTAAGGATTAGGGAGTTTTCACCATTAAAGATTACTAGAACACATACTAATTGCTCTGTCAATACGTTTTTTTTAAAGCTGAAATATGATATGAAAAAAGGCTTATTGAAATATTCCAATAAGCCTTTTGAATTTTTAAAAAATCTTATTTTAAAGAGGTGTCACTAAATCTTCAAACCAAGTTTTAACATCACCTTCAAGGTGTGAAGATAATTTTTCTTGTACTATTTTATGGTAATCATTAATCCATTTGATTTCTTCTTCTGTCAACATTTCTTTCACGATGATGTTTTTAAAGAAAGGACATAAAGTTAAGGTTTCAAACTCATAAAAAGTATTCCACTCTGTTTCTTTCCATTTTTTGGTTAAGACTAAATTCTCGTGACGAATTCCGTATTGTCCTTCGACGTAATAACCAGGTTCGTTTGACATCACCATGCCGTCAACAAGATCATAAGGATTCAGATCTTTACGAATGCTTTGTGGTCCTTCATGTACATTTAAAAAACTACCAACGCCATGACCTGTACCGTGATTGTAATCTTTACCATCCATCCATAGTGGCATTCTTGCAAAAGCATCGAGTTGCACGCCTTTTGTTCCTTTTGGGAATTTCACTAATGACAACTGGATTAATCCTTTCAATGCTTTTGTTGCATCTTTCTTAAATTCATCTGTGACTTCGCCTAAAGCAAAAGTTCTTGTAATATCAGTTGTTCCTTCTAAATATTGTCCGCCAGAATCAATAAGGATACTGCCGTGATCGGTAATCTTTGTACTGCCTTCAGCTTTTGCAGAATAATGAATTATTGCGCCATTTCCTTTATAACCTACAATCGTATCAAAGCTATTACCTATAAAGTTTTCGCCTTGTGCTCGAAAATCATGCAACTTTTGACCAACGCCATATTCGTCGAGCTCTTCTTGACCGACAGCATGCGTAAACCAGTGTAAAAACTTCACTAATGCAACGCCATCTTTCACCATCACTTTTTCAAAACCTTCTTGTTCAGTTTTGTTTTTGATGGCTTTCATTAAATGCCCTGGGACTGGCTTTTTAATGATGTCGTTATTTTCTTTTACAGCCTCAAAAACAGATTGATTACTATTTGGCGCAATTAAAATTTGCTCGTTTTTAATATTTTTTAAATCATCAAAAAAGCTATCATAAGCTTTTAATGTGACCTCAGCCTCTTTCATTTGACGTCTAGCTTCTTCATCAAGTTTATTGATGTCAACAAATAAGATTGTCTCTTTCTGAGTAAGAAGTAAGTAACTTAAAAAAACAGGATTACATTTGACATCACTACCACGCAAATTCAGTGTCCACGCAACATCATCTAAACTAGAGATGATATGCATAGAAGCATCTTGCTCTTTCATTTTAGAACGAATTGCGGTGATTTTATCACTAACAGATTGCCCAGCACGTTCCATAGGTTGAATGTAAACAGGATTTTCACTTGGAGAAGGACGATCCGTCCAAACATCGTTTAACAAAGGCAAATCTTTAAGTAGACGCTTGTTTTTACTTAATTTCTCCGAAAGCTGACGCCAATTAGAATGTGAAGTAACAAGCGAATTAACAGCAACAGTTGCATTTTCTGAAGTTTCTGAAATAATCCAGTCAATATAATGTGGCGTTCCTTCAATTCCATCTTTAAACATATCAATACCCGAACCTTTGAGCTCTTCAGGTGCTTGCGTAAAATAGCGACCATCCGTCCAAAGTCCGGCTTTGTCTTTAGTCACAACCACAAAACCTGCCGAACCTGTAAAGCCTGAAAGCCAAGTCCTTTCTTGCCATTCAGCTGGTAGATACTCGCCCATGTGCGGATCGGCTGAATATATGATAAAGGCATCGACATTATTTTTCTTCATTTCTGCTCTCAAAGAAGCAACTTTTTCTTTTGCTGTCATAAGTGAATTTTTTAAAAGTCGAAAGTTACAGAAAGTCTGTTGCAATCTGAAAAAAGTAGATAGATGTTTAACAAGTTTTGGCTAGCAATTTTCGTCACGCATTTAAAAATAAATTTTTTTTAACAAAAAAGTGTTTAAGATTAGCATACCTGAGCCTCTTAGAAAAATTTATAAAGTTTAACTTGCCAAAATTATGATCCAAGATCAACAGACTTCTACTTAAAATTTTTAATAAATGAATCTTACCAACCCATTAGTTTACGGTGCTCCTATTTTCATCGCCTTAATTGCCTTAGAGCTTTCGTATAGCAAAACACGAGACAATAAAAAGCTATATAATTGGAAAGATTTATTGTCAAGTTTATCGCTTGGCATAGGATCAGCTGTGATCGGCGCACTTATGAAAACCGTTTCTATGATTCTGATTTTCAATTTTGCTTATGAGCTTTTTAACCCGATTGTAGATGGTGTTCGCACCAATATCATGGGTTGGGAATCTTTTGGATATGCTTGGTATATTTGGATATTCTGTATGCTCTTAGATGATTACACTTACTACTGGTTCCATCGTCAAAACCATATGGTTAGATTTTTATGGGCTGCGCATATTGTTCACCATTCCTCTGATAATTTTAATCTGGGAACTGCTGTTCGTAATGGTTGGTTTACTATTTTTTACAAGCCTTTCTTTTATGTATGGATTGTTATTATTGGTTTTCCACCAGAAATGCTTGTCGTTTGTTTAGGTATTGAAGCTTTATGGCAATTTCAATTGCACACACAATACATTAAGAATTTAGGCTTTCTTGAAAAATTTGTAAACACGCACACAATGCATCAAGTTCACCACGCTCAAAACATTGAGTATATGGATAAAAATCACGGTGGTTTTCTAAATATATTTGATCGCATTTTTGGCACATGGAAAGAACTGGATGAATCTATTGATATAAAATATGGTGTTTCTACACCTCCAAACTCATATAATCTCTATGTGATTCTAACACATGAGTACAAAAACATTTGGAATGACATGAAGAAATCTAAAAATTGGGGTGACAAGTTCATGTATATTTTTGGTCCTCCAGGCTGGAGCCATGATGGCAGTTCATTAACCATCAAACAAACTCGAAAGAAGCTTAAACAAGAAAAAATCGCAGCTGATTAACTAAAAAAATGACATGATTGAATTTTTCAAGTTTTTGATGAAACCTCTTGATAAACTCATCATTCAATCTTTCTTAGAATAAATAAAAATTCTTTAAAAATTGACTACGATAACAATTTCATTTATATTGACAGAAATAAAATGGAAAAGCAAAATTTAATAAATTTCTTAAGTAAGAATCTTGACTTTAATGAAGATAAAATTTCATTATTGCTTGAGGATTGTCAAGTAAAAAACCTTAAAAAGCATGAGTTTTTATTACAAGAAAGTGAATTTTGTCAATTTACCTTCTTTGTAGAAAAAGGACTTTTAAGGCAATATTCTATTGACGAAAAAGGGAAAGAACACACGATACTTTTTGCACCTGAAAATTGGCTTGTCTCTGATAGAGAAAGTGTTTATTTTAATCAACCTTCTTCCTATTTTATTCAAGCTCAAGAAGAAAGTGATGTTGTGATGATTGGTAACAATTTTTTTGAAATATTATCTGAAAAGATTCCTGAATTTACAAGTTTCAACAATAAGTTACTTCATAATCATATCAGACATCTCCAAAACCGTATCAACATGTTGCTGAGTGCAAGTGCTGAAGATCGTTATCTTCAATTTATTGAAATGTATCCTGACATTTTATTGCGTGTTCCACAAATCATGGTTGCTTCATACTTAGGCATTACCCCAGAAAGTTTAAGCCGTGTTCGCAAAGAATTGGCAAAGAAGAATTTTAAAAATTAGATTTTGAATTGTAAAATCTTAGATCAATTTATTTTCATGGCTTTAGTTATGCATAATAAATAATCCTTATTTAAAGGATAGATTCCTCCTATGTCGGAATGACAGCTAATTCCTGAAGTAAAAGCCTCATTAAGCTATAGCTGTTTTAACATAAATCCATTTCCCTCTGCATTTAGACATAAACAAACCGCTCACCTCTCACCTCTAACCTCTAATTTTCGGTTCTTAACATACATCAATGTAGGGTATGTTGTTATCGTATAATTTTGTTTCAAGTTTAAAAGATCAACTTAAATCAATAAAAATGAAACAAGCATTTAAAAGTATTTTCAATTCAGGTCATTACGCTAACAACATCAATTTTATACTCCTTCTATTACGTCTAGTCGCGGGTGTTTTAATGTTGACACACGGTATAGGCAAACTTGAGGCTTTATTTGGTAATGAACCAATTCAGTTCCTAGATCCGCTTGGGGTTGGCGCAACAGCTTCTTTAGCTCTCACAGTCTTTGCAGAAGTTTTTTGTTCAATTTTATTGATGATAGGTTTTGGAACTCGCTTAGCCGCAATTCCATTACTGTTTACGATGTTAATTGCTGCCTTGGTCATTCACATCAATGACGGAATTGGAAAACAAGAACTACCTCTTCTATATGCTGCAATCTTTATGGCTATTACCACGATAGGAGCTGGCAAGTATTCTTTAGATTACTTTTTGACTAAAAGAATGAAATCAAAAACTATTCAGGAATAACTTATAATTTATTAAAAATAAAATGGATTTTCTTTAAAATTAAAGAAATTACATTCAATATTTAGCTTCTTAACATAGATCAATGCACAGTAAATAATTGAAGCTTAATTTTGAATCAAATAATAAAGTTAAATATAAAAATCTAAAAAAATGGAAACAACAGTAAAAACAAATTGGAAAGTCGATCAATCACATTCAGAAATTGAATTCAAAGTTAAACACATGATGATTTCAACTGTCACAGGAAGTTTTACAGAATTTGATGGTGAAGTTGAATCAGCAAACGAAAATTTCAAAGATGCCAAATTCAGTTTCTCTGCTAAAATTGATTCTATTAATACAAAAAAAAAAGATAGAGACACGCACTTAAAGTCTGATGACTTTTTTAATGCAGAAAAATTCCCTGAGCTTACTTTTAAATCAAAATCTTTTGATGGAGATAAAATGGTCGGTGACTTGACGATAAGAGATATTACCAAAGAAATTACACTTGACGTTGATTTTAATGGAATCGCAGAAGACCCATACGGACAAACAAAAGCAGGTTTTGAAGCAACAGGAAGCATCAACCGAAAAGATTTTGACTTAAACTGGAGTGCAGTGACTGAAGCTGGCAACATCGTGGTAAGCGATAAAGTAAAGTTGATTGCTAACCTTCAATTTACGAAGCAGTAATATTGATAAAATTAGTTTTGTGAAAAACTGATTTATAAAATTCTTACATCAAGAACGCAAAGCCAATCGCTTAGCGTACCTAGATTCACCTCAACTACATCAAGCTTTGCGTTCTTTATATTTTTGAAATGTCTTTACATCACGTCAATATTAATTGTCAATCAATTAGATCATCGTTTAATTAAGATTCGTAACTATAAATTACAATAAATGAACACTAAAACAGTAGAATTAATCGCAAGTCCGCGAGAACCACATTTTGTTGGTGATGGTTTCCGGGTGCATAATTTTATACCCTCTGGTTTTCGAATGGATATGCAACGCATGAATCCTTTTTTGATGCTTGATTATAATTCAACTTTTCATTTTCCACCTACTGATAAGCCCAGAGGCGTTGGCGTACATCCACACAAAGGATTTGAGACAGTTACAATAGCTTACAAAGGCAAAGTTGCACATCATGACAGTAGTGGTGGTAGCGGAGTCATCAATCAAGGCGACATTCAATGGATGACTGCTGCTAATGGTATTTTGCATAAAGAATATCATGAAGAAGAATGGAGTAAAAAAGGTGGTGACTTCCAAATGGTACAACTTTGGGTTAATTTGCCTGCAAAAGACAAGAAAAAAAAGCCTAAGTATCAAGCCATTAAAAATGAAGCTATTAATCGCTATCAATTACAAAATGATGCTGGACATATTGAAGTTATCGCTGGCGAATATAATGGTATAAAAGGCTCTGCTTCAACATTTACGCCAATTCATTTATTCAATGCAAAGTTAAATAAAGGCGGAAAAGTTAATTTTAATTTTCCATCAGATTTTAATACCGCACTTCTTGTACTAGAAGAAAATGTGATTATAAATGGTCAAGAAAAAGCACCCACAGACCATTTAGCATTGATGGCAAACGATGGTGAATTCTTTGAAGTAGAAGCAGAAAATGATGCTTTGGTACTCATCATGAGTGGTGAACCAATTCAAGAACCGATTGCTGCACAAGGCCCTTTTGTGATGAATACAAGAGAAGAATTGATGCAAGCTTTTAATGACTTTAATATTGGAAAATTCGGTTATTTAGAAGATTAACTAATAACATTTTAAAAAAAATTAATTTAAAAACTTAAAAAAATGGAATATAAACTCAAAATCATCGTAGGAAGCACAAGACCTGGACGCAAGGCACCTATCGTCGCTGATTGGTTTTTAGAATTAGCAAAACAATATTCAAATTTTGAAGTTGAATTATTGGATCTAAAAGAAATTGATTTGCCTTTGATGGACGAACCAAATCACCCGATGATGCAAAAATACACGAAAGACCACACAAAAAAATGGAGCAAAACCATTGATGAAGCGGTTGCATTTGTATTCATCACTCCAGAATATAACTATGGTCGCCCAGCAACTATAAAAAATGCGATGGATTATTTATTTAATGAATGGCAAGAAAAACCAGTTGGCTTTGTCAGTTATGGTGGTGTTTCAGGCGGAACAAGAGCTGTACAAGAGTTAAAGCTACCAACAACAACCCTAGGAATGATGCCATTACCACAAGCTGTAAACATCCCGTTCTTTGCTCAATTTATTAATGATGATAATGTTTTTGAAGCTAATGAACCTTTAAAAAAATCTGCAGATGTGATGCTTAATAAATTACAGGCTTGGACTAAAGCGTTAAAAGAAATGCGTGAAGCATAAAATTGTTATTATTTAAAAACAAGTCAAAAAAACATTTTTAACAGATGAAAGCTGCCGTGATCAATAAATTAGGAGAAACGCCTAAATACAAAAATTTCCCTGCGCCAGAAATACAAAACGACAATCAGATATTGATGGAAGTAAAAATGGCAGCTGTTAAAAATCTTGACAAAATTCGTGCAAGTGGAGAGCATTATGCACGTCATAAAGAACTACCTGCTGTGGTAGGCATGGATGGTGTTGGCATTTTAGAAAACGGCAAAAGAGTTTACGCTCAAGGAATTACAGGGATGTTAGCAGAAAAAGCTATTATTCACAAAAACAAATATGTTGAGATTCCCGACCATTTAGATTTGCAGATTGCTGCAGCTCTTCCAAATGCTGTTTTAGGGTCAGCTATGGCTTTAAAAGCCAGGGGTAAAATCAAGAAAGGTCAAACTGTTTTAATAAATGGAGCAACCGGATTTACAGGTCTAATAGCTGTGCAAATAGCAAAATATTATGGTGCAAAAACAATTATAACAACAGGAAGAAATTCAAAGAATTTAAAGAAAACTAAAGATCTTGGTGCTGATAAATCACTTTCTCTTAAAGAAAATGAATCAACACTCATTGAAGCTATAAGAAATATTCATCGTGAAAACCCAATAGATTTAGTTATAGACTATTTATGGGGCAAACCCATTGAAACCATTATAAGTGCACTAAAAGGTGAAGACTTAAAAAGCTTCTCTCATCAAACCAAAATTGTAACAGTAGGCTCTATGTCTGGTGAAAACATCAATCTATCATCAGGACTATTAAGGAGTTCGGCGATTCAGATTTTAGGATCAGGTTTTGGGAGCTTATCAGAAGACAATTTAGATGAATATAACAATGAAATCCTTCCTGAAATGTTTCAACTCGCTGCTGATGGAGACTTAGAGATGGAAATCGTGAGAGGTCAATTGGAAAACATTGAAAATTTATGGAAACAAAATATTGATTCAGGAAAAAGATTGATAATTTCAATTTAATAAATTCAACTAAAACAAAAATTATGGCAAAAATAGAAAGAGAAGATAACGGAAGAAAGGGACGTTTTATCATTAGTGAAAATAATGAAGAAGCTGGCGAAATGACATTTACATGGGCTGGCAAGAGTAAATTTATCATTGACCATACTGGCGTTAATGAAAAATTTGAAGGAAAAGGATATGCTAAGGAACTTGTTATGGCAGGTGTAGCTTTCGCTCGTGACAAAGGCGTGAAAATCATTCCGCTTTGTCCATATGCAAAACGCCGATTTGAAAAAGATGATAGCATCAAAGACGTTTTGGCTTAAGTAAGCTTAAAAGTGTTAGACTTTTGTCTAAATACGTATGCTTATTAGATTGTAGCCACATTTGTATTTGCAGTGCAAAGTCTTTCAAAATCATATCGCATAATTTTACCACTGTATTTTTAAAATAAGAAAGAAAAATGCGCAGGATGAAATCGTTTTACTTTGAATAAATTTTAAAATTATTATAAAAATAGATGATTAAACTACCCAAAAACTTACAATGGCTACACGGAAAAGATACCAATTGGGTTCAAACCATATGCAGAATTTTGCTGGGAGCAGCACTTTTATTTGCAGGAATTAGTCACTTAAGCTTTAACAGAGAAGAATTTGTGGCACAAGTGCCAAATTGGGTTCCTATGGCTACAGATTTGGTGGTGGTCCTTTCTGGAATTGTAGAAATTATACTTGGTTTTTCGCTAATTGCCCTTTACAAATGGAAGGTTTTGGTTGGTTTGGCAACAGCCATTTTTTTCGTTTTGATTTTCCCCGGAAACATCTCGCAATACGTAAACGAAGTAGATGCTTTTGGCTTGAATACAGACAAGTCTAGACTCATCCGGTTATTTTTCCAACCAGTATTAGTGGTGTGGGCATTATGGTCTACCGGTGCTTTGAAAGCATTTATTAATAGAAAAAGATAAAAATTTAAAACTATGTCAAATACGCAATTAATTATAGAAGAACGCGCCGCCGATATTGGTAACTTTATGGTCGGTCGTTTATTACCATTTAGACAAAAAAGAGCAGTTGGACCCTTCGTCTTTATAGATCACATGGGGCCAGCAAACATGAGTAAAGAGGAGAATCTTGATGTTGCTCCACATCCTCATATTGGTTTATCTACGCTTACCTATCTTTTTGAAGGTTCAATTCAACACAAAGACAGTTTAGGATCTGATATTGAAATCAAGCCTGGAGCTGTTAATTGGATGACTGCAGGCAAGGGCGTTGTTCATTCAGAGAGAACTCCTGCATATTTACGCGACACAGAAAAATCATTACACGGTTTACAAATTTGGGTAGCTCTCCCTAAAAACCTTGAGCATACAGAGCCAAGTTTTGAGCATATTAAAGAAAAAGATATTCCACATTGGAGTGAACAAGGCGCAGAATTTAAATTAATTGCTGGTAAAGCTTTTAACAAAACATCTCCTGTCCCAGTCCATAGTGAATTATATTTTATCGAAATAAAAAGCAAGGATAAAAAACAAATTAACATCGGTGAAGACCTTTATGGAGAAAGCGCTCTTTACATTTTAGAAGGAAGTATTAATGCCGATGGCCATAACTACGGCAATAAGCAAATTCTCGTTGCTAAAGACAGTACATTGTGTTCTTTTGAAATGGAACCCAATACGACTATTTATATTTTTGGAGGAACTCCTTTTGAAGAAGAACGCCACATTCATTGGAATTTTGTCAATTCAGATAAAGATGTGATTGAAAAAGCAAAAAAAGATTGGAAAGAACAAAATACAGATGCTTTTCCAAAAGTCGTAGGAGATGAGGATGATTATGTACCACTTCCAAAACCACGTATTCGATGAAGACAGGAAGACTAGAAGCTTTTAGTGATGGTGTGTTAGCAATCATTATCACGATCATGGTTTTAGGAATGAGCGCACCAGAAGCTTACACTTTTGAAGCTTTAAAACCTATACTTCCTGTTTTCCTGACATACCTCTTAAGCTTTGTTTACATCGGTATTTATTGGAATAATCACCATCATTTATTACAAGCTGTTAATAAAGTGAATGGAAAGATTTTATGGGCTAATTTAAATTTATTGTTTTGGTTATCTCTTTTTCCATTTGCGACAGACTGGATGGGTAAAAATTATTTTGAAGATAATCCGACAGCAATTTATGGTTTAGTCTTATTTATGGCAGCAGTCGCTTTTAAAATCTTAGTGTTTTGCGTTATCAAAAGTGAAGGAAAAGATTCAAATATCGGAAGAATTTATAGCAAAGATAGAAGAATGAACCTTTCATTATTTCTATATCTCTCTGGTGCAGGCATATCATTTTTCATTCCTATGCTAAGTCTCACAATTTACTTAGCTGTTGCTATCATGTGGATCGTTCCTGACCCAAGAATTGAAAAAGCCATTAAGGAATAAAAAGTCAATTAATTTAAAAACAAAATATTAAAAATTAAATCATGAAAACAATACTTCATAAATCAGATTCAAGAGGCGATGCTAATCACGGTTGGTTACACTCTAAGCATAGCTTTAGTTTTGCAAATTACCACAATCCAGAACGTATGAATTTTGGTGTACTTCGTGTACTCAATGACGATACCGTTTCTGAAAACAGGGGCTTTGGCACCCATCCGCATAGGGATATGGAAATTGTTTCCATTCCGCTGGAAGGAGACTTAAAGCATATGGACAATATGGGCAACTCAACCATTATCAAAGAAGGCGACATCCAGGTAATGAGTGCAGGAACTGGCGTTATGCATTCGGAATATAACAACAATCCTGACAAGCCTGTGAAGTTTTTACAGATTTGGATCATCCCAAATCAAATGAGCGTTGAACCTCGTTACGATCAAATCACAATAGCCGATCATGCAAAGCCAAATGACTTTCAACAAATTCTATCACCAAACAAAAATGATGATGGCGTTTGGATCTATCAAGATGCATGGTTCCATCTCGCTAATTTCGACAAAGGAAATTCAAAAAAATATGACTTAAAAAAAGAAGGCAATGGTGTCTATGTTTTTGTCCTTGAAGGTCAAGCTAAAATAGGAGATCAAGTTTTGGAAAGAAGAGATGCTCTAGGAATAAGCGAAACCGAATCTTTTAAACTGGAAGCGCTTGAAGATTCTAAAATACTTCTAATGGAAGTGCCGATGGAATTACCAGCTTAATTAAAAGTTAGAGATTATTAAAAAAAGCTGCTTATTGGTTAATGTTAATTTAATTAACCTCCCTTAATACAAAACTTTATATAGTTTTGATACAGAACTAAATTTTAAAATTACTAAACTTAAAACATAGAAAAGAAAATATGATAAGAAGATTTTTTGTAGTTGGAATGCTAACAGCAACTGTATTCATTTCATGTAAGGATAATTCAAAACAAGAAAATACAGACAACACTAACACAGAGCAAACAGCTTCTAAAGATATAGTTACTGAATCTTTGACCAATCAAGAAGGTGAAACCCTTAAAATGTCTTTTGATAATTCAAAGGGAACCGCAATCCTAAATTTTAAAGGAGAAACTATTGAGTTGAGTCAAGAAAAAGCTGCATCAGGTATTTGGTATAAAAATGACCAATATGAATTGCGCGGAAAAGGAAATGATATTTCGCTGAAGAAAGACGGGAAAACAGTTTTTGAACACGAGGATGATAAAGTCGATGTGGAAGTAAAAAATAACAATGGCGATGTTTTAACAATGACGTTCAACAATACCGCTGGAACGCTTAAGGCCTATTTAAACGGCGGCGAACAAATTGATTTGGAACAGAAAAAAGCAGCCTCAGGAATCTGGTATGAAAATGACCAATATGAGCTACGCGGAAAAGGAGATAGTTATATACTAAAAAAAGAAGGAGAAACTCTTTTTGAGAATTAGTATGACAATTATTATACAAACTCAACAGAATTATTATAATTAATCTAATATATTTTCATTCAGATTTTTAATATCATTCCCTGAAGGTTTTTGGAACAAGACAAGATCGAAATCCCCAATAACCGCAATTAAATGTTCGAAAACATCTGATTGAATTAAATTCAATGGTTTAAAACTAACACTATTAACCCAGGCATATATTTCCAAAGGAAGTCCATTACCGTCTTGCTGAAGCTGTCTCACTACCATATATTCGTTATTTATACCTGGATGCATCATAAGAAAAGATTCTATATACTGCCTAAAAAGACTGAGATTGGTAATAGTGCTAAGCTTCTCAAAATCATATCCTTTTTCATCGTTCCACTTTAATTTTTCACTTTCGCCAGAGAAAAGACCTTTAGCACGAAGTTTTTTAATAAAATCATTATCAACTTTTTTAATACTTCTAAGATCAATGAGCAAATGATGCATAATACGTCTGATATTGGTATCCTCCATCGCTCGTACATTTTTGAAACCATTTGAAACCAAAGCATAAGTTGGAACATTACTGATGGTATTATCCCAATTTCTCACTTTAACACTGGTCAGGTTAATTTCAGTCACCTGCCCATCAGCGTCATAATTATAAATAGAAATCCAATCACCCACGCGCACCATATCATTAACCGACACTTGAATACTCGCTACCAAACCTAAAATAACATCCTTGAATATCAAGAGAACAATAGCCATCCCTGCGCCAAAAGCAGTAATAATTGTCATGGGCGATTTTCCGAAAAGTATAGAAATGATCAGAACAGCAGAGATGAGATAGCAAATAATCAGCATCACTTGAATGTAACTACTTACAGGTTTCTTTTCATATTTTTTACTATGTTGTCCTAAATATTCCAAGGAATGGAGTGTACGTGTCAGAAAGACCATGGTCATGATAATAATATAAATGACTGCAAGTATCCGCAGGTTATGCGTGGCAGCTGCACTAATATTAAAAAACAGTGGTAAAAGATAGTAAACCACAAAGCCAGTCATCAGCTTTGCCAAAGCATCAAAGACTCTTTTCTTAATAAAAATAGAGGTACGCTCATTCTTTTTCTTTTTTAGCCAAGGCTTTACAAGAGCGCGAATTATTGTTCGAATAACTAAAGAAAAAAGCCAACTAGCAATAAATAAGGCGAGACTATTAATAACTACTGCTAAAAAATTGGATGACTTTTCCGCTAGTCCATATCCTTCTAGTAAATATCTAGTCCGATCTTGCAAGCTTGAAATATCTTGATATAACATAGGATATACTTTTATAAAGCTTATAAAACTTCTTAGGTGCTAACGAAGCTACAAATTTAAAGAATTGTTTCTTGCTAATTTTTTATTTATGATGATTTTGATCAGTATAAATTATCAAGTTCCAATCGAAAAATAAAATGCCTATTATTTAATAAAGATAAGAATTAAATGAAATTTTTAAAATTTAGTTTTAGTACAAAATCCTTATATGACAGACATAAAAAAAACCTCAACAATCTGATAATTAGATTGTTGAGGTTTTGCGTTGTGCGGGCGGAGAGACTCGAACTCTCACACCGTGAAGCACTAGATCCTAAGTCTAGCGTGTCTACCAATTCCACCACGCCCGCATTTTAGTTGTTTTTTGAGTGTCTATTTACCGAACACTTCGAGGCCACCACGCCAGAAATAATGTTGTCTAAAACATAAACTTGTTTTAAACGGGTGCAAATATAAACAATAATCAGAATTGACAAACATCGATTCCTTAAAAATTTATATATTGTCCTAAAATATTTTTTTATGCTATCACCAAAAGATTATATAGAAAAGAATAAAGATGCATTCTTAAACGAGTTAATTGAGCTTCTGAAAATTCCTTCAGTGAGTGCTGACCCTGCTTTCAAGGATGATGTTAATGCAGCTGCTAAGGCTGTTAAAAAGAGTTTACTCAGCGCTGGTTGTGATACAGCTGAAGTTTGTGAAACTCCTGGCTTACCAATTGTTTATGGTGAAAAGATAATTGACCCAAAACTTCCAACAGTTTTAGTTTATGGACATTATGATGTTCAACCGCCAGACCCAATTGATTTATGGACAAGCCCTCCTTTTGAGCCAGTGATCAAGAAAACTGACATCCATCCTGAAGGTGCTATTTTTGCGCGTGGTGCTTGTGATGATAAAGGCCAAATGTTTATGCATGTTAAGGCTTTACAATACATGACAGAAACTGACAACTTACCTTGTAATGTCAAATTTATGATTGAAGGTGAAGAAGAAGTTGGAAGTGTGAGTTTAGAGTGGTTTTTAGAACGCAATCAAGACAAACTAGAAAATGATGTGATCTTGATTTCTGACACAGGAATGATCAGTAAAGATACGCCATCAATCACAACAGGTTTGAGAGGTTTAAGCTATGTTGAGGTTGAAGTTACAGGACCAAATCGTGATTTGCATTCAGGTTTATACGGAGGCGCAGTTGCCAACCCTATCAATATTTTAAATAAAATGATTGCTTCATTACAAGATGAAGATAACCGCATTACAGTTCCTGGATTTTACGACAAAGTAGAAGAGCTTTCAAAGGAAGAACGCCAAAAAATGGCTGAAGCTCCTTTTGATTTAGATGAGTATAAAGAACATATCGGCATTCCAGATGTACATGGCGAAAAAGCTTACTCGACACTTGAACGCGCATCAATCAGACCAACTTTAGATGTCAATGGTATTTGGGGAGGTTATATTGGTGAAGGCGCCAAAACAGTTATTGCAAGTAAGGCTTATGCCAAAATATCCATGCGTTTAGTACCAAATCAAAATTGGGAAGAAATCACTGAGTTATTTAAAAAACATTTTGAAAGTATTGCACCTGCTGGCGTCACTGTAGAAGTCAAACCGCATCACGGCGGACAAGCTTATGTGACACCGATTGATGGAATAGATTACAAAGCTGCTGATTTGGCATTTAAAGATACTTTCGGAAAAGATGCTATTCCTTTAAGAAGTGGAGGCAGTATTCCTATTGTTTCTTTATTTGAAGGTTATTTAAAGAGTAAAACAATTTTGATGGGCTTTGGTTTGAATTCAGACGCTATCCATTCGCCTAATGAACATTTTGGCGTTTGGAATTTCTTGAAAGGAATCGAAACAATTCCATATTTCTATAAGCATTTTACTGATTTAAAAACGAAAAGCTAGTTTTTATAACTTTTTATATCAATACAAAAGATCCTGATTTCGTTGTTGAAATCAGGATCTTTTTTTACTTTATAAACAAAAAACTGCCTCAAATCAATGAGACAGTTTTTTAAATTCTTTCTAAAATAATTGATTAACTACTGAACGTCATCACTGAAAGTAACAGTTCCGAAGTTACCAATGTTAACAGTAGGCACGGTAGATCCGTAAGTTTCATTAATTGATTGTATCGCTTCACTTGCAATGAATGCATATCCACGAGGAGTTAAATGAACACCATCAAGAGAAAACGCTCCACCTGTCACAAAAGTTGATGTCATCACACCACTTTCATAAACAATACCAGTTGAAGAAACTTCTTTCATCAACTCATCAACATCAACGAAAGCTAAACCATTAGCTTGTGCTAATCCTTCAATAGTCGCATTAAAAGATTCTTTTGCAGTTTGCACCATCATGATTTCATCAGCATCTAAAGCATCTTTATCTTGAATTGGGTTAACCGCCTCTAAAACTAACATTGCTTGCTGAGGTGTTGGTGTTCCGCCCTGCTGAAGAATACCTAAAACTTGCATCACTTCTGGCGTTAAAGCAACAGAACCGTAACCATCATTTTGTAAAGCAGCCTGATCAATTGTCAAAACTAATAACTCTTCTTCTGTCATTTGTCTAAATCCAAAAGGATTTTGCTGAGAAGGCTCAACGCTGATTAAAAACCTGTTTGGCCCTTCATTAAATGTTATTGCATATTGAGCTGCTAAAGCTTGTGCTTGTGCAGCTGGCACACCTTGTTGAATTAATGCTTGTGTTGCAATACCAGCAAATGCCTGAAAGAAACCAGTTAATCCTTGTGCTTGAGCCGCATCAAGAGCTAAAGCATTATTAGGAACAGTTGTAAAAAAAGGAATATTAGTCACATCAGGAATATTAAATACGACACCTCCAGATGCGTTCGCATTTAAAGCGTTAAGCAAATCATTATAAACTGATGCAAATACATTTGGGTCAGTAATATCATTAGAGCCATAAGTTGACGGATCTAAGTTTCCTGCTTGATCAACACCGATACCACCTGAAGTTGCAAAACTCAATATATCATTATTTCCAATCCAAAGAGAAAAGAAAGTTGGATTTTGAGAAGCAGCATCTTCAATAACTGTCGCTGATTCAGAAGAGGCAAATCTTGCAAAATAAGGATTTGCCTGTCCAGACGTTATTCCCGCTGGATTTCCATAACCTGGTGCTGCTAAATGAAAAGATTTAGCACCTGGAACTCCCATGTTATTAAAAGATCCTGAAAGTTTGTTTGTGATTTCTGTTTGAGGTGTTCCTGCTAAAATTGCAGGTGCAGGTGAACCAGAAGTTACACTCAAAACCAATCTATTTTCAGTAATTTGTTGACCGCTTAGTAATAAACCTCCAAGATTGTCTTCCATCATCGGTTGTTTAAACTCTCCTCCGCCAACTAATTCAAATTTAGTTGCCATAATATTTGGGAAAGAATTTTCTTGACCTTGTATGTAAAGCGCATTATCAGCGTAACCTGAAGTTAATGAGTTACCAACAGAAACGAAATTACTAAAGTCAGCATCTCCACTGACATAAATATCATTTTCTTGAACTTGATTATCGAACTCAGGCTCGCATGAAAGAAACATGGCACAGGCTGAAATTCCAATATATTTAAGATAATTTTTCATAGAGATTTTTTTATAATTTATAACTTACACCTATACCAGGTATAAAAGCATTTGATTTATAAGTTCCTACAAAAGGGACTTCTTTTCCGTCAACCATATAGTGATCGTAAGAAGCATTCACTTCTTTAAATCTTACATATAAGAATGAAGCATCAATCGCTAAATTCTCATTGATTTTATAAGAAAGACCAGCTGTAAAACCTTGAGAATCGTTTCTTGGTGTTTCTGGCGCAAAGTAACCTTCACGAACTGGCGTTTGGTCATAATAATATCCTGCTCTCAAATCAATTGCACTACTTGCTTTGTACTCCATACCAAATCTGTAAGATGAAGAGTTTTTGTAGTTTCTTGGGTTTTTAGAATCAGCAACACTTGGATCAACAAAATCGATATCTAAATTATCATAAGCTTCCCAGTAAGTTCTGTTGTAATCTAAAGCGAATAACCACTTTTCAGTCGCTTGCCAAGCAGCACCAATCGACAATTCCGCTGGCATTGGTAAAGAAGCATTAAAATTCTTCACACCATTTTCAGCAGGAACTAAACCAGAATTTGGAATATTAGAGAATGTTGCTTCTCCATTTTCAGCTTCAAGAATAATTTCAGATCTATAGTTCATCGCTATTCTGAAGTTATCCGTTGGCGCAACTGTCATACTTGCACTCCACCCCCAATTTGTAACACCAGAATCTTTAATGTTGACATTAGATCTGTTTCCGTCGATATCAGTTAAAGTCTGATTAATATTTCTATTAAATTCAACATTACCCGTTGCGAAAATCGGTCCACCACCAATGCTGACGTGTTCAGATAATCTGATTGACAATAAAGGTTGAATATATATTGCAGCCAAGTCAATATTATTGACAAGGTGAGATCCAGACCAATCTTTCTCCCATCTCACTTCACTACCATAAGGCGTGTAAACACTTAAACCTGCAGACAACCACTCGTTAATTTTATAAGTGATGTAAGCATAAAAAGGCGTTCCAGCAGGACTATCTGTTTCACTGTATTCGCCTGTTGTTTCGTTTTGCCATTTCACGTTTGACATAACAGCTGACACCCCAACAGAGACATTCAATCTGTCCTCAAGCATCACAATTCCTGACGGGTTAAAAAATGCTGTTTCTGCACTGTTTACCAATGCAACTCCTGCGTGCCCCATCGCCAAGGCTCTTTGTCCTTGTGTGGCAACTCTGTAACCTCCTGCATAAATTGAGGAAGCTGATAACAGCAATACCGCTAATAATAAGATTTTTCTCATATTTCTATATTAGATTTTAAATAAACTCATCAATAAATGATGTTTCAAATTTAACATTAATTCACAATTTCACAACAAAATTTTAATAATACTATGTTAGCATAGTAATTTTTAAGCTAAAAATGCAGATGTCACATTATAAAATTCATCTTGTTGTTCCGCATGAACCCAATGTCCAGCATTCTGAATGGGTTGAATTTTAGAATTTAGAAAATGATTTTTAATCAAATTAGTATCTTCATCTGTAATATAATCTGATTTTTTACCATTGATAAACAATGTTTCTCCATCAAAAGTTTCATTTGCTTTAAGTGATTTTCCTATCTCATTAATGTTTGCTTTCAAGCTATCAAGATTTACTCTTAAACCGTATTCCTTTTTATTTTTTCTATATAAGTTTTTCAATAGAAATTGACGGATAGATTTTATCTTGATGTATTCAGATAATAAATCATCGGCATCTTTTCGAGATTCAAAACAAGCCTCATCAACTGCGGTCAAGCCTTCTAAAATTTGTTGATGATGAGGCGCATAATATTTTGGAGCAATATCAACGACAATCATTTTATTAACATAAGTCGGGAAATGAATCGAGAAAGTCATAACGGTTTTACCGCCCATTGAGTGCCCAATTAAATCAGCAGAAGACATATTATTATTGTCCATATAACTTTTCAAATCTGCCGCTAACAAGTCGTAATTGAATTCATCACAATGCGGACTTCGACCGTGATTTCTTTGGTCTATTAAATGAACTTGATAATTCATCTCATCGGCATATCGCTTGGCTAATGTTTTCCAGTTGTCTCCCATTCCCAGAAAGCCATGTAAAATCAAAAGTGGTTTTCCTTCTCCAATCACATTTGCGTATAAATCCATTACTTTAATTTATTTAAATATTGTTTCACAACGTTTTCCAAACCTAAATACATTGCTTCAGAAATCAATGCGTGACCGATAGAAACTTCTTTTAAAACAGGAATTTGCTCTTTAAAGTAAGCGATATTATCAAGTGATAAATCGTGACCGGCGTTCACACCAAGCGCTAAACTATCAGCCAAAACAGCACATTCCTTATAAGCTCTTATCGCTGTTAATTTATTATTTTGATAATGTTTCGCATAAGCTTCAGTGTATAATTCAATTCTGTCAACACCAGTTTTTTGCGCGCCTGTAATCATATCTTGATTAGGATCAACAAAAATTGAAGTTCTGATGCCCTCTTTTTTAAAAAGCGAAACTATTTCTTTTAAATAATCTTCATTTTTTACAGTATCCCAACCAGCGTCAGAGGTTATCGCATCAACAGCATCCGGAACTAAAGTGACCTGCGTAGGCTTGTTGTTCAGGACAAGGTCAATAAATTTATCATTAGGGTTTCCTTCAATATTGAATTCGGTTGTTACTACTTTTTTTAAATCAGCAACATCTTGATAAGTAATATGTCTTTCGTCTGGTCTTGGATGCACAGTAATTCCCTGTGCTCCAAAAGACTCGATACGTTGTGCCGCCTCAACAACATTTGGCATATCGCCACCCCTTGCATTTCTTAAAGTCGCAATTTTATTTATGTTAACACTAAGTCTTGTCATTTTACTAAAATTTAGGTTTCAAACAAAAATACAATCTAAATTAAGATATAGGAGAATAGATTTTGTGTATTTTGCACTAAAAAAGCGATGAACTGGTTAAGTCTTGTCAATCCTGACGCTGATGTTTATAATTTTGATGCAAATTTTGAAAGTGAAATCTTCAAATCTGATGCGTCTCATTTTATCATAACTGAAAAGGATCAGTTTAAAGGATGTTTATCTCGAGAGGCATTAGATTTATCCCAAAAAGATATTTCACCGAAAGATTTTACAAACGAATTTGAAATATTTTTCGGCCAAAGCCATCAAAATATTTTGGATATTTTCTCCCTTTTCGCCAATCATCAAACGAACAGACTTCCTATACTCGGCGATCATCATACATTCATGGGTGTCTTACACCTGAACGATATTTTTGAGATTATAAGTGAAACAAATTTTATTTCTAATAAAGCTGATACAATTATCATCCGAAAAAGTTCAATAGATTTTGCATATTCGGAATTGTTTCATTTATTGGAAAGTATGAATGCTAAAATTCTCGGTAGCTTTATCAGTGACCACAATTCAGATTTTGTTGAAGTTTTTATCAAAATTAAACATCAAGGTCTTAATGAAATTTTACAAAGCTTGAGACGCTTTAAATACAATATTGTGAGTCAACATCACGAAGATCAACATGAGATTAAGCTTAAGGAACATTCTGCTTATTTAGATAAATATTTAAACATTTAAAAAAGTTATGCCTATGAAAGTTGGGATTTTCGGACAATCATATTATCCGCAAACGCAAAAGTATCTTCAGCAGCTTTTAGGTGTTTTAAAAAAACATCAAATTGACATTCGTTTTGAGAAGAAATATCTTGAAATGATTATTGCCAATGAGTTTATTGATCCAAGCTCAGATTACGATTCTTTTGAATCACTCGACAAAACTTATGATTTACTCTTCAGTATTGGGGGCGATGGTACAATCCTTTCTGCTGCAAGTTTGGTTAAAGATTTAGAGATTCCGATTATCGGTATTAACACGGGTCGATTAGGTTTCTTGGCAACCATACATGACAACGAAATTGAGTCTCGTATTGAGGAAGTGCTCAACGGCAATTATTCAATTTCCAAGAGAAGCTTAATGAAAGTCGAAGCTTCTGAAAACAACGAAAAACTCGGGCCTTTTAATTATGCACTCAACGATCTTGCTATCAATAGAAAAGACACAACTTCAATGATTACGATTGAAGTTTGGCTTAACGACGAATATTTGAATGCTTACTGGGCAGATGGATTAATCATCTCAACACCCACAGGATCAACAGGTTACTCCTTAAGTTGCGGTGGCCCGATTATTACACCAAAAACAAATAGTTTTGTGATTTCTCCAATTGCGCCTCATAATTTAAATGCACGACCACTTATTATTCCTGATGACACGGAAGTCAAATTAAGAATTTCGAGTCGAGAAGATAGCTTTTTAGCATCAATTGATGCGAGAACAATTGCAATGCCAAATAATTGTGAAATCTATATCAAAAAAGCAGATTTTAAAATAGGTTTGGCAACTCAAAAAGAAGACAGCTTCTTAACAACACTTAGGAAAAAGTTGCTCTGGGGAGAAGATAAACGTAATTAAAAAGCAATAAAAAGTTATAATTTCTGTTTTAACTACAAATTTTTGAAATTTGCTGAAAGGCAGGACATTATTTTTATATTTGCAAACTTTTAAAAACAATTGCTTTTGAGATTATTAATCCTCATGCTTTTTATCATTACCTCAGCGGTGACTAAGGCTCAAACTTATGAAGCAGGCTTAGTTTTAGGAGGTACCAATTTTGTTGGCGACGTTGGCTCTTCATCCTTTACAAATCCTAGTGATTATGCTAAGAAGGATAAATTTAGCTATGGAGCCATCTTTAAATGGAACCGAAGCCCTCGACATGCATTTAGGTTTAGTATTATTCAGCATCGGACTTTCGGGTATGATAATCTTTCAGAATCTATTGGAAGAAAAAAGAGAGGATATGAGTTTAAGAATAGCCTGACTGAATTTGCAGTTGGACTCGAGTTTAATTTTTGGGAATGGAATTTACATGATTTTAAACGTCCACAATTTGTTCCATATGTTTCAACAGGTCTAAATTTTTTCATCGCTGACCATTTAGGTCCAAATGAACCTGAAAAAGAATTGGTCAAGATTGATGAAAACTATAATTTCGCCATTCCTTTAATTTTTGGAATTAAGGGAGCGGTATCTGAACGTTTTGTTATCGCATTAGAGTTTGGTGCGCGTTACGCATTTACCGATAATTTAGACGGTAGTAATCCGCAAGAAGCTATAGAAATAGATGAAATGGTCACATTTGGAAATCAAAACATGAATGATTGGTATATCTTTGGAGGTGTCACTCTAACTTATACTTTTGGCCGAAAGCCTTGTTATTGTAAATTTTAATGGAATACAAATCTCATATAAATAAAGAAAGTTTACCGCAACACATTGCCATCATTATGGATGGTAACGGTCGTTGGGCTAAAAAACAAGGTTTATTGAGATCTGTAGGACATGAAAAAGGCACAAAATCAGTTCGTGAAGTTGTTGAAGGTTGCGCAGAAGTTGGTGTTAAAAACTTAACGCTTTACGCATTTTCAACTGAAAATTGGAACAGACCAAAATTAGAAGTCAAAACATTGATGCGTCTTTTGGTTTCTTCACTCAAAAAAGAAATTAAAACATTACAAGACAACGATATTAGCCTAAATGCTGTCGGCTGTTTGAGTAATTTACCTTCTAAAGCCAAAAAAGAGTTAGAAGAAGTTATTGATAAAACTGCTCACAATAAACATATGACATTGACTCTTGCACTGAGCTACGGTTCACGAGAAGAACTTGTTAGTGCAGTCAAAAACATTTCGGAAAAAGTAAAAAACAATCAATTAGACATATCAGAAATTTCAGAAGAAACAATCAACACGCATCTTTACACAAAGAATTTGCCTGATGTTGATTTGATGATTCGTACAAGCGGTGAACAACGCATCAGTAATTTCTTGTTATGGCAAATGGCTTACGCAGAATTTTATTTTACACCAGTTCTGTGGCCAGATTTTAGTAAAGAAGATTTATTTGAAGCTATATTTAAATATCAAAAAAGAGAAAGAAGATTTGGAAAAACTAGTGAACAACTATAAGACCTTGAGATTAAACTACACCTTAATCTTAGGCTTATTTCTTACCATTTTCGGCATCATGCCAAAAAGCAGTCAAGCTCAAGACTTACCAATTTCTAATGCTAAGAAATATGAACTTGCCGAGATTAAAGTCACTGGCTCAACTAGCTATAACGAAAACACTGTTATTGCATTTACAGGTTTAAAAGTTGGGGATGAACTTTACATTCCTGGTGATAAGTTGAGTAAGGTTTTAAAGAAACTATGGGATTTAGGTCTTTTTAGCGATATTAATTTCTATATCACTAAAATTGAAGACGGTAAAGCTCACTTAGAACTCGAAATTGTTGAAGTTCCTAAACTTGAAAATGTTAAAGTTAGGGGTATCAAGGAACGTAAACGTAAGGATATTATCAAAGATTTTGATGTTGAGAAAGGAACAAAACTGACTGACAACTTTAAAATTAAGCTCAAAAATAATATTGAGAAAAAATACCAAGAAAAAGGTTTCCTTAATGCGAATGCAGATATTATTACTTCAGAAGCAAGTGACAGCCTAAGTCAAGAAAATAAAGTCAATTTATTAATCAATATTGACAAAGGTGAAAAGGTCAAAGTTGCTGAGTTCAACTTTTCTGGTAATGAAAAATTTAGCGGTAGAAAGCTAAGAGGTATTGCGACAACAAAACAAAAGAACTTTTTCAGATTTTGGAAACGCTCTAAATTTTTGGAGGACGAATACAAAACAAGTAAGGAAGACATCATTAAATTCTATAAAGAAAAAGGTTACCGTGATGCCAGAGTCGTTTCTGACACCATGTATAGTAAAGATAGAACTGACGATGTGATTGTCAATGTTGATTTAAAAGAAGGTGACAGATATTATTTTGGTAAAATTAAATTTTTAGGAAACAGTATTTACACTGATCAACAGCTCAATCAAATCTTAGGTATTAGAGAAGGTGACCCATACAACGGTACAATTTTACAGAATAAAATTGCGAATAAAGAAAAGCCTGATGCGCAAGACATTACTAACCTTTACCAAAATAACGGATACTTATTTTCAACTATTACACCCGTAGAAACGAAAATCTATAACGATACAATTGATTTTGAGATCAGGATCAATGAAGGTAAATTAGCTTATTTCAATAATATTTCTGTTGTTGGTAATAACAGAACGAATGATCATGTTATCTACAGAAATTTAAGAACGCGTCCAGGGCAAGTTTACAGTAAACAAGATGTTGTCAACACTGTACGTGAACTTGGACAGTTAGGATTCTTCAACCCAGAAAATTTAAATCCTGAATTTCAAAATGTCGATCCTCAATCTGGTACACTGGACTTAGAATACGTTGTTGAAGAACAAGGAAGCAGCCAAATCGAACTTCAAGGAGGTTACGGTGGTGGTGGCTTTATTGGAACATTAGGTTTAAAATTCAACAACTTCTCGATCAGAAATATTTTTAATAAAGATGCTTACAAGCCTATCCCAATGGGTGACGGGCAGTCGCTTTCATTAAGAGCACAAGCAAGTATTTCTTTCCAGAATTATAGCTTATCATTTGTTGAGCCTTGGTTGGGTGGTAAAAGACCCGTACAACTTTCGGTATCCTTATCGCACACAATCCAATATTTATACAATCCGATTACAAGAGACGCTGATAGTGACAGAAGCTTCTCCATTACAGGAATCAATGTTGGTTTTGCAAAGCGTTTGAGAGAACCTGATCAATATTTCACAATTTCTTCAGCGATTGGTTACCAGCATTTCAGCATGAACAATTATAATATTGGCTTGTTTAGATTCCCTGACGGTACATCTGAAAACTTTACAATCACTTTAGGTATCAATAGAGATAATACTTTTAAAAACCCAATTTTCCCACTTGGTGGATCAAAATTTGATTTCTCTGTGAAATTTACTCCACCGTATTCTGCATTTAATAATGTTGATTATTCTGAATTGAAAAAAGAAAGAGCAACAGCAATTGAAAATGGAAATGACAAAAGAGTTTCGCAAATAGATCAAGAAAGATTTAATTGGTTAGAATTTTATAAAGTTAAATTCTCTGCAGATTGGTATAACAAAATTGTTGGAGATTTAGTTTTAAGAACAAAATTTGAGTTTGGTTTCTTAGGAGCTTATAACAACGATAGAGGAATTCCTCCGTTTGAAAGATTCTTCTTGGGTGGTGATGGATTAGCAGGTTACGCACTTGATGGTCGTGAAATTGTCTCTTTAAGAGGTTACCCAAACCAGTCAGTCGTTCCTAAGTCAAGAACTGTCAATGGTGAAGAAACATTTAACGATGGTGCGACTATTTATAATAAATACACAATGGAGCTGAGATATCCAATTACATTAAAACCTACTGCTTCAATTTACGCACTGACATTCTTAGAAGGTGGTGCAACTTATGATAATTTCAAAAACTTCTCTCCATTTGAACTGACGCGTTCAGCTGGGGCAGGATTAAGGATCTTTATGCCAGCATTCGGTTTGCTAGGTATTGACTTTGGCTACGGCTTTGACCCAATTCCAGGTACTTCAGGTGCCAATGGATGGGAAACTCATTTTATTATCGGACAACAATTCTAGATTGGCATGGTTTTTTCTTATATACAAAACAAGTTCTTATATTTATTGCTTTTCACTTTGATTAGCATTGCGGTAACCGCACAACGCGGAAACAAAATTGCTTACGTTGACATGGATTATATCTTAGAGCAAGTTCCAGAGTACAGGCAGTCTCAAGACAATCTTAATCAACGTGTTCAGAAATGGAAAACTGACATTGCAAAAAAGCAACAAAAAATCGATCAGTTAAAAGAAGAATTAAATGCTGAAAGACCTTTGTTGACACCTCAACTCATTGAGGAATTAGAAGATGAAATTAGTTTTCTTGAAGATGAACTTTTAGCATACAGAAATGATAAGTTTGGGGTTGAAGGAAAGTATATTACTCAAAAGAGACAATTAATTCAACCTATACAAGATCAAGTTTTCAACGCAATACAAGATATTGGTGATAGCAGAAACTATGATTTTATCTTTGAGAATTCAGCCGATGCTCTTATGCTGTTCTCTGCAAAGAGACATGATTTAAGCGATGTTGTTTTAAAAATGATACAGATCAATTCACGTGGAAATAAAGATACTGAGGAAGTTTTAGAAGAAATAGATCAGTACAAATCTGTTGAAAAAGCAGAGGAAGACGAAAAGAAGAATGCAGAAAGAGAAGCCGCTAAAGAAAAGAAAAAGCAAGAGAGAGAAGACATCATGAGTGAGCGCCAAAGAAAAGTAGACTCACTTCGTGCTGACAGAGAAAGAAAATTTGAAGAAAGAAGACAAAAGATTTTAAAGCAAAGAGCTGAAAGGCAACGTCAGAGAGACTCAATTAAAAAAGCAAGAGAAAACGATTAATACTAAATAAACAATAATTTAAAAACTAAAAAAATGAAGAAGATCAAATCAATATTAATTGCATTGACATTAACCTTAAGTTTAGGTTTCGCCGCAACTACACAAGCACAATCTAAAGTTGCACACATCAATGCTCAAGAATTTATTGAAAACTTACCAAGCTACAACAATGCAATGTCTCAATTAGAGAAATTAGAGCAAAGTTACCGTAGTGATATTGATGCAACACTTAAAGAAGCTCAGAAAAAGAATCAACAATACCAATCTGAAGCTGAAACAGTGACACGTGAGGAAAATGAAAAAAGAGCGATGGAATTGCAAGAAATGGAGCAATCAATCCGTGAATACCAACAAACTGCTAGTCAAGAGATTCAGAAGAAAAGAGAGGAACTTTTAAGACCTGTTCTTGAAAAAGCAAGAGAAGTAATCCAGCAAGTTGCTCGTAAAAAAGGTTATGATTATGTTTTTGACTCTTCAACTGGAGCTGGGGTTTTAATGGCAGACGGTTACAATTTAATGGACGATGCTAAAGCAGCAATCGGAGAGTAATCAAATTTTACATATAATCTTATTATAAAAAATGACCAATAATCTTGGTCATTTTTTATTTTTATACGAAACTTAAACAATTGTGTCAATAAAAGATTTTCCCATTGGTGTATTTGATTCTGGTGTTGGTGGCACATCAATCTTAAAAGAATTGATGAAAGCTTTACCTCATGAACGCTTTATTTATTTAGCAGATAGTAAAAATGCGCCTTATGGTACAAAGCCTGTTGATGAAATCATCGAGCTCAGTCAAAAAAACACAACACATCTAATTTCTAAAAAAGTAAAGCTTATTGTGGTCGCTTGCAATACAGCAACGACTAACGCAATTTCTATACTACGAGAAAATCATCAACTTCCTTTTATAGGTATTGAACCGGCCATTAAACCTGCAGCTCTTCAAACAAAATCTAATAGCATTGGTATTTTAGCAACAAAGGGAACATTGAGCAGCGCTTTGTTTGAAAAGGCTTCAGAACTCTTTAAAAAAGATATTAACATCACTGAAGTTGAAGGAAAAGAAATTGTTGAAGCTGTCGAAAATGGAAAGACAGAGAATAAAGATTTTCAAGAAAACTTAAAGAATCAAGTCGAAGTATTTAAAGAAAATGCAATTGATTGTCTAGTTTTAGGTTGCACTCATTATCCTTACATTAAAAAAGATTTAAAAAATTTATTACCTGGTATTAAAATCATAGATTCAGGTTATGCTGTTGCTAAACAGACAAAGAAAATTCTGATTGAAAATAAAATTCTTCAAGATAAGCCTAAAAAACAAATTGTTGACATTTATACAAATGCCAACAATTTAAAAGTTATTGATCAGATTTTTAAAAACCAGACTAAAGTCAATTGTCAATTTTTAGATTTCTAATTCTTATTTCAAGAATGGACAGTTACATTTGTAACGTCTTTTATTCTCTCCAAAGTTGATACCCAAAGTGATTTGATGAAATCCAGAATTTGAAAGAACAACTGAATTCGCTTGATATGTGTACATATAAGCAAACATAAAACGATCATAAGTTACACCAACAAATGGAGATAAATTTTGGTAATTATCTGCGGTTTCAACCTCGCCAGAGGCGTTATTAAACTCGGCTGCATCTATTGCTCTTCTGTATGATAATCCACCCCAGAAGTTGCCAAAAGGCGTCATATAATAGGCTTTGAAGTTAACATCTATGTTAGATTCAGCAGTTTCATCTTTGTAATGGTACATCAAAGAAGGCTCAAATGACCATTTTGATAAATCCCTATTAAATGTGTAACCAAAAGAAGCCAAATATTGTCTTTGATTATCAGTTTCGTAAACATCAGTAAATATCTTTCTTTCTTGTGGCATAATATTTTTAACAGTTGCATGTAGGAAAAATTCACCATATAAATATGAAATGCCAAAATCAAGATTAAAATAAGCATCTGTTTGCTCAACGCCTGTAATAATAGGATCAGGATTTTCAATATTGCTCAAATCTGATTCATCTAATTTTTCCTGTGAAAAACCAAGATTCATTCCAAAGGATAAAATATTAGCTTTTTCGTTAACGTTAGAAAAAGGTATGTGGTAAGCAAATGTTGCCAATGCACCTTGTTGAGAAAAACGCCCGTTTGAATCTTTAAACAAAATTCCGCCTACACCTACATTCTCCCCTATTCGTCCATTAATACTTGCAGTGTATAATGCTGGTGCGTCATCAACGTCAAACCATTGTTGCCGACCTGTTAATCTAATTTTGTTTTCTGAAGAAGCACCTGCCATTGAAGGATGAATCAAATAATAGTTATCAGTTAAATAATCCTTATAAATCGGTAGTCCGCGTTCTTGTGCTGTAAGTGAAATTGTAAAAAGTATTAATAATAATACAAAGGGGTTTTTATGTATTGTCATCTTATCGTTTTAATGTAAAGTGAGATTTAAATGTTTTAGTTTGTTCTGTTCGCGGTTCAATATAAGTAATTGTAAACCAATAATCATTAGACGGAAGCAATTCTCCTTGATAACGACCATCCCAACCTGTGTCAGATGATGTCATTGTATAAATATGTTTACCGTAGCGGTCATAAATTATAATTTCAGCATCTGGTTGATCAAAGTTTGTGATATTCCAAGTATCGTTATAGCCATCTTCATTAGGTGTAAAAAATTCTGGGAAATCAATCAAGGTGATTGTTTTCTTTTCAAGGCCACAACCAAATTTATCTCTAGCTGTCACAGTGTGTTCACCTCCGACAACATTATTAAAAATAATTTCAGTTTGTCCTTCTTCAAGATCAAACCAATCACCGTAATCTAATCTAAATTCATAATCGCCCAAACCTATATCAGTTATTATAACGCCAATAGCATGCTCATTATTTTGGAAGGCATCTGTTAAAATATTGAGTTCAAAGTCTATTTGTCCACTTTCTAGAATAGTTGCTGTTGAAGTATTTTCACAAGCAATGCCTGATAATGCATTTGAAACAATTACAGTGTACTCTCCAGGTGTCTCTGCTGTAATATTAGACGAAGTTTCACCTGGAATTAATTGCCCATCTAAAAGCCATTCAAAGTCAAAATCAACTTCTGACATGCCTGTTTCTATTACTGGCGGTGATGTTTCAGTTATGACTAAATCGCCATTTTCATCGATACAAACTGATTTACCATCACTATCAGAAATATCTACTAAAGGGATTACGTTATCAAGCGCAAAGCTTGTCATTTCAGAACGACAACTAGATGCCGTATTGATGACAGCTGCAAAAACTTCTGTTTGAGAAGCGTTTAAAGTATACGCATCTGGATTTTGAATAGGATTTTCATTATTAAAATCTGCAGCAGTTGCATAGTAGGCAACTACATCGCCTGTTCCATCAGCATTGATAAATGCATCCTGAACAGTTAAATCAACTTGAGAATTAGCATCATTTTCAAAGTCTATACAAACTTCTAAAGTTGGTGCAACAGAAACTGTTGGCTGAGGCGTAATCAATAACTCAAAGCTTGACGTGGCTGTACAAGTTGTATTGTTTGAATTTAATATTTCAATTGTTATAGATTCCTCAACATTAATATCATAATCTTCTGGCGTATTAATCAAATCTCCAGCTTGATTGTAATAATTGACCTGATGTGAATCTAAACTTTGGTTATTTCCTAAAGAGATATCTTGAGCGGATGTCAAATCATAATTTGCAACTCCAGAAACAGGGTCTATACATGATTCTAAAGCATGAACTGCAGCAACTTCAACATCATGAATAATAATCTGAAAACTACCTATTGAGTAACAGCTTGCTAAATCTGAATTTTCAATTCTTATAAAAATATCTTGAGTTGCATTAATTGGTGAATAAGCTGTGACATCCTCTCCTGCAGAAGTTAAACTATTATTACCAGCAGCTGCATCAGCTTCAGTTAAATAATATGAAACTTGATAATTTCCTGTTTGTGAACCAACAACTTCAGATTCATTTTGAGTTAAATCAAATGTTTGTGTTAAGCTAAAATCTCCACACTCTTCAAGATCAATTGTATTTTCTACAAGAGGTGTTTCAAAAGCTTCTATAAGGAATGAAGAAGTTTCAAAACAGCTTGTATTTTCATCATTAACAACATTCACATAAATTGTTTTCTGACCTAAATCTGAAATTGTGTAAGCTTGAATATCGTTAATTGCTGATTCGGCATTATTAATTAAAGCTGCATCTTCTGATGAGTAATAATACACGCTATAATCATTTGCGTCTTGCCCATCTAAAGCAGGATTTGTTTTTACTGATAAATCAAAAACTGTTGTTCCTGTGTTTGGATCTTGACATTCTTCAATAACATCTGTCGTTGTTAAATCGCCAATTCTGACATTGTCAACTTTTAGGATAAAACTTCCGGTATCAAAACAACCGACTGTACTTGGATCTAAAACGCTTACAAAAATTTCTGTATCTTCTGTAGCTTCATAGTTTTCAACATCATTATTCGTAGGGTTACCCGAAATTGGGCTTGTCCCAGCTTCAGCATCATCTTGAGTTAAAAAGTATTTAAATACAAGATTATTAGGGTTTTGTCCATTCAGATTTTCAGGAATTTCAATATTAGTCAAATCAAAATATACTGGTACTGAATAGTCATTACATTGTCGTAAATTGGTTAATTCATCAGAGATTTCAAGATCTTGGTAAGTAATTTGAAACTCAGCAATCTCAATACAACCCGTTAACTGATTTAAAACAAAACCTTCTGCACGCGCAAAAATCGGCATTGTTGTCCCTTGAAAAGTGAAGTTATCTGGGTTTGTAATTGGGTTTGTATTATTTTCTGCATCTTCTAAAGTTGTAAAGTACTTAATTTGAAAGTCGCTTAAATCATCTCCCGGATCAATCATATTCGGACTATTGATCGTCAAATCAAAAGGGTTACCCTCACATTGTGTTAAATCAATTGGAGCTGGTTCAGGAATTGGTGTTGGGTAAAACTCAACAAGTATCTCAGCAGTTAATTCACAATTACCCAAATCATAACTAACACCATAGAGGCCTGGATCTGAAACATCAAGAGTAAAGCCTGACTCTCCTGCTATTAGTTCATCATCTTTAAACCATTTAATTTCAACATCATCAGGCAAATCTATTGTTGATGAAACGTCTAAAGTAATTGTTTCACCTTCACAAGCCGCTTCTTCACTTCCCAAAAGAATATCATCACCTAAATCTAAAGTTCCAAAATCAAAAGTTCCGGCTGATAAAAAGATCGCTGAATCAAAGTTATTATCACCTCGATCTGCAATAACCATCTTGATATGGTATTCAGTTTCTGGGACTAAATCAGCTTCAGCTGTCATCACAACTGTGTAACCTCTATAAGCGATTGGATCAGCAACTCCATCACCACCTGATCCGTAATAAGCATCAAAATATTCAACATTTTGGGAGTTACAACTTCCGTTATGTGCTTGATCTCTAATTGTTGTCACCGATATCGGATCATTTGTTCCTGGAACGATAGCTATGTTTTGTGTTTCTCCAGTATCTAGATTTGTTAATAAGAAAGCAAAAGAATCAGAATAATCACATTGATAAAATCCATATTCTTCAGAAGCAAAAACAAAATCAAAATTTAGAGTTGTTGAAGCTGCTACAAAATCAAACTCTAAGATAGAGGCATCTTTGGATGTTAAATCTGGAATTACATTTTCTAAATCTGAATCACCTGCCCAAGAACCATCGCTTAAAGTACCGTTGTGTGGACCTGGGGAGTTAGCTGCAACACCTGTTGTAATCACAATACCTTCATCAATACCAAAACCAGAATTATTTCTATTAAAATAACCTATGCTCGCAGCGCTAGTGTTTCCTGAAAAAGTAATATTATCAAGGTTTGCACAATCATTATCAACCAAAATATCTCTGACAAGAGCACTAGTTGAGTCAATCGTTACTTCACGGCCAGTATTTGGTGTGACAACATCAAACTGAGTTGATGCGGAATAATTATTATAAGGAAAACCTGCTTCAACAGAAATATAACGTGCTTCAGTGGTGACGTTTATTGTAAAAGGTGTTCCGGCACAACCAAATTCGTCTTCAACAGCTAAAGTCACTGTAAAAGTCCCTATAGAATTAAACCCGTGTGAAACGTTTGCTCCTTCTTGATTAGGAGTTCCATCTCCAAAATCCCAAGTATAAGTTAAGTTATCATATATACCTGATGAAGGTGTGACATCAGCAAAAAAATCAAGTTGTTCGCCAACAGCAACGCTTCCCGTGTTATCAAATCCTGTATTGATTCCCATATTGTATGACTGACAAGGTTCACGTGTAGAGATATCAGCAATCCAACCTGTATAAATAGGATTAGCATCAATTGAAGAGAACTCAAAAGTCAAGCATCCAGTTGGATTAGCATCACTCGCTGTCATTGACACCAATTCTTCATTTACTCCTTCTAAATTAATTCCGTTGTAAACACCAATTAAAGGAGAAGTATTTGTGTCACCATCATAAATTTTAAGAGATGCCGCTCCAATTAAAAACTCTTGAAATTTCGCAACGATTAGTGTCCCGTTTGTTTCAGGACAAATTGTGTGCACAGATGTAACAGCCTCTATACCGCTATCAGGCCCTCCTGAATCATAAAAAGTTCCTGTATCTGTAAACGTCGTCTCACTATCAGTCATGATTATTTCCTGAGAAAATACTGACAATGAAGTCAAAATTAAAAAAGTAAAGAGTAAATTTTTCATCATTAAACTAATTGTTTAATCGCAGGTCATGAGTCAATATTTTTGTAATTTTGTAACTAAAATGTTATAAATATGCAATCATTTTCAGTTGATGCCAAACCTACAAATAAACCTACAATTTTCAAATTCGAAGTTAACGTTTTTTTAACCAAAAACAATTCCTTTGAATTTAAAAATATAGAAGAAGCTCAAATTTCTCCATTAGCGACTAAACTTTTCTATCTTCCATTTGTTAAAACAGTATTCATTTCTCAAAACTATATTGGCGTAGAGAAGTACAATATTGCTGAATGGGATGATGTTTCTGGAGACGTTTCTGAGCTGATAAAAGAGTTTTTAGAGTCAGGTCAAGAAGTCGTAAAAGAAGTAGAAAACGACAAGAAAAAAGTGCCTGTTACAGTTTATGCAGAAAGCACACCTAATCCTGCTGTGATGAAATTTGTGGCTAATAAAAAGTTGGTCATCGAAATGGCAGAATTCAAAAACATAGACGAAACGGAGAATGCGCCTATGATTGAAAAGCTCTTTCATTTCCCTTTTGTTAAGGAGGTTTTTGTTGACTCCAATTATATCTCAATTCAAAAATACGATATGGCTGAATGGGATGATGTGACTTTGGAATTACGTGAATTTATCAGAACTTATATTGAAGACGGAGGTGATATCGTCAGAACTGGTGCTGTTTCACCAAAATCTGATTCAGAAAAAAGCAGCTCTGCACCAAAAATTGATGTCAGTCAACTCGATGATATCTCCAAGAAAATTGTTGAAATCTTAGATGAATACATCAAGCCTGCAGTGGCGAGTGATGGTGGTAATATTGCTTTTAAAACCTACGATGAAAACTCAAAACAAGTTGAAGTCATTTTACAAGGCGCTTGTAGCGGTTGCCCTTCATCAACCATTACTTTAAAAAACGGTATTGAGACTATGCTTAAAGAAATGTTGGGTGACTCGGTGAGCGAGGTTGTTGCGCATAACGGCTAAAATTACTTTTACTCATCATTTAAACTAAAAACGACCTAAAGTTGATAAGAACTTTAGGTCGTTTTATATCATAGAAGCACCAAACGCTTATTTCATTTCAATATTCAGCTGATTTAAGGTGTGTGTTGATAAAATTCGCTTCCCCTTTTGTTTTTTTTGATGATCAAATTCTAGCTTTTCTAAAGAAAAATCTTGAGCCGCTTTTTGGTAAAATTCTTTTCTGGATATTTCTTCGGGATGAACAGCATGAAAAACATAATTTTCAAGTTTATCAAAATTATTGATTAACTCTTGGCAAATCAAAATTGCATCTTTTTGATAAGTCATATTAACTGGCGCATCAGGATTTGCAATATCTTTTCGACCAGATAAATATTTAACAGGGTGACGATCATGACCAATTAATCCACCGCATCTTAATACTTTAAGTCGCTTTCCTAAATTTTCGAGTAGTAAATTTTCCGCTTTTAAAAGTGGATTATCTTTTCTTTCATAATCTGAAAACAAATAAGCTTCATCATAAGTTTTAAACCCTTCAGTATCTTTAAACACAGAAGTTGAACTGATATAAATGATTTTCTGAATTTTTTTATACTGATTTAATTTATTAATAAGAAGATTCATTTCTTCTAAAAATAAATCTGATGATCTCGACCTGATTCGTGGTGGAAAATCAATAATGAGTGCATCTAGATTTTCCAAAAAGGAACCTATATCACCTTTGATTAATTTTGGAGTGATTTCTATCTGAAAAGCTTTAATACCTTCATTCTCAAGAAGACTTAATTTTTCTTGTTGCGTGGTTGTTCCCGAAACCTTATTCTTTTCGTTTTTTAAATGTGTCGTTAGTGGCAAGCCTAGCCAGCCGCACCCTAAAACTCCAATTTTCATTGTATTTTTATTTTTTGCGTTGTCATGATTGCGTCATTGATCACAAAAGGTTTTGGCATCATCCAATTCGACCTTTTCGATACTTTAAGCTGCGCGTTATCAAGCAAATCATAATTAATTTGACGAATATATAAATCTGGATGCAAATTCTCTTTTAAACTAAAGTTAAGTTCCAAAGCTTCATTTTGCACAACGTAATAATCGATTACAGTCGATTTATTTCTATTATAAAAAGGATGAATAAAAGCAGAATCCTTTTGAGAAATTGTCTCACCATTAACAGAGAAATTTTCAAAATTCACACTCTTATTCATTGAAACAATAAGACGTTTAGTGTTTTCTGAAGGTTTTATTTTTAGCTGATAACTTAGAATACCATTTTCATTTTTCAATTTTTCAATTGATGTTTTTGCTGAAGGAAAATCTAAAAACTCAGCTTTAGCAGTGTGCGTAAATTGAGAGTTATATTTGCTTTGAATTAAAGGATTTTTCACAGCATTCAAATCATCCTTAAAACAAGGAGATGTCCATTCGTCTAAAACGTCATCATAAGTATGCCAATAAGCTTTTTGTTCATCTAAATCGGCGTGATAAATCAGCGAATTAGGTTTCGGTTGACTTTCTGTGAAACTGGAATTGAAATGTGCTTTTACTAGAAAGAAAAACCCTCCTATCAAGAACACAACAGAAAGTATCTTTTTAAAATTATAAGAATGAAGAATTGGATAGATTAATATGAAAATTAAGATGATAAAAAAGCCGCTTAACATCAACATTTCTAAGCCTAAACCGACAGGAAAAAATAAAACATATTGAGATAATATGGAGATAACAGGAATGGCTAATAAATTTTTTAAAACGCCTTTTAATTTAAACCTCATCATATCAACGAGTAATATGAGCTGTGAAATGAGCAGTGGGATAATGAAAAAGGTGGCACCTTTTAAATAAATATTGATAAAAAAAATCAGCATCAACCATAAGAATAGTCCAGACAAAGTCACTTCATTGACAATGCTTCGTCTTGAAAATCTATAAAAAACAAATAATAAAATTGCAATTGTCAGTAAACTAAAGCCAAAAATATAATCATGTCCGTTGTATGTAAAACCATGTAAAATCTCAGAATATGAAGGATATAAATTTAAAATGAGCTGCCATAAACCATATAGCAACACACTCACACCAAATAATAAAAACAGCCAAATAAGAATATGCTTGATGAACCGTCGCCATCTTAGATTTTCAGTTTTGTGACTCTGATAAATAAGAAACACATAAAGCAAAATTGCAAAAGCTAACAAAGGCCACGCCCAAAAATAATCGAAATGGATAATACCTATGAAAGGTAAACTGAAATAAGCGTGATCATCTTCAACTAAAAGTTCAATAAGATCTGAATCTCCAAACTGATTAACACTTGCTTGTAAGTACTGAAATTGATGCAAAAGACTTTCATCATCCAAGTTTTCAGGTTTATCTAAAGCCGAATGATAATCAAAATGATCATCGATAAAAGCAAAAAAGAAACTTGGAATATCAGCTTCTTCTCTAAAAACCGTTGCATCAGTATCATTGGGTAAGAGTTTATAAACGCTATACATCAATGAATTCGTGAGCGGTTGATTCATTTTAATTTTAGAAAAATCCTTGATGAGATTTGCATTACCATGATTGGTTTCTAGAATCATATTACTTGGCCCTCCACTTCCTCTGGCTTCAAAATTGAGAACCAAACCAATATCTTTAGCTAAGGGGTGTTTTTCAACAAAAAGTTGAGCGCCATTTAAACCCAATTCTTCAGCATCGGAAAACAAAACAATGATGTCGTTTTTAAAAGTCTGTTTATTCTCTTTAATAATTCTCAGTAATTCTAAAATAACGGCGACTCCTGAAGCATCATCACTTGCACCATACGATGAATGTGGCGCAGAATCGTAATGTGTTAAAATAAGAAGAGATTTCTGAGATTGACCTGTCCCAGGAATATGCGCAACAATATTTTCAGGAATTGTGAAAACAGCATCTTTATTTAAACTCATCCCTTGCTGTGTATGGGCAGAAATGCCTAAATCGAATAATTCATTTAAAATATAATTCCTGACTTTCGAATGCTCATCAGAGCCAACAAAATGTGGTTTATTGGCAATTTCTTTGACATGACTTTTTGCTTCTTTAATAGAAAAAAGCTCTGTATTTTGAGAATTATATTCAGGCTGAGGCGACAGCAAATCAAAACTTAGCCAAACAATAAAGACAAGAAAAATAAAAGATAGGAGATGAAAAAAAGTACGCATCTTAGTCCCTTTTAACTAATGACAAGTAATCATTATTGATAGGTAAATAACCTTGATCGTAAACAAAGTAATAGATATGTCCTTTTTTGGTTTGATAAGTACTTGTAAATAACGTAAAATCAAAGCCATCTCTTAATAATTTAGATTTTGGAACACTTATTTTTTTATCAGGATTATACTTTTGAAGGATTCTGTAATTTTTGCGCAGCTGATTGTTTGTATTCCTGATCAAGTTTGTGCTATCTCGGTTATGCCTGTTATTAAAAGCATTTCTGCAATAATCAGAACAGAAGCGTTTATCACTTCGACCAGATATCGACTCTTCACATTCTTGACAGCTGCGTTTTGACATAAGTATATTGATGATTAAATATTAATAAATATAATACATTTAAAACAAAAGCCCCAATCTTTATGATAAGACTGAGGCTTTGCTATAACTTAAATTTAATCGTGTTTATTCGATAATCTCAAACTCTGAACGTCTGTTTTTTCTGTGATCATCTTCAGTACAGTTACTTCCGCAATCAACTAAAAATTCTTCTTCACCCATACCTTCACCTTCTAAACGTGAAGCATCAATTCCTTTTGAGACAAGGTATTCAATTGTGCTTTTCGCACGTTCTTCTGATAAAGTTTTGTTGTAAGATGCAGGACCTCTGCGGTCAGTGTGACTTGTTATTTTGATACGAATATCTTCATGTTTTTTCATCACTTTAGCAACATTATCTAATTCTAAAGCTGCTTCTGGACGAATTTTAGCACTATCAAATTCAAAGAAAGTATTCTCTAAAGAAATTGAACGTTCTTTGATAATTTCTTCAACTGGTGTCAACATAATTTCAACCATCATTTGCTCTCCTTCAGCTGAAATACGTTGAGATGAACTTTCAAAATCTTCTTTGTTCACCTGAATATCATAATCCATGCTAGACAATACAATTGTGTTTGCCTCACCTGCTAAATCAGTCTTTAATGCGTCTATTTCGCTTTCATCTTCATCATAGATAATAACTTCAGCTTTGACAACTGGCTCATTTGTATCTTCATTAAGTACAGTGACAATAACTTCTGTTTGGTCTAATGGCTCTATTAATTCAGCAACATAAATGTTATCATTTAATGGATCATTTCCTCTATTAGAAGCAAAGTAACCTGACTTCATTGAAGATTTAAAAGTAAATGCAAAATCATCAGCTGAAGAATTAATTGGCTTACCAATGTTACGTGGTTCATCTATTTGTCCATTTTTGATTGTTGTATAAAACACATCAAGACCACCAATTCCTAAATGTCCATCACTTGAGAAATAAAGTTTGTCATCAGCATCAACAAATGGGAAGCTTTCACGACCTGGCGTGTTGATTTTGTCTCCCAAATTTTTAGGCTCACCAAATTTTCCTTTTCCTTTAACTTCTACCTTATAAAGATCTGATTGACCTTGACCACCTGGACGATCACTTGAAAAGTAAAGCGTTTTGTTATCTGGGCTTAAAGCTGGATGACCTGTTGAATATTCAGAACTGTTGAACGGTAAAGGCTTGACATCAACCCACTCGTTATTTCTTTTGGTTGCCATAAAAAGCTTCAGTTGGTTTATACCTTCTTCATCTTTTTCATAATCACCATCAACATAATCATTACGTGTGAAATAAATTGTTTTACCATCGCTTGTAATTGCAATTGTTCCTTCATGAAATTTAGAATTCACATCACCTTCAACACCTGCTTCATCTTTAAAAGTTCCGCCAACATTTTGCGCAACAAAAACATCAAGTGTTGGTTGATCATTCCAACCATAAGTTCTTCTTGATTTATTTCTAGCAGAAACAAAGTAAAGTTTACCGTCATGCTCATAAGCACCAAAATCAGAAACGTTTGAACTTAAATCAGATTTACCAACTTCGAACTTTGGTTCCATAAACAATAATTTAGAAACATAATCTGGATTCTGTTTAAATGCCTTAGCTCTGTCATCTTGAGGATCCATTTGAGCAAATTTCTGCATTGCAGATTTAAACTCGTCTAATTTTTCATTAGCCAAAAGTGTTTGTGCATAAGCTAAATGATCTTTTGCTGAAGCATTTTTGTCCATTCTTAAATAACGCTTGTAATAAGTTTCAGCTTTTTTAGTTTTATAAATTTTATAGTTTGAGATTGCTAATTGCTTATAGACGTAAGCATCAGCTTTTCCTTTCTTGATGAGCTTTTCGTAATCCTTTATCGCATCAACAAACTCAAGTCTATCAAAGTGTTTATCACCTTTTTTGGTGTTTTTGTTTTGAGCATGTAAAGCTGTTGTACAGACAACAAAACTCAATAAAAATATATATAATGTTTTCATAGTTGTAATATCTTGTGTTTTAGAAGTATCGAGGTGAAATGAATGTTTTCTTCTTAAAGAAAATATCGAAAATAACAAAGGCTTCATAAGAAGGCTCGTTCAAGTCATTGGTTGATGAGTCGTAAGCGAAGCCAAGTTGTAACCAATCTGTTGCTTTCACACTCATTAAACCACTAACGGCATCTTCATATCTGTAAGAAGCGCCAATCTCAAATCTATCATAAAACAAGAAGTTAGCATTGACATCAAAAGAGACAAATGAACTAAATTCAGATTTCACCAATGTTGAGGGCTTGAATTTAATGTTATCATTCAAATCAAAAACATAACCAGCCGTTAAGAAGTAATGCTGCTCTTGTGTTCCAAATCCACGTCCATTTTTATCTAAATAAGTTTCAGATAAAAAGTTTGGAACTGATAAACCTACGTAATACTTATCTGAGTATAAGAAAAGGCCTGCTCCTAAGTTTGCAAATGATTCTGAAACATTAGGTTCAAAGGCTGCATCGTTTTGTTGAGCTAAATCAATAAAACCAATATCTTGAAATGTCGCACCTGCTTTCAATCCAAAAGCAAGTTTGTGATTTGCATTTAAATCAATTGTATAAGAAATGTCTGCATAAACATTTGTTTCTTCTACAGGTCCAATTTGATCTTGCACGCCTGATATTCCTAATCCTAAACCATTACCGACAGGTGAGTGAGCTGCGAAAGTAAAAGTTTGTGGTGCGCCATCAATACCAGACCACTGATCTCTGTAAAGCATTCCTATTGATAGACTCTCTTTTGAACCCGCATAAGCTGGGTTCAACACATTCATGTTATACATGTATTGTGTGTACTGAGGGTCTTGTTGCGCATTTGATTGCTTACTAAACAGCATTGTTACGAGTATGGCTGTTAGTATATAAAATTTTTTCATGTGTATCTAAATTTAATTTTATGAGTAAGTTTTTAAAAAAGTTCCCGCTAAGAAATCAACGGGAACTTGATTATAATTTATTTACGCTTGATGTAAATCCAACCTTTCTTTTCATTTCCGAAAATAGGATCTTCTTTCTTAAGTTTAATAACGTAGAAGTAAGTTCCTCCAACAAGTTTATCTCCGTCATCATTTTGACCGTTAAACTCATCGACGTAATCGTTAAGTGAAAATACAGAGCGCCCATTTCTATCAAAAACCTCAAGGCTAGCGATACCTGCTCTATCATTCAAGAATGCTAAGTCTAGCTTATCATTCTCTCCTGGCGTTTCATCTGGCGATAAACCTTGTGTAATTTTACATCCCGCATTCTCATAAGGTGAAATTTCAACATTTGTTGACACAGTGTTACTTGTCGCTGTACATGTTTGGATACTTATTTCTACAGAGTATTCATCACTAAAAGCACCATCATTATCGTAAGTTACAGTAATTGTAGAAGAAGTTTCCCCACTCATTTCCATTCCATTTTGGAACCATTTAAAAGTCACATCAGAGGCATCAGCATTCATTAACTCAGCTGTTAAAGTTGTTTCATAAGTTGGAATATCTGGATTTCCACTATTATCCTCACAGTAATTTAATGTCGTGTTTAAATCTAATGAAGAAGTCACTTCAACACCTAAATCATCTCTTTCTTGAATTGTTACGATTCCTTCAAAACTACAACCCGTTCCGTTTGGTGTAACAATTACTTTATACTCTCCATAATCAGAAGGAGATAATGTTGCTGATGTTTCAGCACTCATTAAAGTCCCGTCTAAATACCACTCATAAGTCACTTCTGCATCTGTATAATTACTTGGTGTAGCATCAATCATTTCTGAAGCGATATCACAAGAAACAATATTTGTTTCACCTAAATCTATAACTGGTGATTCATTAAAAATATACTCAACATTTTCTGTCACTGAACATCCGTCTATTGTCACTTCAACGTCGTAAACACCTGAAATTGAAACATCAATTGATTCGGTTGTCTCTCCGGTTGACCATAAGTAAGTTGCGTTTGCAGCATCACCATCTGTAATGTTAGCAGTTATTGTTTGCGTATCAGCATCACAGAACACTTCATCTTGACCGATATCAACGATAAAGTCACCTCCTTGAACTGGAAACTCAATAAGTGTTTCACAAATATGTGGATCACTTGTAGGAGAGGTATTTATTGTTTCAATTAAAACTGAATAATTTCCACTTTCATTAATATCTAATGTTGATGATGTTCCATCTGCAATATCATTTCCGTCAAGTAACCACTGGTAATTAATGTCACTGTATTCAGCTGCATTTCCTAAACCAGCATCTAAGGTTAATAACTCTCCATTACATAAACTCATATCTGTCGGAACCGTTACATCTGGTTCTGGCTGGAATTCGACTGTGAATATTTCAACCTCTTGAACAAAATTAGAGTCGAAACTGTTTAATTTATAGTCTCCTGACTCAGTCGTTTCATAAGTTCCCTCGTACTCACCAGGTATTAAATCCCATTCATCAGTTTGTTCGTTATATTTAAACCATTGGAATCCATCTTGAACATTAATAAACTCTGATGTTAATGTCACTGTTTCTCCAGGACAGCCTTTCACTGTACTGTTGAAGACTAAATCACAGTTTGTTGATCCTGCGTCTGCTTCACCAAAGTTTGTCTGACCAAAACTGATATAACCTGGAGCCTGATTATAGTTTGTAATTAAAACCAAGTAATATTCTCCTTCTTGCGCATTATTAATCGTAAAATCTTCAACTGGAGCTGGTAAGTAACTACAATCAACCTCAACCGAGCTATCTAATGCTGCGCCACACTGTCCTTCAGGATCTTCAAATGGTCCGTAAGCTATAAAGTCAACATCAAGACCATCACCAATTGGGTTACCATCTTCATCAAAAGCTGTATTTTGTGTAATATTAAATGAGATATTACCTGATTCTTGAACTTGTACAAAATACCAAGCTGGGTTAGGCTCAGACCCCAAACAACCATAGTCAGGTCCATCTTCAGCAACAGTTTCATTTAAGTAGAAATATCCGTTAGGAAAAACTAAAGGTTCAGCATTCCCATCATTATCATAAGGTGCGCAGAAAGGCGCTGCATCAGCACAAGATTCGTTGTCTTCACCGAATTGTGGTGTCGTTAAACATAAGTCAAAATCTGTGTTAGAAGCCGAATCTGAAAAAGCACGAATGTAATACGTATTTCCAATAACTAAATCTGTCATAACGACTGCATCACTATCTCCTCCATTGTTAAATTCTTGGCTACAAAACAATTCCTGAGCTGTTTGACCATCATAAACTGCCTGTGATGGAGCATTGAATCCGGCGTAATTTAAAAGAGTAGAAATATGTTTGTCCGATGTTGCTGTAAACTGAAACCAAACCTCTTGAACAGCTGGTCCTCCACATGATACATCAAAACTTGATGCATTTGTGCCACTCAAAGTTGAAGAAACTAAATCAACACAAAAATTACCTTCGTTAGGTGTAACTTCAGTAGCTACATCAAAAGGATCATCTTCAGTTGTAAACATCACTTCATCACAACTAACTGCATCACCAACTGAGTTGTATGCAGTAACAGTCACATAATAATCAGTTGAAAACTCAAATGAGTTTGGTGGCGTATAATTTAAACTTGGCCCTACATCTACGTTATCAGCAAAATCAGTTCCTCCTGAAGTCGTACCAATACTAATTTTGTAACCAGCAGGTAAACCATCTGGCTCTGACCATGTTAGTCCAGTTGTAACACTTACATCAGTTTCGCCGTTATTAATATTATTAAGTTGTGTACAATCAGGTGCATCATTTAATACCTGAGATCCACTAACATTGTCTATGTAAAATCTAAAGTTGTCAGCATTTTTGGTAATAAGCCAACGCATTTTAAAATCAGAACCCGCAGGTAAGTCTGCAGCAGGAATCGTAAATTCTGGCGCAGCAGCACAAGCGTCAGACACTGTGTGGTTTGAATCATCTATTGTTCCGAATGTCGTCCATGTTCCGCCATTGTCCAATGAATATTGAACCTCAGCTGTTCCCCATCCTGCAGGAAAGGCAGACTCGTCTTGAGAGTCTATAATTTTGTAATCAAAGTTAAGTGCAAAATCAGTTCCGTTTGACTGACCAACAATGTTTTTTGATGTCAATTCTGCATTGGTAATAAAGAAACCAGTAAGTGTAACCCTGGCACTTTGCCCTTCACAGGAAGCGACATCATCAATCATAAAGTTTCCCATTCCAGTGTTAGCTTGCCAACCTGAAGGTAAACCTAAATTAAAGTTCTCGAAAACCCCTATTTGACTATAGCCTACATAGGGTAAACAAAAAAGTAATGTTATAAGTAAAATTTTTTTCATGAGGTGATCATTTATTTTGTCCGTGAATATATAAAAAATGTTAGAAGTAAGTTAATATTTAGTTTCAAAAGTTTAGAAATCAAAAAATATTAACAAAAACGACCTAAATTTAAGTTTTACACATCTGCTTTTTTCTTAGTATTTTTGTCATCACACACAATTTATTATATGATAGAAAAACAAACCACAAAATACGAATCTGCAGTTTTAATAGGCATCATTAGCCAACATCAGGATGAAGAAAAATCAAAAGAATATTTAGATGAATTAGAATTCTTAACTTACACAGCTGGTGGAAAAGTCAAGAAAAGATTTCAACAAAAACTCGACACACCTAATCCTAAAACCTTTATTGGAACTGGTAAAATAGAAGAAATCCGAGAGTATATTGAGGAGCATGAAATAGGTTCAGCCATTTTTGATGATGAATTGACGCCTGCTCAACAAAAAAATATAGAGAAAATTCTTAAATGTAAAGTCGTTGATCGTACTTATCTCATCCTTGATATTTTTGCGCAACGTGCCAAAACAAGTTACGCTAGAAAACAAGTTGAGCTCGCTCAATACGAGTATTTACTCCCTAGACTTGTTGGTCTTTGGACTCACCTCGAGCGACAACGAGGCGGTATTGGAATGCGTGGCCCTGGTGAAACTGAAATTGAAACCGATAGAAGAATCGTTAGAGATAAAATAAGTTTGCTTAAAAAGAAACTAAAAACGATTGATAAACAAATGTCTGTTCAGCGAGGTAATCGCGGAAGTTTAGTTAGAGTTGCTTTAGTTGGCTACACCAATGTTGGAAAATCAACCTTGATGAATGTGATTAGTAAAAGTGAAGTCTTTGCTGAAAACAAACTTTTTGCAACACTTGACACAACAGTCAGAAAAGTTGTGATCAGGAATCTTCCTTTTTTATTGACAGATACAGTTGGGTTTATCAGAAAACTACCAACACAATTGGTCGAGTCATTTAAATCAACACTTGATGAAGTCAGAGAAGCCGATTTACTTCTACATGTTGTTGACATTTCTCATAAAAACTTTGAAGATCATATTGAATCTGTCAATGAAATCATGAAAGACATCAAAGCACAAGATAAACCTGTCATTATGGTTTTTAATAAAATTGATGCTTATGAACCTGAAGAAATCGAGCAAGATGATTTAGAAACTGAAAAAACTTCAGCTCATTACACACTAGAGGAATGGAAACAAACTTGGATGAATAAAATGGGAGATCGCGTTTTATTTATTTCTGCAACTGAAAAAGAGAACTGGGAAGATTTTAAAAAGAAAGTTTATGAAGCCGTTCGTGAAATACATATCACACGTTTTCCTTACAATGATTTTCTTTATCCTGAATATGACAAATATACTGATGATAAGGAAGATTAATTATTCCTTTAAATAAAGCCAGTCGTTATGCTTGAAGTAATTCCATTTCAGCTGGCTTAATTCCTGGTCAGGATGAACTAAATATCTTGATTTTTGATTATTAACTTTTATGCGAGCATTTGCATAAAACTCAACATCCTGATTTTTATATTCCTTTTTTAAATGTTGAACAAATTGCCAAAAAACATCAGGTTTAGATAGTGATCTCTGTTGCTTTCGTGTCAGGTAATCATTCAAATTAACTTTACGCTTGTAATCAACATTTTTATCTTTTATATAAAACTGAACTGATGAAGTTTTCGACCTTAACATCATCCGCCAACTCATTCTGTGAGCTTCTTCTGTCCATAAAACATCATTTTTAATAAAATGATGACGCAATGGTAAAGCAATTTGGACAATCATCCATATTACAATAAAAGTTTTGATCAATTGATGGCGACTTGCTATGACAATCTCTGAGTTCAGAACCTGAAATTTTTCTTTTTTTCTTAAAAACAACTGCCTTATTTTTTCAGGTGGAAAAAAGAAAACTGAAAATGCTAGTGACATATAAGGAAAGATGCCTATCTGAAAAACGATACTATTAAACAAATGAAAGAAAATGCTAAAAACAAATGCTGCTTTTCTCGTTTTCTTCCATAACAATAAAGGCACGATGAGCAAATCAAAAAATATTCCGAAATAAGCAACCACGATATGTGTCCAGTCCTTCTGAAGTATATCGCCAATAATCCAATAATGACTTCGAGATACCATCAATATTTTAGCAACAGAAGCATCAAGCCAATCTGGATATAATTTTGCGATAGATGCAAAACTATACACGATAAACAATTGTGTTATCACCCAAACATTCACCCAATTTGGCATGGAAATAGATTCTTTGACATAGCCTTTTTTAACATCAAGCGAATGGTAACGATGCGCTGGGAAAAAGCACATCATTAAAGAAATTAAAATTAATAAATAATAATGATTGTTATAAGAAGATTTTTGCATCAAATAAGCAATCGTCCAGAAAACAGTAAATCCAATAATACTAAGTCTATACCGATAACCAACTGCCACCATGATGCCAAAAACACCCATAATGAAAAAGTGGACATACATATAAGGCCCTTGCAAATATTGCAAAAAATCAAAGCCTATAAAATTAAAGGTAAATTCGGGCTCAACTAACACCCGCCTTACCCAGCCTGTCAAGATTGCGCCCCATGATTCTAAAAAAATCAGGACACCAAAAAAAACTCTAAAAACAACCAGAGCAGAATTATCAACTGATTTAAATAGAAATCTATCAAGCATTTTTTAATGCATCTATATAATTTAAAGCTTGCTCTTTGTCTTTATTCATTGCCTCAATTAGTTGATTTGGCCCATCAAATTTCTGTTCATCTCTCAAGCGTTTTAGCAACTGTATAGAGATTTTTTGATTATATAAATCTTTATTTAAATCAAAGAAATAAGTTTCTATACTTTGATTAACTTCATCAAATGTTGGATTTGTCCCAATATTCATCAAGCCAAAATAAAGTTTTTCATCAATTTCTGATTGAACAACATATACACCTTCTCTTGGTATTAATTTGTAATCTTCTTTGATTTTCAAATTCGCCGTAGGATAGCCTAACTCTCTCCCTAAACCTTTGCCTCTTACAATCTCACCTGTTAATTGAAAAGCTTGTGTTAAGTATGAATTTGCCAATTCAATATCACCTTGATTTAAAGCATTCCTGATTTTTGTTGAACTTACTGCGACTTCGTCAATATCCTGTTTAGAAATCTCTTCAACACTAAAGTTATATTTTTTACCAAAGTCTCTTAAATCATCAATATTGGCAGTTCTATTTCTACCAAATCGATGATCATAGCCAATAATGATCTTTTTTGCATTCAGTTGATCAACTAAAATGTCTTTGACGTAATTTTCGGCTCTTAATCGAGAAAACTCAAGCGTAAAAGGTTGTATAATTAAGTTATCTAAACCCGTTTGGGCTAAAATTTTCTCTTTTTCTTCAAGAGTGTTGATCAATTTCAGATCGCTGTTTTGCTGCAAAACCATTCTAGGATGCGGGAAGAAAGTTAATAAGGTTGATTTTGAATTTGTTTGATTAGCTGCATCTATCAATCTTTTGATGATTTTTCTATGTCCGATATGAACACCATCAAATGTGCCAATGGTTACAATCGTCTGTTCACTTGAATCGAATTCTGAAATATGATGAATAACTTTCACTTTATTTTCCGTTATAAGAGTTCATGGTATTTGCTAAGCCAGCTGTTCCAAATGACTTGATTAAATCTTGACATTTTTCAAGGCGTTCTTTTAATTGGTCATCTTCTTCTTGACTCCATTCTCCAAGCACGTAGTTCACTTGATTCCCTTTTGAAAAATCTCCACCAACGCCAAAACGTAAACGCGCATATTTTTGAGTTCCCATTAAATTTTGGATATCCTTTAAACCATTATGCCCGCCATCGCTTCCTTTTCCTTTCAGACGTAAAGTGCCAAAATCTAAATTGATGTCATCTGTTAAAACCAACAAATTTTCAAGAGGAATATTTTCTTCGTTAAGCCAATAACGAACTGCCTTTCCACTTAAATTCATAAAAGTACTTGGCTTCAATAGAATAAATGTTCGGCCTTTAAACCGATATTTAGTGACAGCACCTAATCTTTGGTCTTCAAAAATTAAATCATGATTATCTGCAAAGCTATCTAAAATTTTGAATCCAATATTATGTCTGGTATTCTCATATTTAGGCCCAATGTTACCAAGACCGACAACTAAAAACTTTTTCATAAAATTTGAAAATAATTTATCTGGTAAAAATAAAAAAGCATCCCGAGTAAGGGATGCTTTTCAGAGAATTAAAACTAAATTCTTATTCTTCAGTTTTTTCTTCAGTCGCCGCTTCTGCACCTTCTGCTGCTTCTTCTCCTTCTTCTTCGTCTTCAGCAGTTACTAAATTACGAGAAGTTCTTACTTGACAAATAACTGTGTTATCTGGGTGAAGAATATTAAAGTCATCACTTGCAACACTTGTTACATAAAGTTTTTGACCAATTTTAAGTGGCGTAACATCAGCAACGATATAATCTGGCAAGCTACTTGCAAAACCTCTTACTGTCATACGACGTAAGTTAAACCTCAATACTCCACCGTTTTTAACACCTTTAGGAACTCCTTCTGAATGAACAGGAATTTCCATTGTGATTTCTTGATCATCAGAGAACTGATAGAAATCCATGTGTAAAATTTCGTCTGTTACAGGGTGAAATTGAATATCCTGTAAAACTGCGTTAGCCTTTACTCCGTCATTCATCACTAACTTTACTGTGTGAACGTCAGATGTGTAAATCAAACTTTTAAACGCTGCTGCTGGCGCGTGAAAATGAACCACACTATCTTCCCCTCCGTAAAGTACGCAAGGGACCTCTCCAGCATTACGTAAGGCTTTTGTACTCTTCTTGCCTACGCTTTCTCTTTTAGATCCTTTGATCTCGATTGACTTCATAAATTATATATTAAATTACATTAAAAATTTCGAACTAATTGATTTATTGTTGTGAACAGCCTTCATGACATCTGCAAAAAGATCAGCACAACTAATCACTTTAATCTTATTTGATTCTTGCTTTAAAGGAATACTATCTGTCACAATTAATTCCTCTAATGCTGAATTTTCTATTTTAGCATAAGCATAAGCATCGCCCGATAAGACAGGATGCGTACAAATCGCTCTCACTGACTTTGCTCCTCTTTCTATCATCAAATTGGCCGCATGCGTCAATGTCCCAGCTGTATCAACCATGTCATCAACTAAAATGACGTTTTTTCCTTTCACTTCACCGATCAGCTCCATGTGAGAAATGACATTTGCTTTGGCGCGCTGCTTATAACAAATTACAACATCGCTTTGTAAAAATTTAGAATAAGCATAAGCTCTTTTTGAGCCTCCCATATCTGGTGATGCAATTGTAATATTCTCAAGATTTAAACTTTTTAAATACGGCAAAAATATAGTTGACGCATAGAGGTGATCAACAGGTTTCTCAAAAAAACCTTGAATTTGATCAGCATGTAAATCCATTGTCACAATACGTGTTGCGCCGGCTGTTTCCAGCATTTTTGCAACAAGCTTTGCAGCAATTGGCACACGTGGCTTGTCTTTTCTATCTTGTCTAGCCCATCCAAAATACGGCAATACTGCAGTAATATGTCGAGCTGAAGAACGTTTGGCTGCGTCAAGCATCATCAACATTTCCATCAAGTTATCTGACGAAGGATGTGTTGAGCCGACGATAAAAACGCGAGAGCCTCGCAAAGATTCCTCAAAAGAGGGTTGAAACTCGCCATCATTGAAGTGTGACGTAATCACATTTCCTAATGGAACGCCGTAACTTTTGGCAATTTTCTCTGCTAGAACTTTTGATTGTGAACAGGCAAATATTTGCGCTGGTGTTTTAGAATCAGCCATAATTCATGTTGTGTTTATGGGTTGCAAACTTACACATTTTCTAAAAATTGATTGTGTATTTTTAGAAATTATTTACTACAGATTAAAATAATTATAGTAAATTTGCACCCACAATTGAAAAGCCTTGGTGGCGGAACTGGTAGACGCGTTGGATTCAAAATCCAGTTTCTTCGGAAGTGCGGGTTCAATTCCCGCCCAAGGTACTTTAAAACCCTGTAAATAAAACATTTATAGGGTTTTTTATTTAAATCACAAAAAACCTCAACATTATAAAATCGTGTTGAGGTTTTTTTATTGTGACTATTTCTACCTTAAAATAACAATTTTCTTTCTTCTTTTGATAATCTGTAATACCTGAAAGAGGCTAATACGCTGATCAAAACAAGTAAAGCTACTGTCCAATAAACCCAACCTGGAATTGGCACCGGATCTCCTGAAGCATAAGAATGCAATCCGCTGAGGTAGTAGTTTACGCCGTAAGATGTCATGATAATACTTGCAAATGCCCACAAACTCGCCAAGTTATAAATCAAGGCGTTTTTAAAAGCGGGTATCAACCTTAAATGTATCACGATACTATAAATGATAATTGAAATTAAAGCCCAAGTTTCTTTTGGATCCCAAGCCCAGTAACGTCCCCAACTTTCATTTGCCCAAACACCACCCAGAAATGTTCCTGCAGCAAGTAAAAACAAACCTATGCTAATTGATAATTCGTTTACGATGATGAGTTCTCGTAAACTATCCCACCAACGCGGTAAAGGTTTTGCTGGTTTAAAAAGTAAAAGAAGCAAAGATAATAATGCAATAATCGCTGCTAAAGCCAAAGGCGCATAACTTCCCACAATAACGGCCACGTGAATTTTCAGCCAATATGAATGTAACACTGGCATTAAGTTGGTAATTTCAGGATTCAGCCAATCTAAAAAAGCGACGAAAAGTAAAACACCAGAAAACAGTAAACCTAAGGCCATTGTAAAAGATGACTTCCTGGAAAACAATAAACCTGATAATAAAACACCCCATGAAACAAAAAGTAACATTTCAAAACCATCACTCCATGGCGGATGTTTAGCAATATACCAACGCAAACCTAAGTTAAATGTAAAAACAATTAAACCTATCCAGCCCAAAATAGAGCCGATTTGCCACGAAATATCTAAAGCTTTGTTTTGATAAAAGAGCTTGAAAATTGCCAGTATAAGCATAATGATTCCCAGTAAAATGAAGATACCAAAAAGCATATTTCCTATTTGTGCCTTAGTATAAAAAAGTTCTGCTTCAATTTCGCTTTCGCCAGGATAAACACTTTCTCCAGCTTGACGCTGAAATTGATCAATGTAAGTTAATGCCTCATGCGCTTTGTCGAAATCACCTGTTATGATTCCTTCTTGCAATCTTTGCAAATAAAGTCTTGCAATATTTTCTACAAAAGCGGCATCTTCTTGATCAAAACCTGAATGACTTTCATGGCTTGTGTGCCATCTATCGTTTTCATCATTCTTATTAGGAAATAAGCGTAAAAATTCGCCTGTGGTTATACCGTAAAAAATATTAAAACGTTCATCTGTTTTTAGTATTTCTTTGTCAGCCTCAGCACGTTCAGATGGTTTGAGTCGAGAAACAGATTCAACAAGATCGCTGAGGAGGTAATCTCCATTTTCTGCGATGAAATCTTTAAAACTCAACAAATTTGTTGGTTCTACATCTAATTTTTCAAAAACTTGAGCTGAATGCTTTTCTTCAACTTTAATAAGTGGAATCCTACTGAATTCTTCAGGTGCTAACTGCAATGCTAAAAGAAACTGCTCTGGCGTTAAGCTTATATCTTCTTTATTTTGAGGCACCAAAACTTTAGTGCTTCCTGTCAATTTTCTAATAATTTCATAAGATAAAGTACTCAAAGGCTTCATACGACCGTCAAGGTCTTGCACAATCAACCTTCCATATGCATCAGCCTCAGAAACCGGCGGAACATTTGCTGAAATATCAGGAAAAACTTTCTCTTGATTTTGCTCTTGTGCTTGCACAAAACTTCCACAAAACAACAGTAAGGCAACAACTGAAGTTCTTTGAATTTTGTTGAGTTGACGTTTTAATATTCCAAATCTTGATTTTTTAGTAAAGAAAGTTCCAAACATTCCTAAAATCAATAAAGCATAACCAATGTAGGTTGTAATTGTTCCGGCTCTATCTCGATTGACTTGTAACAAAGTTCCTTTTTCATCAGTATCATAAGATGCTTGGTAAAATCGATAACCTTTATGGTCTAAAACATTATTCATAAATATGCGGTAAGGGTAATTTCCTGATTCTTTATCGACCACTGTCACTCGACTTGCATAGCTCGATGGACTTTCACTACCTGGGTAGCGATCAAGTTCAAACTCATCTAACCTTACCCCGAATGGTAGCGGAATAATATCTGGGCCATAAGTAAAGTGATAGGCTTTATTATTAATTTCAAAATCTATCCATTGCGGTTCACGGGTCGTCATTCTGATAAAATCTGTTTTTAAAAGATCTCCATTTTCATGAAAAACAGACATCTTGATCACAGAGGGGAAATTATCAGCAATTTCTTGATTAGGTTCAGAAACATAAGCTCTTTGGGCATCTTCATGAATACCCTTAATCATCATGGTTCCGCTATCCCATTGATATAAATTTCTTAATTTAACAGGCTGCCACTCATTTTCAATCAAAGCTCCTAAGGCTTGTGTATTCATGTCCATAAGATGCATGGTGACAGGGCTTTTGATATGCCAAATGCTATCAATTTTCTTGATTTGAATAGCTTTTTGATTTTCAGATATAAAACTGACAATTTGCCCAGCAGCTTCAAGTTGTTCGTTTGGTTTTAAAATCACATCCTTTCTGCCATTGCCATCAGCAATTGCTAAATCGAGCAAAGTTTCATTTCCTGGTATAAATGTTTCTCTTGCATTTTCTATAAAATCATCAAATTTGAATTGCAATGTTCCTTCAGTCGTTTCTATATCTTGTGTTTTTGGCTCAAATTCATAAGGGATTAATCCTATTTCTTTTTTAGCAGAATAATTATCTGGTCCTAAAACTTGAAGAGATTTAGCTGAAGTGAAGTAGTGTGTTGCTGTTTCACCTTCTCTGATAGGTACAATTCCTTCATCACTGATGTAACGTGTGATACCAGCACCGATAATAATGATAATGAATGCAACATGGAATAAACCAATCGGCCATCTTTTAGGTCCAAAAGATTTATATTCTTTAATGTGAAATAAGAAATTGACGGCTAACCAAACTAAAATAACTTCAAACCACCAAGCCTCGTAAACAACTTGCCTTGCAACTGCAGTTCCGTGATCATTCTCCATAAAAGTTGCAACTGCCATTGCCACTGAAAAAGCGAGAAGTAACACGAGAGATATTTTTGTAGAAACTAAAAACTTTAAAACTTTCATTTATGATATTTAAATATGTATAAAAAGAGGCTTACCAAAAATGTATATCTATAAAATACGTTTTCAATAAGCCTTTCAATGAGTCACTGTGTGAAATGGCTTTACACCTTAATTAGTCACGAGATCTTTATTTTTAATCTTCTTTTCGCGCTCCATTCCTTTTTCCAGCCATTGAGGAACAACTTGTTCTATAAATTCCTTTTTCTCTTTTTTAAGTTGAGGAATATCTAAACCAATATAAGCTTGAATTTCTTTTTTACTGTTGAAATTTGGCATTTCAACAGGTTCTGTATGCCCTAAACTGTTGAGTAAACGTGTTAATTCAATACGTGCTTCTTGTATTTTCCCAATCCCAGAACTAATAATTCTTGAAACTTCAAGCGGGCTATGGAATGATGCACCATGAGAAGCAACTGAAAAATCCCAACGCCATTGCGCCTGACGGATACCTTTCTGAATCACATCCATTTGCTCCTGAACTGCACCTAAATCCCAAGCTTTTTTAGCTTCAATATGCGCTTTAGCGATTTCCATTTGCAAATATTTTGAACCTTCTTTTACTTTAGCTTGACGCTCGTAAACATCTGAAATGAGTTGATCAACATTCTCACGGTGACAAACAAAGCAAGAGTTTTCAACATTAGTTAATGGTGAACCGATGTGGTGATCGGTAAATTTCTGTCCGCCTTCAGATTTATATGGCATGTGACAATCAGCACATGAAACACCTCTTTTTGCGTGTACACTCGTTTTATATAACTCGTAATCTGGGTGTTGAGCTTTCAGCATTTTTGTTTTACTCAATGGGTTAATCCAGTCGTAAAAACCTTCTTGATCATAATAAGCTTCCATATCTTCCATCGTCATACCATCTTTCCATGGAAATGTTAAATAATTAGAGCCTTTTTTATCTCCAGGATTATCTTTTTTAAAGTAATACTCAACGTGACATTGTGCACAAACTAAAGAACGCATTTCTTGGTGAGATGCTTTTGTAATGTCTTTCCCCATAGCATCATAAGCTTCTATTAAAGCTGGACGCGTAATAGAAAGATTCATTGTTTTTGAATCATGACAGTCGGCACAACCAATTGGGTTGATAATTTCATCACCAATATCTGAAAATTTTTGATCGTAAAATTCTGTCACACCAATCTCATTCATCAGTCTTGGCACATCAGGACTTTTACATGTCCAACATGTACTTGGCATTGGCCCTTCGCCTTCTTCCATTGGTGCACCAGTTCGCAATGATTGATTAATATCATCAATTGCATAATAGTGACCTCGTGGTTGGTTGTAATCTTTACTAAAACCATAACCAGCCCAAAGGATAGCCATCTCAGGGCTTTCTCCCAATGCATCTCTACGTCCGCTAGATAAATAAGGACTGTTATAAGTTGTATCAGCAGTTTTCATGTAAGATTGGTATTGACGTGGGTAATTTAAACCCCACACGGAGTCTCTCGGCTCAATACCTTCTCCAATTTCAACTTTAGGTTGGTAGGCAAATTTGGCTTCTGCTTGTCGGTCTGTAATGTTGGATATTAGCAATCCAACAAAAAAGACTGCAATAATTGTGACGATAAAAAAGATCCAGTTTCTCATTTTCTAATTGTATTTAAGGGTTTCTCCCAGTATTGATGGTGTCATTTTATAATGTAATCTATTTGTATTAATTTTTTAATCTTCTTCTTTTTCAATCGAATCATTTTCGCTCAAGCTTTTCTTCAGCCACTCAGGAATAATTGTTTCTTCAGTATCTTTATAAAACTCTAAAGGTTCAATTTGATGCCCGACAGAACTCAAACTTTTCACTTTCCCGTGAGGAACTTCATTGTGGCACTCCCAACAATTTCTGCTCGTTCTATTTTCTTTATGATTTTTCACAAAAGCACTTAAACGCGGATGTGTGACTTGGTCAATGTGACATCTGATGCAATTATCTTGAATCACTTCTATAGATGCAGGCTGCGCTTGAATCACTTCAGGCTCAGCACGCATTGTGAATATTGATGCGTGATACAAACCATCTTTAGCCTTAAAATAATATTGGTTAAAAACATTGTCGTGTGGCACATGACAATCATTACAACTGGCAACTTCTCTATGCGAACTTTTGTTCCAAGTGATGTATTGCGGCGTCATCACATGGCAGTTCACACAGGCTTGAGGATCATCACTTAAATATGAAACTGCATTACTCAGTTTCAGAGTATATATCCCAAGACCTATGAGTGCTCCAAAAACAATAATAGCTGGAATCTGCCATTTCTTAGATGGCAATATGTTAAAGCGTCCACGTTTTTTCTCTGTCATGGCTTGTGAAATTTAGAGAATAAAAATAATCTAAATCACAGCTTGAAAGTATGATATATGTCAGCTTTCAAATAAAATTCAATAAAAAAACACGAGCTTTAATTATACATAATAATGTCAAAAGAATAAAAAAATTTTAAGATTTAATAAATTCATTTAACAAAAGTATAGCAACTTCAATGTACTAATAATCAGACATGAATGTTAATATTGAACAACCAAAAAATTTAACCTAACATGAAAAAAGTAATTTTATTAACCGCATTAAGTATGACAGTTTTAGCAAGCTCTTGTGTTTCTAAAAAGAAATACACCGCCTTAGAATCAGAGCTAGACAACACTAAATCTGAACTCATGAAAACTAGAGTTGAAAAAGATGAGTATGAAGCTAAATACGAAAAAGTCCAAAAACGTGTCTCTAATTATTATGCAAAAATCAACTCTTTACAAAAAGAAAACAATCGCAAGCTTGAAATGGCAGGTGATTTAGCGCCTGTTTCTAACGATTCAAAAGAAGCGATGAGAAGAACATTGAAAAATGTTGATCCAGAAAAACTAGCAGGAGCAAAAACTTTAAGTGACTCATTAAACTTGGCTGTTTCTCACAATTTAAAAGAATCTTTATCTGATGGTAATGATGAAGATATCGACATAGATGTTGACCAAACTGTTGTTCAAATTACAATATCTGATAAGCTTTTATTTAAAAGTGGTAGCTATTGGGTAAACTCAAAAGCAAACAAGCTTTTAGGAAGAATTGCTGAAGTTGTCAAATCAGAGCCAGCGATGGAAGTTTTAGTTGAAGGTCACACAGATGCGCAAACTTTAAAGAAAGAATCTTACATCCAAGATAACTGGGACTTGAGTGTGCGTCGTGCAACATCGATTGTTCGTTTAATGCAAGACAAATATGGCGTTGACGGAGGTCAATTAATTGCTGCAGGAAGGAGTAGTTTTAAACCTGTTGCAGATAATGAATCTGCTGATGGACGTGCAAAAAACAGAAGAACAAGAATTATCATTTTACCTAATTTGGATAAATTCCTAGCAATGCTAGAATCAAAATAAATTAGTGTTTTGTAGTTCTCTTATAAAGAGAAGCTAATTTAAAAGCCATTTCAAAATCATTTTTGAAATGGCTTTTTTGATTTTGATGAATTCATAAATAAGATTCTGTTCAAAGATTTATCTTTATTTTTGAGAAAAACTAAGAAATGAAAATAGCTGTTGTTGGCGCTACAGGACTTGTAGGTCAGAAAATACTTCAAGTATTAGCCGAACAAAATATAGAAATAGACCAACTCATCCCTGTTGCTTCTGAAAAGTCTGTTGGGAAGGAAATAAAATTCAAAAATGAAGCCTACAAAATTGTCAATCTTCAGACGGCTTTAGATCAAAAACCAAATATTGCTCTTTTTTCAGCAGGTGGAAAAATTGCTTTAGAATGGTCACAAAAGTTTGCTGCAAACGGCGCAAAAGTGATCGACAACTCATCTGCTTGGCGAATGCACGCTAATTATAAATTGATTGTTCCTGAAATCAACGCCGATCAACTCACAAAAAGTGATAACATTATTGCGAACCCAAATTGCTCAACCTCGCAATTGGTGATGGCGCTTTACCCGCTTCATCAGAAGTTTAAAATTAAGCGAGTGATTGTTTCAACTTACCAATCTGTGACTGGCACTGGCGTTCAAGCTGTACAGCAACTGGAAAATGAGATGAATAGTCAAAAAGGAAAAATGGTTTACCCTTACCCTATTCATCAAAACGCTATTCCACATTGTGATGTTTTCACAGATAATGACTACACCAAAGAGGAGATGAAACTCACAAACGAAACTAAAAAAATATTGAGTGATGACAGCATTCAAGTCGTAGCCACAGCCGTTCGTATTCCAGTGATGGGCGGTCACTCGGAATCTGTTAACATTGAATTTGAAAATGAATTTGACTTAAAGGAAATCAGATCAGCTTTAAATAATTTTGAAGGCATTAAAATTCTTGACAACACAAATGTGAACACCTACCCGATGCCAATTTATGCTGAAGGAAAAGATGATGTTTTTGTCGGACGAATTCGAAGAGATTTCAGTATCAAAAATGGTTTAAACCTATGGATTGTTGCTGATAACCTAAGAAAAGGTGCCGCAACTAATGCCGTACAAATTGCGAAATATCTCATTGAAAATCAACTTGTTTAGAATAATTCATCATTGAAGGTTTTAAGTTTTTATCATCAATAAGAGCGTAAAACCTATGTCATAAATATCCTTTATATTTACAAAAAATAATTTTTAGCATGAAAAAAATCTTAATTGTCAGCTTAGTTGCAGGCCTTACTGCTTGCCAAAATGAGGCTGATAGCGACAAAAACAAAATGGCAAAATTAGAGTATCCCGACACCAAAAAAGTTGAGCAAACTGACACTTACTTTAGTGAAGAGGTTAAAGATCCTTACAGATGGTTGGAAGATGACCGCAGTGAAGAAACTGGGGAGTGGGTGAAAGCTCAAAACAAAGTCACTAACGCGTATCTTGATCAAATCCCTTACAGAGATAGCCTAGAAAAGCAACTCTCTGATATTTGGAACTATGAGAAAATTGGCGCACCTTTTAAAAGAGGAGATTATACTTATTTCTACAAAAATGATGGTTTACAAAACCAATCTGTCATATATAGGTATAGTAATGAAGAATCACCCGAAGAAGCTGAAGTTTTCTTAAACCCAAACAATTTCAGCGAAAAAGGAACGACTTCTTTAGGAACTGTCAGCTTTTCTGAAAATGGAGAAACTTTAGCTTACTCAATTTCTGAAGGCGGAAGTGACTGGAGAAAAATAATTTTGATCAATGCTGAAGACAAAACACAAATTGAAGACACTTTAGTCGATGTGAAATTTAGCGGTATTTCTTGGAAAGGAAACGAAGGTTTTTTCTACTCTAGCTACGATAAGCCAGAAGGAAGTGAACTTTCAGCAAAAACTGATCAACACAAACTATACTATCATAAACTCAAAACTGATCAGAAAAACGATGAGTTAATTTATGGTGATACTGATGAGCAAAAGCACAGATATGTTTCTGGTTACGTTACTGAAGACAATAAATATTTATTGGTTTCTGCGGCAAAGTCAACTTCTGGAAACAGACTTTATATCAAAGATTTATCAAAAGAAAATTCTAAGTTAGTTGATGTTGTGACAGGTTATGATAATGATGCCAGTGTTATCGAAAATGTTGACGATAAGCTTTATATCGTGACTAATTTAGACGCGCCAAATCAGCGTGTGGTTACTGTTAATGCTCAAAACCCAACACCTGAAAAATGGGAAGATTTCATCCCGGAAACAGAAAATGTTCTTTCAGTTTCAACTGGTGGAGAAAACTTTTTCGCATCTTATATTGTTGATGCTGTTTCAAAAGTTAAGCAATATGATTATGAAGGAAATTTAATTCGTGATATCAAATTACCAGGTATCGGAAGCGCTAAAGGTTTCGGAACCAAAAAAGAAGAAACAGAGTTATATTATTCTTTCACAAACTATACAACACCAAGTAGTATCTATAAATTTAATATCGCAGAAGGAACCTCTGAACTTTACCAAAAACCAGATATTAAATTTGACCCAGAGCAATTTGAAAGTGAGCAAGTTTTTTACGAATCAAAAGATGGAACAAAAGTTCCGATGATTATCACTTACAAAAAAGGCTTAGAGTTAGATGGAAGTAACCCGACAATTCTTTACGGATACGGTGGCTTCAATATTTCATTGACACCTTCTTTCAGTACTGCAAATGCAGTTTGGTTAAATAACGGTGGCGTTTACGCTGTTGCAAACTTAAGAGGTGGCGGTGAATATGGAAAAAAATGGCATAAAGCAGGAACTAAATTGCAAAAGCAAAATGTTTTTGATGACTTTATCGCTGCAGGTGAATATTTAATTAATAGTAAGTATACGTCTTCTAAAAAATTAGCGATTAAAGGTGGCTCAAACGGTGGTTTATTAGTTGGTGCAACAATGACACAGCGCCCAGATTTAGTGCAAGTTGCATTGCCAGCTGTTGGCGTTTTAGATATGTTACGTTACCATACATTTACTTCTGGCGCTGGCTGGGCTTATGATTACGGAACTTCTGAAGATGATAAAGAAATGTTCAATTATCTTAAAGGCTATTCGCCAGTTCACAATGTCAAAAAAGATGTTGAATATCCTGCAACAATGGTGACAACTGGTGATCATGATGACCGTGTTGTTCCTGCGCATAGTTTTAAATTTGCTGCTGAATTGCAGGACAAACAAGACCCTAGTGCTAACCCAGTTTTAATCAGAATTGAAACTGATGCTGGCCACGGTGCTGGTAAACCTACTTCTAAAGTGATTGCTGAATACGCAGATGTTTTCGCTTTTACACTTTATAATATGGGTGTTGAAAAGTTATAGTTGAAACATTTATATAATATAAAAAAGGCGATTTCATTGATTTGAAATCGCTTTTTTTAATTGATAGTTTATTAAAATCAAATATTATAAACCTAAATAAGATAAGAATGCTTCTCTTGAAATTTCTTTAGCGCCCAATGAAGCTAGATGCGCTGTGTAAATCTGACAATCTACCAATTGAACTCCTTCTTCCTGAAGTTTCCTAACTAAGCTAATAAAGCCATATTTTGAGGCATTACTGACTTTAGTAAACATGCTTTCTCCACAAAAAACGGCTTTTTCTTTAAGATAGATACCATATAGACCGCCAACAAGCTTTTCATTTTCATAAACTTCAACTGATTGTGCATAACCGAGTTGATGAAGTTTGAGATAAGATTCTATCATCTCTTCAGTAATCCAAGTACCATCTTGACCTTGGCGAGGTATTTCAGCACAAGCACGAATCACACTTTCAAAATCTTGATTAAAAGTCACTTTAAATTTCTGATCACGAAATAACTTTCGCATCGATTTAGAAACTTTTAATTCATCATGAAATAAAACCATTCGCGGGTCTGGACTCCACCACAACAATGGTTCATCATCAGAATACCAAGGAAAAATTCCATTTTGATAAGCGAGAATCAAACGTTCTGGAGACAAATCGCCACCAAGAGCTAAGATCCCTGTTTCATGTGTTTGTTCAGGGTGAGGAAAAGAAAGCGTATTGTCGAGTAAATGCATATTTTCAAAAATAAAAAAAGCCTCAATAATGAGACTTTTTTTTAGGTTATTTTAAATGCTTTTCATTTTAGAAAGGCAGATCATCATCCTCATCATTATTCAAATCACTGACTGGCTCAAATTGATCATCAGATGAGACTGGTGGTGTTTGAGGTGAATTCTGAGATTGATCTAAACTCTCGATTCTCCATCCTTGTATAGAATTGAAATACTTCGTTTCGCCTTGCGGGCTTACCCATTCGCGACCACGAAGGTTGATACCAATTTTGACATTCTGCCCAACCTGATATTTATCTAAAATTTCTGTTTTATCCTGAACAAACTCAACCATTAAATGTTGTGGATATTGTTCTTCAGTAGTAATGACAACTTCCCTTTTACGAAAACCGTTGTTCCCAAACTCTTTAGTCTCTCCTTTCACTTTAATCTTTCCTTGTACCTCCATAACTTTTTTTTATTTTGCTAATAATATTTTCCATGCGTCTAAAACGCGATTTTCATTTAAGTATTCTTGTGCAACTAAATGCACTTTGTGATCTGTAGATTCGTCTAAAAAAACCTTTAAATCTTTTTCTTCTATAAATTTCTTGATTTCTTCATGAGAAGGCAACTTTTCAACATTACCCAATTTTCCAAAATCATTACCTGTTAATATTTTGCTTTCTTTGATGTAATTCGGAATTTCATCAACGCCTATTCCTAGTTTTTTCACTGGCTTTTCAACTTCAAAAAGTCCTTCTTTTGCGCGTGAATACCAATTGCCTCCCATTCGTGAGACTAAATCAATTTTTGATTGATCAATTTTTAAATCTGCATTTAACAAGTCTTCTTGAACATGAAGTTTCACAACTTCACAAATAATAAGGTTTCCTGATCCACCTTCTTTTCCAAGTTCAATAATTTCATTGACTTTGCACTCATATTGCACAGGTGACTCAGCAACTCTAAAAGGTTTTATTAAATCAGACTTTACAGCAGTTAAACCACTTTTCTCAAACTCATTAACACCTTCAGCATATTCTGTACTTGACAAAGACATTTGCTGAACTATGGCGTAATTGACAATGTTAATGACAACTTCTTTTGTGGTTTTGCAATTTTCCAATGTGTGTTTAGTTGTGTTGTTTCGAACACGTCTCGCTGGAGAAAAAACCATGATTGGTGGGTTAGCTCCAAATACATTAAAAAAACTAAAGGGTGATAAATTAGGTTGTCCGTTTTCATCAACGGTACTTGCAAATGCAATAGGTCTGGGTCCTATTGAACCCAACATAATACCATGCAATTCAGGTGTTGATAAATCACTCGGAGAAAAGCTTTTCATTTTTGTCATTTTGACAAATTTAATCAAAGTCTAATGAAGTCTAAAACTTATTTATTATTCTTCAAGTAAAGCTGGATAAAACCCTGGATATTTCTTAAGTGCGTCACTAATCATTTGTGCATAAACTATAGGGTTTTCCTTACGATCACTCAGTAATTTAGAAGTTGGAACCTCTACAACAGCTTGCCAAAAAAGTGATTTCGTTAAAGCATCAACAAACTCAATTGTCAATGAAAACTTGTCTTTAGTTTGGCCACTTATCGGAACGCTTGCGCCATAACCAAAGTTACCTGAAGCACCTCCGAAACCGACATTTACACTTGGTGAGTTTTTTAAAACTTGGTAAAATTCTGGGATCACGATAATTTCAAATTTAGGGATTAACTTTTCTTTTAAACCATAAGATTGAAGCGTATCATTTAATTGTGAAATGATGATTTCTTTATCTTGATTAGATAAAACAGGCTCATCAATATCAAACAAATGATAGGTGTTATATTTTTCGAAATTGACTGTTTTATCATAATCGTGCATCACGTTAGTTGTCGAACAACTTTGCAAAGCAAAAGCAAAAATGAGAAAAGCAAAAAAGGTTTTCATAAATGTCATATTAGAAGATTACTTAAATAACTACAAAAATTGATCCAAATTAGCTTTTTAAATCTTTAGACATTCGGTTGACCTTTTCTTTCATTTCCTCTTTATAGGCAAGCATTTTCTGAGCTATTTCTGAATCGGTTGCACCAAGAATCTGAACAGCTAATAAACCTGCATTTTTTGCAGCATTAAGTGCAACTGTTGCAACTGGAACGCCATTTGGCATTTGTAAAATCGATAAAACAGAATCCCAACCATCAATCGAGTTACTCGATTTTACTGGAACACCAATCACAGGAAGCGGCGTTAAAGAAGCTAACATTCCTGGTAAATGCGCTGCGCCACCTGCGCCAGCAATAATCACATTAAATCCATTTTGATGTGCTGATTGCCCAAACCCTAACATTTTTTCTGGTGTGCGATGTGCTGAAACAACATCAACATCAACCTCAACATCAAACTCTTTTAGAATATCTATCGCATCTTGCATCACGGGTAAATCGCTCGTGCTGCCCATAACAACGGCTATTTTATAATTTTTCATCAGAGATAACTTTAATTTGTTTTTTTACTTTTTCAGCCATTGTTCTGGCTTCTTCTATCGATTCATTAATAATCGTGACATGACCCATTTTACGAAAAGGACGTGTTTCTTTTTTACCATAAATATGTGGCGTCACACCTTTTAATGCAAAAATTTGATCTATATTTTCATAAAGAACCTGGCCTTGGTGATTTTCATCACCAACCAAATTGACCATGACAGCTGGTTTTTTAGTTGAAGAATCACCTAAAGGTAAATCCAAAATAGAACGCAAATGCTGTTCAAATTGATTAGTATAATTTCCTTCGATGGTTAAATGGCCGCTATTATGAGGACGAGGCGCAACTTCGTTAACCAAAATATCGCCATCTTTAGTAAGGAAAAATTCAATGGCTAATAAACCAACATGTTCAAACTTTTGTGAAACTCTTTCTGCTAAATCTCTGGCTTTCTGAGCAATTTCATCTGTAATTCTGGCTGGTGATAAAACGTATTCAACTTGATTAGCTTCTGGATGAAACTCCATTTCAACAACTGGATAAGATTTTTTTTCACCCGAAGGATTCCTGGCAACAATCACAGCCAACTCCATTTCAAAATCTATCATCTCTTCAATAAGACAAGGCGCATCTACTAATTTATCAAAATCTGATTCTGTTTTTAAAACCTGAACACCCTTCCCATCATAACCACCAGTTGCTGCTTTCCAGACTTGTGGTAATTTAAATTCATTATTTTGATATGCTGATTTTAATTCTGACAATGATTCAAAATTGGTGAAAGGAGAAGTAGGAATATTATTTTCTCTGTAAAATTTTTTTTGTTTTTGTTTGCTTTGTATCAACTCTAAAGTTGCAGAGGAAGGATAAACTGTTTTGCCAAGTTCTTCTAATTTTTGAAGCGCTTGAAGGTTAACAGCCTCAATTTCAAAAGTGATTAAATCAACTTCTTTACCAAAATTGACAACAGTCTCGTAATCTTGAATATCGCCATAAACAAATTTATTGCACGCAATTGCCGAAGGCGCTTCAGTGTTTGACTCTAAAACATGTGTAACGATATCAAATTTTCGAGCATCGTAAAGCATCATTTTACCAAGTTGACCGCCACCTAAAATTCCTATTTTATAATCAGAAGAGAAGTAATTTTGCATAACACAGAAATATATTTTTAGCGTTTAAGCGCTTTGATTGAGCAAATATAACTAACTTTTCACCGTTCTATTTTCGTAAAATTGAAAAAAATAAAATGAATTTATTCGGCAATAAAGATTTAGCACGACTCTTTATCATTTTCTCGTCCTTAACCATTGTTATTCTTGTCTCATGGAATGTTTTTCTTTTTTTTGACAGGATCAAAAAAGATGAGCGTCAGAAAATGAAAGTTTGGGCGGAAGCTCAAAAATCACTGAATACAGCTAATGATAATCAAGATCTTGATCTTGAACTTTTTGTGATGAGTCATGACATCAACATCCCGATGATCAATACAGATGCAGACGGAAATATCTTGAGACATCATAATATTAAAAAATTTATATCTGAAGATTCTATTGAATTATATAACGAACTCAATACATTAAAAAACACCAACAAGCCTATTGAGGTTAACATGGGTGAAGGCAATAAGCAGTTTATTTATTATGGCAACTCTGATATTCTTGAAAAAATAAAATATTATCCTGCGATACTTCTTCTTATTTTTTTCCTCTTTTTGAGTTTGATTTATGTGTTTTTTAAAACTTCAAAAACCAGTGAAAAAAACAAACTTTGGGCAGGCATGGCTAAAGAAACAGCACATCAAATTGGCACACCACTTTCTTCATTAGTCGGTTGGATGGAAATTCTGAAATCTGACCCAAATGTTCAAGATTCTTATGTAGTAGAAATGGAAAAAGACGTTAATCGACTGCACAAAATCACAGATCGTTTTTCCAAAATTGGTTCGGAAGTTGAATACGAAAACCTTGATATCATCAAAGAAACACAACTCACAGTTGATTACATCATGAAGCGACATAGCAAGCTCATTACATTTGATGTAAATCTTGACCAAAGTGAAGAAGCTATTGTCAGCTTGAATGATGTTTTGTATAGTTGGACACTTGAAAACCTCATTAAAAATGCTGTTGATGCTATGCGCGGAAAAGGTAAAATTACAATTGAATCTAAAGTGACACAACAGTGGGTTTCGATATATATTTCTGATGAAGGTAAAGGCATTGAAAGCAACAAATTCAAACAAGTTTTTGAAGCTGGATATACCTCAAAAAAACGTGGCTGGGGTTTAGGTTTGTCTTTAGCTAAAAGAATTATCGAGGATTACCATCACGGAAAAATACGTGTGAAACACAGTGAAATCAATAAAGGATCTTGTTTTGAGATTCGCTTAAAGCGCGTTTCCTAAAAACAAAAAACTCTTATTCTGAGATTCAAAATAAGAGTTTTTTGTTTTATATAAGATGTTCAATAATTAATTTTCTGCTTTTGTTTTATCAAGACTAACAGACTCCCACAATTTATCTTTTAATTCTTGTAAACCAGTTTGAGCAACTGAAGAAATATAGAGATAAGGTGTTTCATTAAAAGCTGTTTTCAACTCTTCGTCAAGTTCAGCTTTAAGCTCTTCGTCGAGCATATCAGATTTTGATATCGCAATCAATCGAGATTTATCCAGTAATTCAGGATTGTAACGTCTGAGCTCATCAACTAATATTTCATAAGCTTCTTTAATATCATCAGCATCTGCTGGCACCAAGAAAAGCAATGTCGAGTTACGCTCAATATGTCGTAAAAAACGATAACCTAAACCTTTACCTTCGGCAGCGCCTTCAATAATACCTGGGATATCTGCAACAACAAAAGATTTAAAATCTCTATACTTAACAATCCCTAAATTAGGTTTAAGAGTTGTAAACTCGTAATCAGCAATTTTTGGCTTTGCTGCTGTAATCACAGAAAGCAATGTCGATTTACCAGCATTTGGAAAGCCAACCAAACCAACATCAGCTAAAACTTTAAGCTCAAGCGTAATTGATTTTTCTTGACCATCAATACCTGGCTGTGAGTAACGCGGTGTCTGATTTGTTGAAGTCTTGAAGTGTGCGTTTCCTTTTCCACCCATTCCACCTTCAGCAACGATAAATTCTTCACCATTTTCTGTAATTTCTTTAAGAATTTCATTGGTTTCGCTATCACGAACGACGGTTCCTAAGGGAACTTCAATAATTGCATCTTCACCATCATGACCAGTACTGGTTTGTTTACCACCATCACCGCCATGTGTTGCTCTAACGTGTTGCTTAAATTTAAGATGAAAAAGCGTCCAGTAATTTTTGTCACCACGGATGATGACGTGTCCTCCACGACCACCATCACCGCCATCTGGGCCACCTTTAGCAACAGCTTTTTCACGCCTTAAATGCGTTGAACCCTTTCCGCCCTTACCTGAGTTGACATGGATTTTAATATAATCTACAAAATTACCTTCAGTCATTGATTTATAATTTTTCTACAATTTCTGCTAAACGATTGGCGATTTCATCAATACTGCCTACGCCATCTACACTGTAATATTTATTTTTTTCTTGGTAGTAATCTTTTAAAATCGAAGTTTCTTTATAGTAAACAGAAACACGATTTCTGATAATTTCTTCATTGGCATCATCTGCTCTTCCTGAAGTTTTACCGCGTTCTAATAATCGCTGAACAAGCACTTCATCATTCACATCAAGCGCAATCATGCCGTGAACTTCAGTTTTTAAAGTTAATAAAAACTCATCTAAAGCTTTAGCTTGTGCGACTGTTCTTGGGAAGCCATCAAAAATAAATCCGTTACCGTGTTGATTTTCTTTTACAGCTTCTTTGAGCATACCAATTGTCACTTCATCAGGAACTAATTCGCCTTTATCAATGTATGCTTTGGCTTTGTTTCCGAGTTCAGTTTGGTTTTTGATATTGCTTCTAAACAAATCACCTGTTGAAATATGGTTGAGTTTAAAATTTGTTTTTAAACGTTCTGCCTGTGTTCCTTTCCCAGCACCTGGAGGGCCAAAAAGTACGATATTAGTCATCTTTAAGATTTTAGTTGATATATTTCAGGTAAGTTACGCCCCAAATCGTCATAATCAAGTCCGTAACCTACAATAAATTTATTCGGGATTTCTAAGCCAATATAATCAATAGGTATGTTATATTGATAAGCTTCTGGTTTGTAAAACAAGCTCATTATTTTATAAGATTTTACTTTTGCATTGTCAAGAGCTTCGATAATTTTAGCCAAAGTATGGCCTGTATCAATAATGTCTTCAACAATAACAACATCTTTACCTTCAAGATTTTGCATCCCGATTAAAGTTTGCACCTCGCCAGTTGAACTCGTGCCTTGATAGGAAGCTAATTTTGTAAAACTCACTTCACAATCTTGCTTGTAGTTTTTCATAAAGTCAGCTAAAAACATAAAAGCACCGTTTAAAACGCCAACAAAAACGGGAGTTTTGTCGGTGTAATCTTTTTCAACTTTTCTAGCCAAAGTTTCAACAGCAGTCGCTAGTTCTTTTTCTGATAAATACGGCTTAAATTCTAAATCGTGAAGTTTCATAAATTCCTATAAAAGTGCAAAGATAGACTTTGTATAAGAATTATATAATTGGTTTTAAATGATTTTTGAAAATTTAGAGTTGATTTCTCTTAAAAACACAAAGCGAACTTCTCGTAAAGCTATTTACTTTGCTGTATATTTTTAACTTTACACAACATTTTAAAAATACGCTTTATGTCTGCCAAGAAACGCTTATTTCTCATCGATGCCTACGCCTTAATTTTTAGAGGTTATTACGCTTTTATTAAAAACCCACGGATCAACTCTAAAGGTCAAGATACGTCAGCGATTATGGGTTTTATGAATTCTCTTTTTGATGTGATTAAAAGAGAAAATCCTGATCATTTAGCCGTTTGCTTTGATAAAGATGGAAGCGCAGAACGAAAAGAAATTTTTGAAGACTATAAAGCCAATCGTGATGAAACGCCGCAAGTCATCAGAGATTCTGTGCCTATTATTAAAGACATCATCAAATCAATGCACATTCCAGTCGTTGAAATTTCAGGAATGGAAGCAGATGATATCATCGGGACATTGGCAAAACAAGCTGAGAAAGAAGATTATGAAGTCAATATGGTCACGCCAGATAAAGATTTTGCGCAGCTTGTTTCCGATAGCATTTTCATGTACAGACCTGCCAGAATGGGCAACGGCATCGAAAAATGGGGAATTGAAGAAGTGAAAGAACGCTTTGGCGTTGACAGACCTGAGCAAGTGATCGATTACCTTGGCATGATGGGTGACGCTGCAGATAATATCCCTGGACTTCCTGGCGTTGGCGATAAAACAGCTAAAAAATTCATTAAAGAATTTGGTAGCATGGAAGCGCTTCTTGAAAATACCGATAAGCTAAAAGGTAAAATGAAAGAAAAAGTTGAAGCGCATAAAGAACAAGGGATGATGTCAAAAAAACTTGCGACAATTATTACTGATTGTGACGTCAAGTTTGATGCTGAATCTTATGAGGTTTCGCCTCCTGATGTTGAAAAGGTCGTTGACATTTTTAAAGAACTTGAATTCCGTCGTTTAACGGAGCAATTTATCAGAATGTACAATCAACCTAAAAATGGTGAGACTTCTGAAAAATCTGATGAAAATAAAATAGCTGGTGCTGGACAATTTTCTCTTTTCGGAAATGATACAGACAAAAAAAATATTGATGTCGATGAACTTCAAGGTTACAAATCTTTAGAAAACACAAGTCATTTTTATCAATATATCGCTGATGATTTCGCTTTAGAATTATTTTTAAACAAATTACTCAAGCAAAAATCCGTTTGTTTTGATACTGAAACTACTAGCCTCAACAGTCTTGAAGCTGAACTTGTTGGCATTGCTTTTAGTTGGGAAAAACATAAAGGTTATTATGTTTCCATTCCTGAAGACAGGAAGGAAGCTGAAACGATTCTAGAAAAACTAAAAGTCTTTTTTGAAAACAAAGACATTGAAAAAGTAGGTCAGAACTTGAAATACGACATCAAGGTTTTAGCAAATTATAATATTGAGGTGAAAGGACAATTGTTCGACACCATGCTTGCGCATTACATCATCAATCCAGATATGCGTCATAATATGGATATTTTGTCAGAAACTTATCTGAATTATTCTCCACAACCGATTACAGATTTGATTGGTAAAAAAGGGAAAAATCAGAAGACAATGCGAGATATTGACATCGAAGACCAAACAGAATATGCAGTTGAAGATGCTGACATTACTTTTCAATTAAAAAATTATTTTGAAAAAGAATTAGATGATGCGCACAACAAACCACTGTATTTTGATCTTGAAATTCCGTTGATTCGTGTTTTAGCTTCAATGGAAATCAACGGCATTCATTTAGATAAAAATGCCCTTGAACAACTTTCTGAAAGATTAGAAAAAGACATCAAAAAACTTGAAGAAAGTATTTATAAAGAAGCTGATGAAACTTTCAATATAGGTTCACCAAAACAATTGGGTGAAATATTATTTGCCAAATTAAATATTGCAAAGAAACCTAAAAAGACAAAATCAGGTCAATACTCGACTGCTGAAGATGTTTTATCATTTCATGCAGAAGAACACCAGATTGTTCGTGAAGTTTTAGAGTGGAGACAACTTTCAAAACTCAAAAGCACTTATGTTGATGCTTTGCCAAAACAAATCAACAAAAAAACAAATCGCGTACATACAGAATTTATGCAAACCGTTGCTGCAACAGGTCGTTTAAGTTCTAACAACCCAAACCTGCAAAACATTCCTATCCGAACGGAACGCGGAAGAGAAGTCAGAAAAGCATTTGTACCACGTGATGAAAATCACACTTTACTTGCTGCCGATTACTCACAAATTGAATTGCGAATTATCGCTTCATTAAGCGAAGAAGAAACGATGATTGAGGCTTTTAATAACGGGGAAGACATTCACGCTTCTACCGCAGCAAAAGTTTTTAACGTCCCTATTGATGAAGTGACTCGTGAGCAGAGAAGCAATGCCAAAACTGTCAATTTCGGAATCATTTACGGTGTTTCTGCTTTTGGCTTGAGCAATCAAACTGATTTAAGCAGAAAAGAATCAAAAGAATTAATTGACACTTATTACGAAACCTACCCAAAACTGAGAAGTTACATCGATCAGCAAATTGCTTTTGCTAGAGAGTATGGTTACGTTAAAACCGTGATGGGCAGACGTCGCTACCTTAAAGACATCAATGCAAGGAATGCAATGGTAAGAGGTGGCGCCGAGCGAAATGCTGTCAATGCGCCTGTGCAAGGAAGTGCCGCTGATATTATTAAAGTGGCGATGATTTCTATTTTTGATGAAATGAATAAGAGAGAAATGAAATCTCAGATGCTCCTACAAGTGCATGATGAATTGATTTTTGATGCGCATAATGATGAAGTTGATGAACTCAAAACTTTGATTAAAGACAAAATGGAAAACGCCTTCAAACTCAATGTTCCTCTTGATGTCGAAATCGGGACTGGCAACAACTGGCTTGAAGCACATTAATTTTTAATAAGCAAGAAAACCAAAATTAGATTTGATTGGAAAATTCTGATAAAAACTGGTATGTTATTTATACCAAACCAAGAGCAGAAAAGAAAACAGCCAAACGATTGAACGACTTTGGCATTGAAGCTTACTGCCCAACAGTTAAGGAAATTAGAGTTTGGAGTGATCGTAAGAAGAAGATTGACAAACCTGTTTTACCTTCCATGATATTCGTCAAAATATCAGAAGACGACAGGCATTTGGTTTTTAATATCAACACGGTTACGCGTTACCTATTTTGGGATAAAGAAGCTGCCAAAGTGAGCGAAAATGAAATCAATGAGTTAAAAGCATCTTTAAATTCAAAATCTGCTTATCAATCTATAGATTTTGAAACAATTAAAATTGGAGAAAAAATTGATTTGTCGAAACTCGGATTTAAAAATGAGGAAGGCACAATCAAGAATATAAAAGATAATAAGTGCTGGATTGTCTTAGAAAGATTAGGCTTCATCATTAAACTTGAAGCCTAATCTGTAAAATAATTTATTGATTTAGAAGTCGTAAAGCATCTTTTGCAAAGTAAGTTGCAATCATACTTGCGCCTGCTCTTTTAATAGCCATGAGTTGCTCTAAAAGAACTTCTTCATAATCTAACCAACCTTTTTCTGAAGCAGCTTTAAGCATCGCGTACTCGCCACTCACTTGATAAACAGCAACTGGCACATCAACAGTATTTGCGAGATCTCGCACAATATCGAGGTAGCACAAACCTGGTTTCACCATTACAATATCTGCACCTTCATCAATATCGATTAAAGTTTCAGTGATGGCTTCTTTTCTGTTAGCAGGATCCATTTGATAAGTTTTCTTGTCCTTAGGCACATCTTTGACATCAACTGGCGCTGAATCTAAAGCATCACGAAACGGTCCGTAAAAAGCTGAAGCATATTTAGCTGAGTAACTCATGATTCCTGTATTTACAAAGCCTTCATTTTCTAAAAGCGTTCGCATGGCCAAAATTCTTCCATCCATCATATCACTTGGCGCAACAAAGTCAGCACCTGCTTTAGCATGACTCAAGGCCATTTTAGCTAAAGCTTCAACACTTTCATCATTTAAAATTTTTCCATCTTTTACAATACCATCATGTCCTAAACTTGAAAATGGATCGAGTGCAACGTCTGTCATCACAAGCATTTCAGGCGTTGTTTCTTTAACAACTTTAATCGCTTTTTGCATTAAGCCATCATCATTTGTGGCAGCCTCACCTGTGTTATCTTTTTGGTCTTGCTCTACTTTTACAAAAAGCAAAACTGATTTAATCCCAAGCTCCCATGCTTCCTTAACTTCTTCAACTAGAGTATCTAAACTAAAGCGGAAATAATCTGGCATCGAAGCGATTTCTTCTTTAACATTTTCACCTTCAGTAATAAAAATTGGCAGAATAAAATCGTTTGCTGACAAATGATTCTCTCTCACTAAATCTCTAATTGCCGAATTTTGGCGTAAACGTCTATTTCTATTTAATGGATACATTATATTTTATTTTCCTTTCCACGAATCTCTTAAAGTCACCGTACGATTAAAAACCAAGTGATCAGACGTTGAATCTTGATCAACACAGAAATAACCTATACGCTGAAACTGAAATTTATCTAATTCTTTAACTGAAGTTAAACTTGGTTCAACTTGAGCTGTAATCACTTTTAAACTTTCAGGATTTACAAAATCTAGAAAATCTTTTTCTTTATCAGCCGTTGGATCATCAACTGTAAACAAACGATCGTACAATCTGACTTCTGCTGGTTTTGCATGCTTAACTGAAACCCAATGCAAAGTCCCTTTTACTTTCCTTTTTGAAGCTTCAGTTCCGCTACCACTCTTGGTTTCTGGGTCATAAGTACAATGCACTTCAATGATGTTTCCATCATCATCTTTGATTGCTTTTTCAGCTTTGATAAAGTAAGCATTTTTTAAACGCACTTCTTTTCCAAGTTTTAAACGGAAGAATTTACGATTTGCTTCTTCTCTAAAATCTTCTTTTTCGATATAAATTTCTCTAGAAAATGGCAATACACGAGTTCCTGAATTTTCATCTTCTGGGTTGTTTTCCGCAACCAACATTTCTTCTTTACCCTCAGGATAGTTTGTGATCACAACTTTTAGTGGATCGAGAACAGCCATCACACGTGGTGCAGTTTTATTAAGATCGTCGCGTACTGAAAATTCAAGTCTTGACACGTCAATCATATTTTCACGCTTACCAATACCGATATCATTGGCAAAATTTCTAATTGAAGCTGGCGTATAACCACGACGACGCAAACCCGAAATCGTTGGCATACGTGGGTCATCCCAAGAATCGACAACATTATTTTCAACAAGTTGAAGCAACTTACGTTTACTCACAATGGTATGGCTTAAATTACGACGTGCAAATTCACGTTGTTTTGGCTCAAGTTCACCTTCTTTACTCACACATTTGATAAACCAATTGTAAAGTTCACGATGTGGTTGAAACTCTAAAGTACAGAAAGAATGAGAAATATTTTCGATAAAATCTGACTCGCCATGCGCCCAATCATACATTGGATAAATGCACCAATCATTTTCTGTGCGATGATGCGCTTGATGTAAAGTTCTATACATTACAGGATCACGCATCAGCATATTTGGCGAGCTCATGTCAATTTTTGCGCGTAAAACGTGAGCTCTTGGTTCAGTTAAACCATTTTTCATGGCTTCAAAAAGCTCTAAATTATCTTCAACAGAACGCTCTCTATGCGGACTTGGTTGACCTGGCTCAGTTGGTGTTCCTTTTTGTTCAGCAATTTTTTCTGAATCTTGACTATCAACATAAGCTTGTCCTTTCTTAATCATTTCAACAGCCCATTCATAAAGTTGTTGAAAATAATCAGAAGCATAGCATTCTTCTGACCATTCAAAACCTAACCATTCAACATCTTTTTTAATGGCGTTGACATAAGCGCTTTCTTCTTTAATCGGGTTTGTGTCATCAAAGCGCAAATTAACAGGTGCATTGTAACGCAAGCCTAATCCGAAGTTTAAGCAGATTGAGGATGCATGACCGATGTGCAAATAGCCATTTGGTTCAGGTGGAAAACGAAATTTTAATTTCGACTTATCAAAACCCTCTTTAAGATCAGTTTCAATAATTTGTTCTATAAAATTTAAAGATTTTTTTTCTTCAGACATGATCTAAATTTATAAGCTGCAAAGTTACCAAAAATAAAAAGTTCATGTGTTTTTATAAGCTAAGTATTTATTAATAATATGTGTTGTGACATAAAAATCAAACCAATATGAAGTTCTATCCATCAGAAACTTTACTTTTGCAAAAAAATAATGAGATGGATCAAATTATATTAGAAAACGTCCGCGTTTTCACAAATCACGGTTGTTTAGATGAAGAAGCAAAAATAGGAAGTGATTATCGCGTTGACCTGCGTATAGATGCAGATTTATCAACATCAGCACAAAGTGATAAACTGAAAGACACTGTTGATTATGTGCATTTAAATAAAATCATTAAAGAAGAAATGTCTGTCCGTTCAAAATTACTTGAGCATGTCGCGCAGCGTATTTTGGATAGAACATTTAAAGATTTGGAAATGGTAAAATTTGCAGAAGTCAAAGTTGCAAAAATCAATCCACCTATTGGAGGCGATGTACAAGCCGTCACAATTGTAATGACAAAATCTCGTTAAAACACTCGCTTAATTAAAGATAATTATTAACTTTGCAACCGCAGAATAAATAAGGTGTCGTGGCCGAGTGGCTAGGCAGTGGTCTGCAACACCATCTACAGCGGTTCGAATCCGCTCGACACCTCAACAAGTGCTGATTATCAGCGAGTTACAAGGCTTCTTGCATACTATTTGCATAAGAAGCTTTTTTTTTGCCCTATTTTTTTAACTGAACTTGAAAAAATTTGATTAATCAACTACCAATGTGAAAATTGTTTTTTTATTTGGGCATTGAATATCTTTAACCGCTCCTGATCGTGGTAGTTCATTTCTTGTTTCCATTTGGCAAGCTGGTTTTGTTCTCTGGTAGGCTTGCCTCTATAATGTGTATTACGGTGTTTCTCATTTAGTTCCGCTTCCAGCCTTTCAACTTTCCGTTTCAGGTCAAAGTATCGTGTATTGTGATAATCGTTTTTAGATGTCCTTTGGCATCCGTAATAAACTCTTAATCCGTACTTGGTTTCGTAATACTCCCTATTGATAAATTTCGGTTCACCATAAGCCGAAATAAGTGTACGGGAACGCTTCCCGCTTTCAGGACAAAGGAAATACAGAATTTTACCTTTTTTTAAATTGCTTGGTACCTCATCAATTTCAATTTTATAATCTAAGTCGGTGCGTTCGCCCCTGTGGTTGCTAACTGAATAGATTAATCTTAAATATTTTTTCGTGCCTTTCATCTGGCTTTTGAAATTAACGGCTTGCCCTCCCGTCCATTCCAAAACGCCTGAAGTTTTCGCACCTCTAATTATGTAATTGTTCTTTAGCATAAAACGCATATCAATACGGCAACTTCCTGAAACCGTTTCTGCATAGAACAAGCCTTTTATTTTTCTCATAATAAACCTTAATCATTAGAACAAGTTAGATTGTTTTTTACAGTTGTATTTTTTTCGGTTGACTATGCGTCATAGCCGTCATGTACCTTACAGTACAAAATTAATATAAAGCCTTGAAAATAAAGGGTTTGCAAGTTTCCTTACAGTTATGACGGTTAGAAACGCTGGTCTTAATATAAATTTTTATTTTGTGTGTTATTTATAAATACACTTAAATTTATTTTCCCTACGTAATGCTATTATATTAACCGTCATAACCGTAAGGTTTGCCGTTAACCTTATTATTTACAAGGCTTTTGAGAAGTCGCCTAACTGTAAGGCTCATTACAGTTATGACAGTTAAGCTAACAAACAAACCATTTTTTCAAATCTTCTCTATAACTGTGCTTTATATTATGGTGCTTCAAATAAACATTAATTAATGTCTTAGTATTTTTATGGTTAAAAAACTTCTCATACCTCAATGAATTATTAAAGTCTTGATATGCTTCTAAAAATCTACTAACATTGAAGCCTTCAACCCTATCTTCTTTTACTAAATTAAAAATACGCTCAAACTCAGTTTCTAAAGTATCATTATAAAAATAAGCTCTGTAATTGTCAGCTGTCTTATTGTAGTTTGGAGCTTCTAAACCAAACTCTAAATAATAAGCCACGCAATTAAAACAAAAGTTATAAAATTCGTTCCATTGCTCATCATTCCAATCTTCAAATAATCTATGTCCAAAGTATTTTTTAGGAGTATGATTAATATTAAAGAAGTCAGTAAACTTAAATTCCATAAATCTTGCATTTGTTGAACTTGCTTCTTCGTCATACCTTATTGCCCAGTTAGTTGTCACAATAAATTTAGGAGCTTGTTTAAAGTCAATTATACGTGCTTTTTGTCCTTTTGGCTCTACGCTTATACCTCCAACAATATTGGTGTATAAGTCATCATATTTAAAGCCAGCCAGTACGTCATCAATAACATAATTTTTAACTGACTCATCAAGATCTGCAAATCTATGTCTATAACCTCCATCAAATTCATTACCTCCTTTTATTATTGTTTTTTGAACGGCTTTAACTGCATAGCCAATGAGTGATTTTCCACGCCTACCATTTCGGCTTTTGTCATTTGCTCCATGATCTGATAAAATAATTGAGGGGCTAAAACTCGGGTCTTTATACGTGTGCAATAAATAACCAAACATTCTATTAAATAATAGCCTTGTTTCATTCTCATCATTTGTAAGCGTTTCTTTTAATGGGTCTTTAGCTGTTGACACCAGCGATAAAAAACGCTCAAATATGGACGGCTCAGGACTTTCAATAAATTCAAACTCCTTTTGCTGTGTAGGGTGTTCAGGAAAAAAACCGTTTACTTCCTTATAAGGTTTTACATTAAACGCTTTGCTTCCTTTTTTATAATAGACAAAACCATTTTTAAATGGCACTCCAAAAACATCGGAGCTGTCACGATAGTAAACAAGTGGAATGGCATCAAGTAAACAAAAACTTTCTTTAATGTCTCTATTATTGTCTTTTGCGATTTTATTTTCAACTGGCTTATGATCGTACTCATTGATTTTATTTTTTAAAAATGATACTGTATCTGTTTTATGATTAAATGGCTTTACTACATTGTTGGTATCTTTTAAAATTGTAATTGTGTCTTCTCCTTTTACTGTTACTCTTATAAAATTTTCTTGCTCAAAAAAATCTTTGTAACTGACTGGAGAAGTGATAATCTTATTTTTTTCATCAACTTCATAAAACAGTTTATTGTTATTTACTGTCTCAGGTGGCTGGACTTTTGAGCTTTTAAAAATAACCTCATCAAATTCAGTTTCTTTTATTTGCTCATCAGCTAAAACAAATACTGCATCATGAAGCCTTACATATTTTTTAAGGTTGTTGGCTTCAACAAACTTATCAATGTATTTTTTTTCATACTTGCTGAGGTCTTCAAATAATTGTCCTTTGTTATTAAACCTCTCAGCTGTTATAACCTCATCAACTCGGCTTCCATAAACGGGTTTTAATTCGCTTCTTATGGCTTCTATGTCTGCATTTTTACAGTCTTTATGTGTGTTTAGTAGCATGTTAAATTTACGCTTATCAATAAGGCTGTAAACGTCTTCTTTTCGCTTTATATTTAGCTCCATATCAATAAAAGTAGGGTACGCTCTCGAAATATCCCATTGTACTAATTTTAAGGAACTCGGCAGCATTCCACGTAAAGGACGGCTCAATTTTGTAATCGGGTTGTACTTTCTGCTTCCTTTAATCTTTACATTAAATACCTCATTCATTGTTTCAGGCTTGTATTGATCATTGAATTTGAGAAGCATAAATAAAACGTACATTTGCCAGCTGTCTAAAGAAAAAGGATTGTATTTAGGGTTTTCGTCTATCTTCTTATAAAGCTCATCTAATAAGCCTTTATCATGCTTAAAATATTTATCACTTAATTTTTTACCATTGCTGTAACTATTCAAATATTTATAATAGTCATTTTTATTAAGTGGGTTTTTTTCAATGTATTGCGAATAAGAAATCATTACACTATCAAAGGCTGAACGTCTTTTTTTAGTTGTGCTTTTATTGATAGCATCCTGTAATGTAAAATTATGTTTACGGCTTTTTATTTGATCCTCTATTCTCTCGGTAAATTCATCTGCCCAGTCACTTATAAATTGAGTAACTGAGTTATTAATCTCGCTGCTCATCTTTATAAGTTTTTAATATTTATAAATAAATTCGGATCGGTTGAATAATACCCTACTTTGTCGCTTTTTGAAATTGGACAAATTCCATATTTAGCAATGCCAATTTTATCAGTTTTGCGCCACTTGGCAACGTATCTGCAAATGTTAGCGCGCATAACATTGGTTTCTTTTGAAACTTGCAACATCGTTTTAGGGCGTTCTCTAAAAGCAGCATAAACACGTCTCATTTGTGCTTTGTAAGCTGTTTTTTTCTTATATTTAGCCTTTCGATTTGTGTGTTGAAAACTTATAAGGCTATTGGTATTTTTTGTACTCATAGCCTTTTATATTTCAATGATTGCTCTTTCAACTTCAGAAAGCTTATAATACACTCTACGACCTATTGCATGGCGTTTTAATATCCCTGACACGCTCCAATTATGGACTGTTGAAACATCCACTTTTAGCATTTCTGCTACTTCTTGACGTGTTAAATAAGTTGGTGGGTGTTTGGGTTGGAACTCTTTTTTAAGCTTCTCTAATTCGGCTCTTACACCTTTTAAAATTGCTTCTTGCTGCTGCTCAGGTGTTACCTGAATAAACTGAATGTTTTTCATAATTAAGATTTAATTATGGCATCAGCTTTTCGAAGTGGTACTTTTTAACTACTTTTGTATTTCTCAGTTACAAAAGGGCATTAGTTCTACTTCAAGTAAGCTTTTGCCTTTTTTACTACATTCCAAATTTAATAAGGTATAACAATCTTTAGTTCAAATTCTTTGAATTTTTTTTTAGCATTTTAAATAGTTGATATTCAGTCGATTAAGATTTAAATGTAAAATTATATTTTACATTACAAGGTTAGTTTAATTTTGGTTTTTTTTAGTTTTTAATAATTTTAACACTTTTGGCTGAGGTATTTTGTCAATGTAGTCAAACATTTGAACTGCTAAATCTTCTTCAGACTTACCAATGTACTGCAAAAACATATTTTCTGAGCTATGACCTGTAACTGAAATTAAAATAGGTGTTGGGATACTACTATAATAATTTGAAGCAAATGAACGTCTGCAAACATGAGTACCTATCAACTTCCATTTAGGATACAAGCCTTTTATAGTAGTGCCATGCTTTCCATTTTGTCTTATCCTACCTATTGTTGGCTTATCAATTCCAGCAATTTTGCACACTTCTTTAAAATACTCTCGCAATTTAGTATGCGACAGCGTATAAGGAAAACCACCTTTTATAATACTCTCGGCTTCAGGTAGTATTGGTATTGTAACTGCTTTTCCTGTTTTTTGCTGCACAATTCTAAAAACTCGCTTACCTCTAACCATTTCAATTTTATCAATTGATAACCTCAACAAGTCAGACACTCTCTGACCAGTATGACAGCCTAAAATAAGCCATTTACGAGCGTTATTTAAGTAATTGGTACTTATGTCAGCTTCTTTTATTTGCTGCAATTCATCAAACGATAAATAGATTATTTCTTCAGGTTTTTTATTATCTGAAATAACTTGTATGTCTTTACTTGGGTCTATGTTTATTTTAATGTCATCTATGTCATTCAGGATTGATTTTAAGTTTGCTAATTGCTTCCCCACATAATTAACTGAGTAATCTTGATTAAAAAGCCAATTTTCAAAATCTTTAATTATTTCTTTATCAATTTTTGAAACTATTATTTTTTTGCCTTTCAAATGATCTATTTGAAACCTTTCTACAATTGTTTTAAATTGCTCAATACCTTTTATACGTCCTCTGCTTAGTCCTACTTTAAACCGACCACCTTTTGTTCTTATTTTTTTTCGTGGTGCATGGTCTATTGCTTTTTGAATTTGATAAGTAAGTGTGTGGGTTTTATCCTTAAGCCTGTTAAAAAACTTATCAATAAAAAATTGTAACCAGTCGCCATCAACATCAATACCTTTTGCATAATCTTTATTAAGCTGGGTTAAAACATCGTCTTTTAGTTTGTCAAGTTTTTTTTTGGTTTCCTTAGCGTTTGCCATTTTTGGCTTTGTAAGATCTACAAGCTTTTTTTTTGATTTTTTTGATTGTTTAGTTCCCCAGTGTTTTGGATTGGTACTGAGTCCTGTTTTTTTTCTAAAAACTTTTGATTTTCCGTTTGAACTTGCCGACAGGTTAGCATAAATATTTGAACCTATCAATTGAAAACTTAGACTTGCCATTGCTGTTTTGTGTTTTGAAAATTGATAAAGTCAAATATAAAGATTTTGCATACTATTTGCATAAGAATTTAGAACTTATGCTATTTTTATACATTTTATTGCATAGGCTAAAAACATAAATTCCTGATTATCAATCTAATTATATTTAACAAGATTGAACTAAAAGCAAGGGTTGAGGTACGCTCGACACCTCTCTAAAAACCTAACTTGTTTAAAGTTGGGTTTTATTTTTTTTACTTGAAACTCTACAGCGGTGCTCCCGAGACTTCGGGACGCTCACATCCTCACTAAACGCTAACTATAAACTACTTACAAGCTTCTTTGTATAGTATTGCATAGAAGTTTTTTTCTAGAAGGAACTTGAACTAACTTCTATAAAAACTCAAATGATCTCGTTTCAATAGGTTGAAGAAACTTTTTTTATTCAAATTCTTGAAACATTGTGATGTCGAGATTGTCTTCAATTTCGTGCATATCTTCAGGGAATGTTCCTCTGAGAACAAGTATGATTCCGAAGATCAGCATCAGAATGCTGATGGCTTGCTTCATCAGAATAATTCTTCTTGTCGTTAATTTTTTATTCAGACGTTTCGCAAGCAAAATCTTAAGGATATCGATAATAAGGTAAGTGATAAGAATTGTCCCAAAGAAAACAGTCATTCTTTTAGGATCCATTTCTAAAGTTGGTCCGAAAATAATCAACAAACCTAACCAAAAGCCGAGTACGCCTATGTTGATAAAGTTGAGCAAAAATCCTTTGACAAATACGCCTATATAATCTTTGCGTTTTAATTTCTGAACTTCAAAATTTGCAGATTTACGAGCGGATTTCTTAATTTTTATGAAACTCATAATGCCGTAAACCAAGAGAACTGTCCCCCCAAAAATAAATAAAGCAGGGTCATCTTTTATACTTGTCAATAATTTATTTGTACTAAAATAAGCGATACAAAGAAAAACGAAATCGGCTAAAATAACACCTAAATCAAATGTCAGTGCCGCTCTAAAACCACGTAAAGCGGCAGTTTCTAGCAATACAAAAAAAACAGGACCAACCAAAAAAGCTAAGAAAAAGCCTAAGGGTATAGCTGATAAAATATCTTCAAACATTCCGTTGATTCTCTATCTCAAAGTTAATAAATAAGAACTAACTATCAGTCATCACTCTGATATCTTTAATATTCAATTGAAGATTTATCTCATTATTCCATTCGTTTTCTTCAATTGTAAAAACAGCTTCAAGTTGATCATCTTTAGAAATTTTTTCTAAAATGTCACCCAAACCAAATCCAATCGCTCCGATACCGACCTTACCCTGAATCAATTTACATTTAAGATGTTTTCCTTCCTTCCCGACAGCTTTTGCATAAGGATCTAATTTTAGATAAGAGGCGTAAAAGGTAGGTTTCATATTTCTCGGACCAAAAGGCGCAAATTGCTTCAGTATCCTATTCATTTTATCTGTAATATTTTTCAGCTCGATCTCAAATTCATATTGAATTTCAGGAACTAACAAATCAGGATCAATGCTATTTTTGACAACAGATTCAAATTTATTTTTGAAGGCTTCATAATTGTTTTCATCAAGTGTTAAACCTGCGGCATATTTATGCCCACCGAATTGTTCGATAAGATCAGAACATTCTTCAAGCGCATTATAAACATCAAACCCAGTGACTGATCGTGCTGAAGCCGCCAATTTATCTCCGCTTTTTGTAAAAACTAAAGTTGGTTTGTAATAAGTTTCTATGAGTCGTGAGGCCACAATACCGATGACGCCTTTGTGCCAAGATTCATGATAAACAACATTGGTAAATCGATTTTCTTCTTTTAAATCTATGATTTGCTGAAGTGCTTCATGTGTTATTTTTTTATCAGTTTCTTGGCGATCAGAATTATGCCTATTGATTTCTTCAGCAAAAGAAGTTGCTTTTTCAATATTATTTTCACATAATAAGTTAACAGCTTCAAGTCCGTGTCGCATACGTCCAGCGGCATTGATTCGAGGGCCAACACTGAAGACTAAATCTGTAATGGTGAAACTTTTACGTTTAGTTTGCTCCAATAAAGCAGTAACACCTGTGCGTTTTCTGGCATTAACTAATTTTAAACCGTAATAAGCTAAAATCCTATTCTCACCAGTCATCGGTACGATATCTGAACCAATGGCTATGGCAACTAAATCCAGATAATGATAAACTTTTCGTACGTTAAGCCCAAGCTTTTTCTGAATGGCTTGTGCCAACTTAAAACCAACGCCGCATCCACAAAGCTCATCGTATGGATAATGGCAATCGTCTCGTTTAGGGTCTAAAACTGCAACAGCTTCAGGTAAATTCTTACCTGGTCTGTGGTGATCACAAATCACAAAATCAATATTTTTTTCCTTTGCGTAAACAACTTTATCAACAGCCTTTATGCCGCAATCTAACGCGATAATGAGATCAATATTTTGTTCGGTGGCAGTGTCAATTCCTTGGTAAGAAACGCCATAACCTTCGGCGTAACGATCAGGGATGTAAGAAATCACCTTGTCAGTTAGTGTTTTTAAATAGCTTGACATAAGAGAAACGGAAGTCGTACCATCAACATCATAATCGCCATAAACCATGATCTTTTCGTTATTTTCAATTGCTGAAATAACTCTCTTCACAGCGACATCCATATCTTTCATCAAGAACGGATCATGGAGATCTTCAAGTTGAGGCCTAAAAAACTGCTTTGCTTCATCGAAAGTTTTTATATTTCTATTGATGAGCAAATGTGAAATTTCTTCACTTACATTTAAAGATTCAGCCAATTGCTTGACAACTTCATGATTATCAATTTTCTTTTCAGTCCATCTTTTCATCATACTTCTTTTTCATCATACTTCTTTTTCTTCAAAAGCTTGGTTAGGATCAAGGATTTCATTGATTAAGGTAATTAATTTTTCTTTAAATTTACTTAAAACTGATTGATCAATATACTGACTCGAAGCATTTGTTTTGTCTTTAAACTCCATGAAGCCTGAGTTTAATTTTTTGAATGTAATGATACCAACAATTGACTGATCTGTCAATTCATCTTCGTAAAGCAGGGCATAAAACAACAACTGAAAGGCTTTACTGTAATCGTAATCAGATATTAATTCCTCCCATTTTTTAGCATCTAAAATAAGTTGATTTGGCTTAACTTCACCTGTTTTATAATCGACAATTCTCAGTTGATGATTGAGCATATCAATTCTATCAATTTCACCTATCATTTTGACTTTAAGGTCAAGTTTCTCATCCTCCAAGAAAATTTCTTTACGCTTTTCGAGTGATTTTAAAACCAGTTCATTCTTTTCGACAACTTGTAATTCTTGCTCAAGAAAGCGTTTTGTCTGTTGTTTTGCAATTTCATAATGCAACAAATTTTCACCAGTCTGAATGGCATCTTCATTAAATTCTTTTGCAAATTGCTTCTTTAATTCGAGCTCATAAGTTTGTAAGATTTTCCTGAGATGCTCAGCTGTGATTATTTCATTGAGATATTCTTTATAAATATTTTCAATCGTTTTATGGATTACGTTACCATGCACGCGATATGAAACAGTGTCTTCTATCTCTTTTGTTTCTTTGATGCCAAGAACATATCTTTTATAAAAATCAAGCGGATTACGGATATAAGTCGTCAATGCAGAAGCTGAAATACCATGCTCAAAACGCTTTTTCAGAATGCTGATCATTACGGGCGTTTTCTTGACTTTTGAGAGTTCATCATGCAAAACATTTGCAGTTGCTGCACCAGTAAAGTGTTGTATTTGATGTTGAGGTCTTTTGAAGTACTTTAACTGTTTCAGAAAACGGCTTTCTTCACCTTTGGACATGCCCTCAGTATCTGTATTGTACAAAAAATGCGCTTCTTTTACATCTTGTAAAAGTCTAAAAAAGTGATAAGCATAAACATCGTCTTTTTCGGTATAAGTCGGTAAATCGTATTGTTTTTTTAAATCGAAAGGGATATAAGAGTTTTGAGTTTTCCCCAATGGTAAAACACCTTCGTTAACTGAAGTCATAATGATGCGTTCAAAACTTAAAACACGTGTTTCGAGCATTCCCATAATCTGTAAACCATCGTAAGCATCGCCGATAAAGTCAACCGTCTGCTGACTCAAAATGTCTTTATAAATTTGCTTAAGTGTTTTAAAGCTAGTGATTAAGCTGGTTGAACTGTTATAGGTTTTTACCTTTTCAAATACTTTCTGAAAACCTCTAAGGTAAAGAAGTCTGACTTGATCATCCTGATAAGTTTGTTCAAAGAAAACACTGAGCTTGAACATCTTGTCAAGAAATGAGTCAACACTTTTGTAATCATAGAAAATAAGCTGAAGTTGCTCTGAAAATTTTTCAGAAATAGACTGAGAAACTTCAAACAATCTTTCTTTAGAGATATAAATTTGATTTGCTTTTAATAACTGGCTTTTAAGTTTCTTTTGTTCTTCAAAGAAAATACTTTTAAACATCGGATGACTGATAATTTGAAGCAAAACTTGATGATAAATCTCTTGGTGTTGATCAACTTGCCAATCTATAATACGCTCAAAAAACGAAGCAAAACTTGTCTGGCTTAGCGCCAGTCCCATTGTAATATTTGCCTTTTTTACGTTATCTGGTAAAGCATTTAAAATAGGTTGAAGCAAATTTTCATCACCCAAAATCAAAGCTGTTTTTTTGAGTTCAGCTTCAGAAAGATGAGATAAAATTTGTCCGACTAGTTTGGCCTGACCTATTTGTTTAGAAACATCATAATACTTAATGTCCTTTTTTTGGCTAAAATTGTTTGTGCTGGCTTCTAGAGGTTGATTTTTATATAAAGACCAACTTTGAGCATAAGTACGCATAAATTCTCCTGCTTTGTGTTCTTCTAAAAGATACTGATCAATATCCCAGAAAACTTCAGCAGATTTATGTTCTGTTAAATAACGAATCAATTTTATTTCCGCTGTATTTAAAGCATTGAGACCAACGAAAACAAAATCTTTATTTTTCCTTTCAGCGTAAGATTCTATTTTCTCTGTTGCAACTCTGTAAGCTAAGCCCTGATAAGCTTTCTGTTGACTTAAAAGTTGTTCTCGTAAAGCTTTATAATAGCTGGGTAAAATTTCCCAAAACTTCAAATAGTTTTTAACCATTTTCGTTTGATCAGCTCCCTTTGACCAATGCTCAACATCTTTGATATCTTTTAAATGGTTAAAAAAACGAGTGGTATCAATGAGGTATCGATCAATTTCATTGAAGTCTTGTATTAAGGTTTGTGACCATCCATAAAAAGTTTCAAAACTTTCTTGTTCATCTTTAGGTGTTATTTTTTTATAGATATGATACAGCTCAAAAACTGTTTCTAAACTATCGATATAATTTAGCCCTGAAACCTCAGCAATAAATTCTTCAACACTTAAAACTTCTGGAAAAATAAAAACATCTTGTTTCGTCATTTGAGACAAGCGCCTTTTAAAAGCATTCGCCGATCTTCGACTCGGAAACACAAAACAATTATTCTGAAGTTGATTAACATCATACTTGAAAATGATATCATCTAAAAATTGAGACATAGAGAAAATTTTAAACTAAAAATGACGGAGTTCAAATATAATCCAAAAAAAAGACTGTCTCGAAAGACAGTCTTTAAGAATATTTAATGAAGCTTTAAATTACTTCTTCAAGTTAATTTCAACTCTTCTATTAGCAGCTCTACCGCTTCTAGTTTTGTTAGTTTTAACTGGTTTAGTTTCACCATAACCTTTAGAAGAAAGTCTGAATTCATCAACACCATTTTCTACCAAGAAATTCTTAACAGAAAGTGCTCTTGCATCAGAAAGCTCCATATTGTTTTTAGCACTACCAACAGTATCAGTGTGACCTTCAACAGTAAATTTAGCGTTAGGGTACTCATCTAAAATCGCAATAATTGCATCTAAAGCTTCTTGAGAATCTTTAGTGATTGATGTTTTACCAGTAGCGAAGTTAATTGTTTTCGCGTAGTCATTCAATTCTTTTTGAACCTCATCACTTACTTCTGGACAACCATTGTTTGCTACAGTACCTGCAACCTCTGGACACTTATCATCTTTATCTAAAACGCCATCTCCATCAGTATCTGGCCATGGGCAACCATTATTTTCTTTTGGTCCTTTTTCATTTGGACAATCATCTTCGTGATCAGCAACGCCATCTCCATCAGCATCTGGGCAACCATTCATTGCTTTAGTTCCAGCAACTTCTGGGCACTCATCTTGTGGATCTGGGATACCATCTCCATCAGTATCAGGGCAACCATTAAACTCTGGTAAACCTGGAGTATTTGGACATTCGTCATCTTTATCAGGGATACCATCTCCATCAGAATCTGGACAACCGTTAAACTCTTTTAAACCTGGAGTATCAGGACATTCATCTTCTTTGTCATAAACCCCATCTCCGTCAGTATCAACACCTCCGAAACCAAGTTTAACTCCAAGCGCGTGCTGGAAGTGATCCATTCCTGAATCTTCGAAAGCAGCTTTGTAAGAAGAATCTAAAGTTAATGCAATATTATCTGTCATCCAGAAATTTATACCTAAACCTCCATTAAAAGTTGCTTCACCGCTATCGTCTAACCAGTAGTAACCAGCACCAGCTGATAGAAATGGATCAACTACTTTAGTGTTTAGTAACTCCATGAAGCTATATTGAACAGATGCATCAACAGAGTAATATGACAAATCATTGACTTCAATGTCTCCAATTTGTTTAATCTTGTTTACCGAACCAGCTAATTGTCCGCTAAAACCTTCTCCAATATATCTTCCGACAGTTACTTTAGAGAATGATGGCATAATATTCCAGTGATCTGAAGCATTGAAATATTCGTCAAAAATACTTTCACTAGACATTGTTCCTTCTCCCATTCCGTCACCAGTTGGGTAGAAATCAATTGCGTTTGTTCCTATCGAAACAGCCCAAGGGTTGTCTTCAGTTTGAGCATGTGCAGTGATAGTAAAAACAAACATCATTAGTAATGTTAATTTTCCTAAGTGTTTCATAATTATCTTTATTAAATTAGTGTTTTGTTAAGCAAAAGTAGCCTAATATTCGCGTCTTATCAAAAAATATTATATTAATATTTTTATAAAACTTGTGATTTAATTAATAACTCCCATCGATTGACCAATCTTTTTAAACGCATTTATCGCTCTGTCAAGGTGTTCTTTTTCATGTGCTGCAGAAAGTTGAACTCTAATTCTTGCTTTTTCCTTTGGAACGACTGGAAAGAAGAAGCCAATCACATAAATTCCCTCTTCAAGAAGTTTCGCTGCCATTTCTTGCGCCAGTTTAGCATCATAAAGCATCACTGGTACAATTGCTGAATCACCATCTATAATGTCGAAACCTAATTCTTTTATATTCTTCTTGAAGTAAGCTGTATTGTCTGCTAACTTTTTTCTGAAGCTATCATCATTTTCTAAAATATCAAAAACTTTTAACGACGCCCCAACGATTGCTGGCGCTAATGAATTTGAGAATAAGTATGGTCGTGAGCGCTGTCTTAGCAAATCAATAATTTCTTTTTTTCCTGTTGTATAACCGCCCATTGCACCACCAAGCGCTTTCCCTAAAGTTCCTGTAATGATGTCAACTCGGTCTAAAACGCCTTTTTCTTCAAGTGTACCGATTCCTTTCTCTCCGATAAAACCTGTCGCATGACACTCGTCAATCATAACAAGAGATTCATATTTATCAGCTAAATCACAGATTTCATCTAAAGGTGCAACAAGTCCGTCCATTGAGAAAACACCGTCTGTAACAATCAAGATATTTCTCGCTCCGTTTTCTTTTGCTTTCTTTAACTGATCTTCCAAATCTGACATATTACCATTTTCATAACGGTAACGTGCTGCTTTACACAAACGCACACCATCTATAATAGAAGCGTGGTTTAATGAATCTGAAATAATTGCATCATCTTTTGTCAACAATGGCTCAAAAATACCACCGTTTGCATCAAAACACGCAGCGTAAAGTATTGTATCTTCAGTACTATAGAAGTCTGCAATTTTTTTCTCTAATTCGACATGAATGTCTTGTGTACCACAGATAAATCTAACACTTGACATACCAAATCCGTGACTATCTAAGGTATCTTTTGCTGCCTGAACAACATCAGGATGTGATGATAAACCTAAGTAATTGTTTGCACAGAAGTTCAAAACTTTTTTACCTGTGTTGATTGTGATTTCGGCATCTTGTGGCGATGTAATCACACGTTCCTTTTTATACAATCCATCATCTTTGATCGATTGGATTTCGTTTTGCAGTTGTTTTTGTAAGTTTTTTGAGTACATAGTTTTTATTTACAAATTTATAGAATCTTTATCTCAATGCTTTCAGAAATGTAAACAATCATTTTTTGCTCAACTTCATAACCTAAAGCCTCAATAGCATGTGCGTATGCTTGAACTTGAACGGCATGATTTTCTGAAAAGCCTCCTGTTTTATAATCAATAATAATAGCCTTTTTATCGAGAGTACAAAATTTATCTGGCCTCAATAATTCTCCCTTGTAGTAAATTTCTCTTTCGTTGAAGGTTGTCCATTGCTCTGAAAAATAAACTTTTAAATCAGGGTGCTCAGTGATTTCAGTTAATTGCTGTTTCAACATCTCTTTTTCTTCTAGAGAAATCTCTCCTTCTGATAATACTTTCTCCAATTGTAAATCTATGTCAGCTGTGGTGTAAATATGTGAGAGCAAATCATGAATTAAATTCCCTCTTCGTCTCGCATCCATTTGTTCTGTGTCTGAGATTGACTCTGATTCTGTCACCAAATTGACATGGTATTTATCTTTTGAGGCTAAGAATTTAATCGGGAAAAGTTGATTTTGATCTTTCTTTTTTCTTTTAAAATCATCAATATCAGAAGTTCCAAATTCTATCTCAATGGCATCAAAATTTTTATTATTTTCTAAAGCATAAGTTTTAAATGTATTGAAGTAGTCAGAATTATTTGGTTTTGTTTCATTTGAAAAAACATGTAATTCTTGTGAAGCTCTTGTTAGCGCAACATATAATAAATTCATGTTTTCTAATTCAGTTTCACTTATTAATGACTCTACTTCCTTACCAAAAACAGGGTGTGTATCAGTTTTTGAAGGTTTGGTGATCAAACCTAAAGGCAAATCTTTATCTTCTTCTAAAGGAAGCCAAACATGACTTTGCATAATATCAGCATATTGTTCATCGGCAAAAGGCAGTAAAACAATAGCAAACTCAAGACCTTTACTTTTATGTATTGTCATAATTTCAACAGCGTCTTGATTCTCTGGTGCAACGATTCCTTTAGATGTAGCTTTTGTTTCCCAATGTTTTAAAAATGACTTCAGATCATTTGTTTTCTTTTGTGTAAAATCAAAAACTTCATCTAAATAAAACTGAACATAAGCATTTGCAAATTCAGCTAATTCAAATGCATCAATCGCATATTCAACAGCATCATATAAAGGTAACTCATGAAATTCTTTAGGATTAAAGTGAATCTTATACTTTTCCAATTCTTGCCAAAACCCTGAATTTGAAGTTGTGATTAATTTTCTAATAAAACCAAAACCATCTTCTGGTTTAATCAAATATTTTTCTAAATAGGAAACTACTCGATACATCGCTTCATCATCATCTTCATTTTCAAGCAAACTCAATAAAGCATCTAAAAATTGAACAGTCGCATCAGAAGAAATCAAAAGGCTTTCAGATGAAATAATCGGAATCTCAGCCTGAGACAGGGCTTCTGCCAAAATGATACCTTGACTTTTCTTCCTTACCAAAATACAAATGTCTTTCAATTGAAAGCCTTGTTCCAGTTTTTGATTGATTTTATTGACAACAAGTTCTGCGTATTGCTCCTCTTTTTCTTCTTTATTTTTGGCGTCAATAAATTGAATATTGACATAACCTTTCGTTTTCTTAATCGGTTTTTGTTCTAGTTTTTCTCTTTCATAAATCGATTTCACCAATTCACTATCAACGAGATTTTTAGCTGAAGCAAAAAGCCCATTATTAAACTGAACGACCTCTTGAGAGCTTCGGTAATTATTAGGTAAGTTAACAACTTGAGGTGTCAAATTGAAATTATTTTGTCCATCGATTAAATCAACGAATTGACCAACATCACCGCCGCGCCAGCGATAAATCGACTGTTTAGGATCGCCAACTAAAGTTAAGCTTCCCCTTTCGTTATTTTCATAAAGCGAGCTCAAAGCATTATCAACCAAAGGCTGCATATTTGTCCACTGCATTTTGGAGGTATCCTGAAACTCATCAATAAAAAAATGTTGAAACTTCTCTCCCAATCTTTCATAAATAAAAGGCGTTGGCTGATCTTTTAATTCTGCATGTATGGTTTTATTAAAATCAGAAATCAATTGAATATTTCTTTCTTCTTTAATCAGATTCATTTCAGTTTGTACCAAATTAAGAACAGAAAGTTGTGTCAGGTTTTTTAAAACTTTTGTATTGATTTTAACTTGATCAATTTTCGCTTTAAAAAGCGAAACCACTTCTAAAATTTGAGGCGCAACACTTTCTATAGCTTGCTTCTTTTCATCAGCTGTTTTTTTTGTGTAGAAGGTAGATGTATCACTTGTTTCCATCCACTTTGCTGTCATTTTAATATCGGAAATATTCTTTGTGTCGACAACTTTTTTAAAAAAATTAGGAATCGTATTTCTACTGAAACCATCCATTATTCCTTGCGAGCCAAAAACATCTAACATTTGTACTGCAAGTTCTTTTACTTCAACTTCAAGCTTTTCATTTTCTTTGATAATTTGTTTTTTTGTCTTTGTAAAATCATCAATTTCAAAATTTTGTAAAACTTCAACATATTCAATTTCATTATCGTTGAGCAGTAATTTTGAAGCATCTAGAATATCTTGAAAAATGTACCCGCTTTTATCATCGTAGATTTTTTCAGTCGTAAAATCAATCAGAGTTTTGGTTAACTTTTTATCATGACCAACTTTGTCTATCACACGATTAACAGCGTTTTCGAGCAGAGAATTTGCATCCATTTCAATATCAAAATTGAAAGAAAGGTTGAGATCTTTAGCAAAAGTTCTGATAATTTTATGTGTAAAAGCATCAATTGTCGAAACTTCAAAAGCAGCATAATTGTCCAGAATCTGCTTAAGCATGATGACAGATTTTTTCTGAATTGTTTTTGCATCCAATCCGCTAATTCTAATCACAGCTTGGCATAAATCAGAAACTTGCTCACCTTCTTTAATTTGAGCAAACTCAACAAGACTATCTAAAATTCTTGTTTTCATTTCTGCAACAGCTTTATTAGTAAAAGTCATTGCCAAAATGCGTCTGAAAGGTTGCTGGCTTTTTGAAGATAATATTCTGGCAAGGTAATCTGCTGTCAGTGTAAAGGTTTTACCCGAACCCGCTGAGGCATTATATATCTTAAAAGAAGATGCTTCTTGCATGTTTAATTTTCTAATTTTTAAAAAATGAAAGATACAAAGAGCTGATGAATTGTTAGCTGATAAAATTTGTTTTAATGTTTGATTTTTTTTCATAAAACCTACTGAAAAACAACATTTATTAAAACACAGCAACAGAATTACAATCTATTTTAAGTATTTTATAACACCAAAAAATTTAAAAACATCACTCTTCTTCTTACTTTTGGAATGAACATTTTTAAAAAAACACTATTATGGCTTTTGAACTACCAAAATTAGACTATGCACATGATGCACTGGAACCACATATTGATGCAAAAACGATGGAAATTCACCATGGGAAGCATCACAATGGTTATACAACAAAATTAAATAACGCAATTGAAGGAACTGATTTAGAAGGGAAATCAATTGAAGAAATTTTAAACAATTTAGATCTTTCAAATAGCGCAGTCAGAAATAATGGCGGTGGATTTTACAACCACAGTTTATTCTGGAAAGTGATGTCTCCAAACGGAGGTGGAAAACCAAGCGGTGAATTAGCGAAAGCAATTGACGATGCTTTTGGTTCTTTTGAAGATTTTAAAGATAAATTTTCTAAAGCTGCAGCAACACAATTTGGATCAGGTTGGGGTTGGCTTTGCGTTAATGAAGGTGGAAAATTAGAAATTCACTCAACGCCAAATCAAGACAACCCATTAATGCCAAATGTTGGCTGCTCAGGAATGCCGATTTTAGGTGTTGATGTTTGGGAACATGCATATTACTTAAACTACCAAAACAGACGTCCTGATTATATTGAAGCATTCTTTAATGTGATTAACTGGGATGAAGTTGCCAAAAGATATGCTGAGCATAAATAAGCTTTAGCGGCTAAAAAATTACTAAGAAGCTGTTTCATTTATTTGAAGCAGCTTTTTTTATATCAATTCTTCTTCAGCTGTTTCAATGATTTCTTTCGGATCTATTGAAGACATGACATTCTCATAACCTTCAATCATTTTGTTGCCATAAACCGAAGTTGGTAATAGTGGATAACGCTCTAAATCTGGTAAAATCTGCTGAATTCTTTTCTGATTAAAAGGTGAAAATCCAGCATAAGGGTGTGTCGCTCCCCAAATAGTCACAACACGCACACCAAACATGGCAGCCAAATGCCCGTTTCCGCTATCCATGGAAATCATTAAATCAAGGTTGGAAATTATTTGTAATTCTTGCACAAAAGAAAATTTACCTGCTACTGAGGTGCATCCAGAGAATTTGTTTTCTAGTTCTTTTAACTTAATAACTTCATTCTTTCCTCCGCCAAAAAGCAAAATTTGATAATTTTTATTTTGTAAACTCTCAATAACTTCCTGCATTAAAGCTAAAGGATATTGTTTTGGCTCATGTGCTGCAAAAGGTGCAATACCGATAAGTTTTTCAGAAAAATCAACAGCTAATTCTTCTTTAACTTGCTGATCAATAGGAAGTTGATGGTTGAGATAAAAAGCATTAAAATCAATATAAAATCCAAGTTTTTCTAAAACATCTGCATAACGACAATGTGTCGACTTCAGTTTTAAAAAAACTTTATTTTGAGTTCGCGTTAAGCGTTTTTTTGCTTTTCTTCCTTTGTCAATTTTTACATAATCATGACCGAGAATTTTAAGAAAACCGCAAACTATTTTTGATCTTAAAACATTATGAAAATCAGCGACATGCGTTGGCTTTAATTGATGTAAAGTTTGTGCCAAACGCCATAAACCGACAACACCTTTGTGTTTTTTCTTTGTGTCAACCTCAACAGTCTTGACATTTGGTAAATGATGAAATAATTGACAGAAAAAAGCTTTACTTACAACAGTCACCTTGATATCAGGATTTTGTTGAAGCAAAGCTTCTATTACAGGAACTGTCATGGCAACATCTCCCATAGCAGATAATCTGATAATCAGAAGATGTTGGTGTTTTGTCATTATTTTTTACTTCTTAATATAGGATTCATCTCATCATCATTGTACATCTTCATCTGCTTATAGACTTTCATGTATTTTTCACCTTTTTCAATATCTTCCAAAAGTTGATCAATCGCGGTTGATAAATCTTCACGTTGCTCTAAAAGAACATCCAATTTTGCTTGACATGAAGCGATGTGTGCTTCAGAAGCATCTTTACGCTCAGCTTCTTCTTGCATGTGATATATTTTCAATGCTAAAATTGATAATCGATCAACACCCCAAGCTGGACTTTCAGTGTTGATTTTAGCGTCAGCTTTAGGTTTCACCTCTTTAAATTTTTCTAAGAAATAACTATCAATAAACTCAACAGTGTCTGTTCGATCTTGGTTAGAAGCATCGATTTTTCTTTTTAAAACCAAGGCATCATCAGCATTGATTTCCGGATCACGGATTAAATCTTCATAATGCCATTGTACAGTATCAATCCAGCATTTTCTATAAAGTAAATGCGAAAGAAGATCTGTTTTTTGATCGTAAGGATTTGAGAATTCTTGAGCCACATCATCTTTGATGTGATAGGTTTTGATGACTTCCTGAAAGATGTCATTTGCTTGAGGTGAAAACATAATTTTATAGATTTGTTACAAATATAACATTCCAAAATTAGCTTCACAAAACTGGGTGTTGTAATAAATTAGTTTCAATCTTTTAGACATTTAAAAAACGTCAAAAAAAATAAATTGAAGCATTTAATTTACTTCACTAATAATTTTATTGTGGTAAGTCTTTGATTTTGAGATTTCAACTTCACAATATAAATTCCAGAGGAGAGCTGATCTTGCAATTCAATTGGCTGTCCTATTTTTACTTTATATTGAGTATAAACCTCTCTACCAATGAGGTCGAATATAGATATTTGCAATTCTCCAAAATTCTTTCCTTCTACAGTAAATTGGCCATCTGTGGGATTAGGCCACAGGCTCAATTTCTGATACTGAGAATCTTCCACACCCATCCTTTTCTGCATAAATTTAATTAAAAAAGAATTTGTAGGATTATTACCGTTAGGTAATTCAGATTGGTAAGCATTGGATGTTGCTATAGCATTGTAACTCATAGTTGTTCCTGTTAAGTAAAAACCATCTTCATCGTTCATAGGAAGCACCTTCGTAATTGCATCTCTTTTTTCTCCACCATAATAACTAGCATAAGATAAGTTTCCATCTTCTGAAAATTTTGCAAAATACCCATCATGATTTGCTCCACCAGTATTCGGATTAGGTTGTTCTTGGTAAGCACCATCTGTAGAAATATGCTCATAAGAGTTTGTAGTGCCAGTGAGCCAAAACTCATAAGCCTCTGATGAATTACTATAGCTTAAATTAAAAGGAATCATACCATTCGCACCATAATAAGTACACCAAATTCTATCGTATGTCTCACTATCCATCTTTAAGAAAATCATATTGCTATGTGTTCCAATTAAATTTTCTTGATAACTTCCTGAACTGGCAATGTTAGTGGCACTTTCACTAGCTCCTGAAACATAAATATTATTCTGTAATACAATAATATTCTGACCTTTATCATTTTCATCACCTCCATAATAAGTGCTCCACAAACGGCTACCAGAAGATGAGAATTTTGATACAAAAATATCTCTATTACCATTATTTTGCATTTGATAAGCATCTGTGGTTGAAAAGTAACCTGTCGCATCTTCTGTTGTACCAACAACAAAAAGATTTCCTGATGAATCTACGCTTAAATCTGACACCATATCATTAACAGCACCCGATCCATAATATGTTCCCCAAATTCGTCCTCCATTTTCATTAAATTTCATAATCAAACCAGCTCTTTGATTATGCACATCTGTGAAAATAACGTTTTCTTGAAAGCTTCCAACAGTGGTTAAATGCGAAGTAGAATTTGTATTTCCTGTTATAAATACCTGCCCATTTTCCACGGTAACACTAGAGATGGCTTCCATACGCTCGCCATCTACATAAGTTGACCAAATCAAATTTCCTGAAGAAGAAAATTTTGTTAAAAATCCTGATGTATAACGCGGAATAGTTATTGGTTCCATATCAACCATAAATTCTTGAAAAGAACCAGTTGTTGTCATCCCTGTTGAACTGCTTGTTGAACCTACAATGTATAAATTACCATTATGCCAAGCTATATCTGTTGGCCAATCACCGCCTTCACCACCGAAAAAAGTAGACCAAACTAAACTTCCTTCGGAATCAAATTTGCTAAGTAAAATATCTGATTCACCTCCTCCGAAAGTTGTTTGGTATGCTCCTGGTGTTATGTAATTAGCCGCTTCTGTTTCCATATTTAAAGCCCAAACCTCGGATAACATATAAATGTTTCCATCAGAATCTATTGCGCTTGAAACAGACTTTGTTATATAAGGCCCATAATATGTACCCCAAATTCTATCATATAATGAAGAATTGTTTTGTGCAGTTAAATTCCCAAAAGACAAACAGATCAATATAGTCATGACTTGTGCTACATTTTCTAAAGCCACACTAAAGTAATTATTAAAAGAAAAAATAAAATCTTTGCCTTTCTTCATAGTGTTAAATTTCAAACAATCAAACCTTCAAATATAAAATTTAATTCAATATAATTTATTTTTTTGATTATTATTTAGACACACATAGCAATGTCGTGAAGGTTTAGGACAACTATTTTAAATAGATGTCTTATTTTCACACATCAAACAGAACTGGACTATGAAGGAAAAACAAAAAGATAAACGTTCAATCGCGATTTATGGCATCACGGCAATGCTATTAATTCTTTTACATTATTTATTAAATTTCATCATTTTCGGCTCTTGGCGTGAGTACATTCCCTTCATGAAAAAGTTGAGCATCAGCTTATTTCTCATCGCCTTAATTTTACTAATCAGTAAATTAGTTGAAAACAGAGTTAACAAACAGAATCAACTTGAAGGAGATCGGTACAATTTAATTCGTATCACAAGATTATTAGCTGTTTTTTTTATCATAATTGTCATTACGGCTTTCCTTTTCCAAAATTTATATGCAGCAGCGGTTAGTTTTGGTTTATTCTCCTTAATTATAGGTTTTGCTTTGCAAGCGCCAATCGCTTCATTTATCGCTTGGGTTTATCTCATATTTAAACGTTCATATTTAGTTGGCGACCGTATTCAAATTAAAGATTTTAGAGGCGATGTGATTGAAATAAGTTATTTAGACACAACTATTGAAGAATGTAGTGGTGATTATTTAGGCAACGACAGAAAAAGTGGTAGAATTGTTAGATTCCCGAATAGCTTAATTTTAAAAGAAGAAATCACAAACTATTCTGGGCCTGACATCCCGTTTATTTGGAATGAAATCGCTGTGCAAATCGCTTACACGAGTGATATTGATTTTATAGAAAAATGCTTGCTTAAAGCTGCTTCAGAAGATTTTAAAGAAAAATATCCACACCTATCAACCGATAGACATAAAAAATGGAAGCCTGCTGTCTATTTCAGAAATAACATTTATGCTTGGATGGAAGCCGTTGTATCTTATCCAGTTGAACCTTATGATACAACAGGAAGAAGAAACAGAATTCTTAAACAAGCTTTACCAATGTTAAATGCTGCACCTGAAAAAGTTCAATTTCCTGAAGGCAGGTTGAGATAAAATCTTTGTTGAAATCAAATCATAAAATTTAAAATGAGTCATTCAAAGTCAAATCGCTGGTTTATTGCCATCATGGCAACACAACTTCAAGTTATTTTAGGAACCGTTTACGCTTGGAGTTTTTTCCAGAAACCTATTATGTTAAAATACGGCTGGAGCAATGTTGAAACCATGTGGATTTTCAGTATCTCAATTCTTTTTCTGGGTTTATCCGCTGCTGTCGGTGGTCGGATTCTTCCAAAGTTTGGCCCTAAAAAACTAGCAACGATTGGCGCATTACTCTACGGTTTAGGTTTAGGCTATGTGACGCCAGTGGCAACTGTTTCAAAATGGTTTCCTGACAAAAAAGGTTTGGTGACAGGTATGGTCGTGATGGGTTTTGGACTCGGCGCACTTGTGATGTCAAAATTAATTGCGCCTTTGTTTTTAGAAATTGCAAATGACAATATCATTGAAGTTTTCATATACATTTCAATCTGTCTTATTGTTTTAGGGACTATGGCTGGGTTATGTATGAAAAATCCACCTGAAGGTTTTATTCCAGATGGCTATCAACCTGAAAGTCATGAAACCCAGAAACAAGAATCAGGACATGATTTGAGCTTAAAAAGCAGTTTACTTTCAAAAAAATTTTTAGGCATGTGGCTGATCTTTTTTCTAAATATTTCTGCTGGCATTATGTTCATCAGTTTACAATCGCCAATGATTCAAGATTTGCTTCTCTTAAAAGATGCATCAATTTCTGCTGAAGAGCTTTCTATTGCTGGTGCAAGCTTGATTGCAATCAGCTCATTATTTAATGGTGTTGGACGATTTTTTTGGGGAGGTTTTTCTGATAAAATCGGAAGAATACAGGTTTTTAAACTCATTCTGGCTTCACAAATTATCGTATTTATTCTCATGATTTACACAGAAAACCCTTGGATTTTCGGGGCACTTGTTTGCTATGTATTGCTATGTTATGGCGGCGGTTTTGGTGCAATGCCATCTTACGTTCTCGATGTTTTCCACGCTAAATTAATGCCTGTTGTTTACGGCGTAATTCTTACAGCATGGTCAATTGGTGGAATTGTCGGACCACAAGTAGCCGCTTTTATTAGAGATTATTATGCAAATACACCAGAGCTGGTTGGCTCTCGAACTTATATTGCAGGAACAATTTTACTTGGTTTAGGATTTATCATCAGCTTAATGCTAAGCAATAAATCAATTACTGAAAGTTAGTTCTTGTAATAAAAACTTCTTCTAATTTTTAATGTAAATATTAGACGAAACCATGAGAGAAACACGTAAGTCTTTATCTTTGAGTTTAATCAGCATTGAGTTATCAAAATTTTCTTTATCAATAACTTCAATCTTTTCACCTAATACAAGTCCGTTTTTATCAAGATATTTTAAAAACTCTGAGCTTGTATCTTTAACGCCTATCAAAGTTCCTGAATCTTTCACATTTAGTTTAGATAAAAGCGTTTTCTGAGCCACTTTTAAATTTCCTTCAGCATCAGGAATCGGATCTCCATGCGGATCTCGCTTCGGAAAATCAAGGAATTTATCCAATTCTTGAGTTAATTTTTTTGATTTAATGTGTTCAAGTTGTTCTGCAACTTCATGAACTTCATCCCAGGTAAAATTCAACTTATCCACCAAAAAAACTTCCCATAAACGATGTTTTCTGATCACTCCTAAAGCTGCAACTCGTCCGCTCTCTGTTAATCTAGCACCCTTATATTTCTTATAAACGACTAATTTCTTCTCTGATAATTTTTTCAGCATATCAGTTACCGAAGAAGCTTTACTGTCAAGCTGCTCTGCAATTGCATTTGTACTCACACCATCTGGATGATTTTCTTCCAAGTGGTAAACTGATTTGAGATAATTTTCTTCAGAAAGAGAGATCATAAAATTAATTTTATCGTCAGACAAAAATATGATTTTTCTCTAGCTTACATCTGTTTAGCAAATCTTTTTGACTTCTATTTCTGGTCAAACATTCCTCAATCGCTCGGTAACTTTTGTTACTGTCAGCATTAAACTTAGCTTGTATTTTTGCAGTGATAATAAATAAATCATGCAAAATAGAATTCTTACATTATTGTTGATCTTATTGGGCACAACCACGTTTGCTCAAGAAGTGAAGCTTATTTCAGAAGACGATATTCTGAGTGAGTTAGAATCAAAAAATTTAAAGATTTTGATGGCTGACAAAGAAACTGCTAAAGCCGAAGCTGACTATTTTCAGTCTTCCGCAGTGTTTTTGCCTCGAATCTCAGCAAGTTATTCAGCAACGCGAACAACAAATCCTTTGATGGCATTTGGTTCAAAACTCAATCAAGAAGTTTTAACGCAAAATGACTTTAACCCTGCTCTACTTAACGATCCTGATGGAATAAACAATTTCGCCACCGTGATTAGCGTAGAACAACCATTAATTAATGTTGATAAGTTTTATGAAAGACGTGCTGCTAAACTCAAAGTGACAGCAACTGAATTGCAAGGCGAACGCTTTAAAGATTTTATGAAACTCGAAACACGTAAAGCCTATATGCAATTGCAAATGGCGTACAAACAACGTGATGTTATTGAACTTGCACTTAATACGGCTCAAAAACACCAAACCAATGCAGAGAATTTTCTTGAAGAAGGTTTGATTCAAAAAGCTGATATTTTAGATGTTAAAATCCGTGTTAGTGAACTTGAAAATCAATTGGTTCACGCAGAAAGTCAAATCGAAAATGCCTCTGATTTTCTCAAATTTGTCATTCATTCTGATGAAGAGTTGACCTTAAAACCTATTGAAGATTTGCAACTTAATGCTGATTTAAATGAATTAAATTCTGCAAAAGTCAAAGATGAAAGAGAAGATATTCAGGCGATGACACATGCTGTAAAAGCAAGAGAAAAAATGCTGAAAGCCTCACAAATGACTTATTTGCCAAGCCTCAACGCTTTTGGAAGTTATGAACTTTATGATGATGAGTTTTTTCAAGCTGATGCTAATGGATACCTCATTGGCGCCCAGCTAAAATGGAACATTTTTGAAGGCGCTCAACGTATTGGAAAAATAAAAGCCAAAAAAGCCGAATTACAAATGGCTGAAATGGAACTTCAGAATTATAAAGACGAATCAAAATTAGCTTTACAAAAAGCAAAACGCGAATATAAAGATGCTTTAAACGAAGTTAAAACCACAGCAATTTCAGTTGAGCAGGCTCAAGAATCTCTGCGTATTAAGCAAGATAGATTTGCTGAAGGTTTAGAGAAATCAACTGAAGTTTTAGATGCCGAAGCAAAATACTCTCAGCAACAACTGAAGCATTTTAATGCTATTTTCAAACACAATTATACTTCATATTACCTCAGTTTTTTAACAAAATAAACAAACCCTGATCATGACAAAATTTTTAATAAAATCAGTTGCATTCATTTTCATCGTCAGCTTTATGAGCTGTGGCAATAAGGAAAATAAAGAAACAACAAAACGACAAAAAGATCCTATTGCTGTAGAAACATCAACAGTTCAAGCTTCAAACTCTTCATTTATCAGTACAAGCGGACAAATCAAGGCTCTTGATCAAGCAACGATGAGCACAAGAATGATGGGTTACATTGAAGAAATCCCTGTTGAAGTTGGTCAAAAAATAAAGAAAGGACAACAACTCATTCGTATCAACAGCCAAGAATTAAGTGCTAAAAAAGCACAAGTTGCAGCACAAATCAATAAAGCTGAAGCCAATTTTAAAAATGCTAAACGGGATTATGAACGCTATCAAAATTTATTAAAAAAGAACAGCATTAGCCAAAAAGAATTTGATAATGTTGAGACAGCTTACAATATGGCTAAAGCAAATCAAGAAGCGGCGCAACAGATGAAAGCCGAAGTTCAATCTCAGTTTGCTTACACAAATTTGCAAGCTGCTTTTGATGGTGTAGTCACAAATATTTATGCTGAAGTCGGGAATTTAGCCAAACCTGGCGAACCTTTATTAACGATTGAAAATCCTTCGAAATTTGAAGTTCGTACAAGCGTATCTGAATCACAAATTTCAAATATCAATACAGGTGATGAAGTTGATGTTTACATCTCAAGCCTTAGCTTAAAAACAACTGCTAAAGTTTCAGAAGTTGCTGGTTCTGCATCTCAAACAAACGGACAATATGTTGTCAAAGTTATTTTAGATAAAAATCCTGAAGGCATTAAATCTGGAATGTATGCTCATATTGATTTTAAAGTTAAAGAAAGTCCTTCAGCTAGTTCTCAAATAATGATTCAGCATGATGCAATTGTCAGTCAAGGTGAATTACAGGGTGTTTATACAATCAGTAGTTCAAATACAGCTATTTTAAATTGGTTACGCCTCGGAAAAAAACAAGGCGACATGGTTGAAGTCATTTCTGGTATTTCTGAAGATGATGTTTATATCCTCAATGCAGAGTCAAGATTGTATAACGGCGCTCCAATTCGTCTTAAATAAAAAATCATGAAAGAAGGTATTGCTGGCAAAATTGCTAAAGGTTTTTTAGACTCAAAACTGACCATTTTATTGATGGTCGTGTTTATGGTTATTGGTGTTTACAGCTCGTTTTTAATTCCACGTGAAGAAGAGCCACAAATCGATGTGCCAATGGCAGATATTTTTGTGGGTTATCCTGGCGCAACACCAAGTGAAGTTGAGTCGAGGGTGATTGCTCCACTCGAAAAAATAGTTTCAAATGTAACTGGCGTTAAGTTTGTTCATTCTTCTGCTCTTCCTGGTCAAGGGATGATGATTGTTCAGTTTTACGTTGGTGAAGATGTTGAGCGTTCTTATGTCAAGCTTTATGACGAAATCATGAAGCACATGGATAAAATGCCACATGGTATCACACAACCTCTTGTTAAAACAAGATCTATTGATGATGTCCCAATTATGGGATTGACATTATGGAGTGATAAATATGATGATTTTCAACTTAAGAAAATCATGCAAGAAGTTGAAAACGAAGTTAAAACAATTACTGATGTCGCACGAACAGATATTATTGGTGGACGTGATGAAGTTTTAAATATTGTTTTAGATCCATCAAAGATGGCTTCTGCTGAAGTTGATCCTTTAGAAATCAGGCAACAAATTTCAGCTAATAATGTGCAAATGCAGTTGGGAAGTTTCAGTCAAAACAACCGTGAATTCAGAGTGAAGACAAATGGTTTTTTTGAAACTAAAGAAGATCTTCAAAAATTAATTATTGGCCAGAAAAACCAAGCACCAATTTATCTTAATCAAGTGGCTTCGGTAGAACTAACGGCAGAAACGCCTCATCAATATGCAAGCTTTGGATTTGGTGCTGGTGATGGGAATATCGTTGAAAATCCATCAGAGTATCCTGCTGTCACTTTATCAGTTGCTAAAAGAAAAGGTGCTGACGCGATGAATATCGCCGACCAAATTTTGGAACGTGTTGAACTTTTAAAGCTAAACACCATTCCTAGTGATGTTAAAGTTGAAGTGACTCGAAATTATGGAGAAACAGCTTCTGACAAGGTTTCTGAATTAATGCTTCACCTCATCGGTGCAATTATTGCCGTGACTTTGGTTGTGATGTTAGCCATGGGATGGCGAGGTGGTTTGGTCGTCTTTTTATCAGTGCCAATTACTTTTGCATTAACTTTATTAAGCTATTACTTACTCGATTATACTTTAAATAGAATTACACTTTTTGCATTGGTTTTCGTGACTGGTATTGTGGTGGATGACTCCATTATTATTGCAGAAAATATGCACCGTCACTTTAAAATGCGGAAGCTTCCTTTTAAAGAAGCTGCACTTTATGCAATTAACGAAGTTGGAAATCCTACAATTTTAGCGACTTTCACTGTGATTGCTTCTGTTTTACCGATGGCATTTGTTAGCGGTATGATGGGACCTTACATGAGTCCAATGCCTATTGGTGCTTCCATCGCAATGATTTTATCGCTATTTGTTGCTCTAACAATTACACCTTATTTAGGCTATATTTTCTTAAAAGGAAAAGAAAAAAAGAAAGCTAATCAAACTGTTGATGAAGATGAAACAAGTGGGATTGAAGATACAAGAATATACAAGCTTTACAACAAATTTGAGAGACCTCTTTTAGAAAATAAGAAGAAAGCGTTTCTTGCTATTGGCGTGACAGCTATCGTTTTATTCGGAACGATTGCTTTGTTTTTTACGGAAACAGTTTTGGTGAAAATGTTACCTTTTGATAACAAAAATGAATTCCAAGTTATTGTAGATATGCCAGAGGGCAGTACACTTGAGGAAACCTCAGCGGCTGTGAAAGATATCACGCAGTATATTTCTCAAGAAGAATATGTTATCAACTATCAAAGCTACATCGGTGCTGCGGCTCCAATAACTTTTAACGGTTTAGTTCGTCATTATGATATGCGTCAGCAAAGTCATCAAGCAGATATCCAGGTTAATATCAAGAACAAAGATGACCGAAGCCTACAAAGTCATGACATTGCTAAATTGATGCGACCAGGCATTCAAGAAGTTGCAGAAAAGCATAATGCAAATGCAAAAATTGTTGAAGTTCCACCTGGACCACCAGTTTTATCAACCATCGTGGCTGAAGTTTACGGGCCAAATGAGGAAGAGCAAATCAGGATTGCACAAGAAATCAAAGACATCTTAAAAAACACAACTGATGTTGTAGATATCGACTGGCGAATTGAAGCGCCTCAAACTGAAATCACTTACGATATCAATAAAGATAAGGCTCAAAAAGCAGGAATTAGCACACAGCAAATTGTGCATAGCTTGAGAACTGCACTTGGTAATGATGCTGTGAGTGCGATGTACATGCCTGAAAAAACTGAACAGGTTGATATTGTTTTAAAGCTTGATGAAACTCAAAAAAACATTGATGGATTAAATCTTATTGAAATTAAATCTCAACGAAGTGAAATGATACCTATCGTTGATTTAGTAACAATTAAAGAAGGTAAAATCCCGACAAGTAAATACAGAAAAAATCAAATGTCTGTGGTTTATGTTACGGCTGAAATGGCTGGAGAACTTGAAAGCCCTGTTTATGCAATTTTAGGCATGGAGGAAAAGCTGAAAGAAATTCAGCTCCCTGAAGGTTATGAGCTTAGTGAACTTTATTTAGGTCAGCCAGAAAACACCGATGATTATACTGTAAAATGGGATGGTGAATGGCAAATTACACTAGAGGTTTTTAGAGACTTAGGTTTAGCTTTTGGTGGTGTCATCATCATTATTTACATGCTGATTGTCGGTTGGTTCCAGAACTTCAAAACACCAATTGTTATGATGGTTGCAATTCCTTTATCAATGATCGGAATCATTTTAGGTCACTGGATGATGGGGGCTTTCTTTACAGCAACTTCTTTTATTGGGATGATTGCGCTTGCAGGCATCATGGTCAGGAACTCCGTATTATTAATTGATTTTATCAATATTAGGTTAGCAGATGGCATCCCTTTAAAACAAGCCGTTATTGAAGCTGGCGCTGTAAGAACAACACCTATTTTATTAACAGCAGGAACAGTTGTGATCGGTGCGTTTGTGATTTTGTTTGATCCTATCTTCCAAGGTCTTGCCATTTCATTAATGGGTGGAACTATTGGTTCTACATTTTTGACATTGCTAATTGTACCATTGGTATATTACTTAATGATGAAAAACAAGTACAAATAATTTTAAAAATAAAGAAAAATGAGAAATAGATTAGTTAGAGGAATCGCTGGTACATTTGTATTAATCAGCCTTCTCCTTGCGGTATATGTCAATATTAATTGGTTATGGTTTACAGCCTTTGTAGGTGCAAACTTGTTACAATCTTCAATTACAAAATGGTGTTTACTTGAAGATATTTTGAGAAAATTCTTTGGTGTAAAAGATTAATTCTTTCACTAAAAAGATTAATCTAAAAAGGCGTTTTCAATTAAGAAAACGCCTTTTTTAATTAAGAAGAACTGACATCTATCCTTTGCGAATCTGAAGTGTCATTCCTGGTTTTAATCGATTTGAATTCAAATGATTCAGCTTTTTGATATCTTCAATTGTCACATCTTGAAATTTGCGAGAAATACTCCATAATGAATCACCATTTTTAACGATATAAGTTGATTTATTTGAAGAAGTCTTTTTCTTTTGAGACTTCTGTTTCTTCTTTTCTTTCTGAGGAGAAGACTCAACAACAGCCGTTGGTTTTTTAGGATAAATAATTAAACGCTGACCAATTTTAAGTCTATCAGATCTTAAGTTATTCCATCGCTTAATTTGGCTTGTATAAACGCCAAATTTAGAAGCAATCTTCCCCAAATAATCGCCAGATTTTACGCGGTACCTAACCTTATCATCTGCTTTATAGTATTTCGGCAAAGGCTCTTCTTGTTCTGCGATTTGCGCTTCTGCGTAATTGTAAATTTTATTTTCGTTTGCCACAAATAATCCAACAGCATGATATGGCAATCTCAGATAGTATTTTTTATTTTTTTCATAAGGAATAATTCCCAACTTATAACTTGGATTTAAAAATTTCAAATATTCTAAATCTAAATCAGTTGCAGTGGCAACATGTTCAAGCTTAATAAGTTTTTTTGTATGAATTGTATCTGTTGCATAAAAAACATGAGAAGGTTCGTTTGGCGCTAAATTATGTTCATCTGCATATTCAAATAAATACATCATTGCCTGGAATGATGGCACATAACCCGCTGTTTCACGAGGCAAGTGTCGTCTGAGTTTCCAGTAATTAATTTCGCCGCCACTTCTTCTTATCGCTTTAGAAACATTTCCAGGACCAGAATTATATGCTGCAAGTGCTAAATCCCAATCATCAAACATTGTGTATAATTTTTTCAAATATTTGGCTGCAGCTTCTGTTGAAGCGACAGGATCCATACGTTCATCAACATAACTGCTCACATCCAAATCGTACATTTTACCAGTGGTATACATAAATTGCCATAAACCCGTGGCGCCAACTCTTGACTTAGCACGAGGATTTAAAGCAGACTCTACCAATGCGAGATATTTCATCTCAAGAGGAATATCGTATTTATCAAAGGTTCTTTCGAAAAGCGGAAAGTAAAAACGACTCAAACTCATTAAACGCTCTGTACTGACTTGGCCTCGACTGAGATAATAATTGATTACGCTTTCTAAAGAAGGATTATACTCAATATGAAACGGCATTTTTTCATTCAGACGCTTAAGACGCTCTTTTAAAACCTCAGTTTCAACAGATTTGATAGAAACTCTTTCTAAATCCTTCTGAGTGACATCGTCATGAATTTGCTCAAATAGATCAGAGCTTGAAAGAGCTTGTTGCCAGACAGAGTCAAGACGGATTGTTTTTTTATAATCTTCAAAAACAATCTTAACTGAGTCTTGAATAATCTCGTGAAATTCCTGTTTACTCAGCTCATTTTCAGGGTTGATTTGTGCTTGATGGCTTGCCGTCAAAAGACAAAAACCTAAAATCATTATATATCTCATGCTTCATTATTTCATTTTGAACAAATTCAAAAATAAGATAAATACAGTTTTAAAATAAGATTTTAACTAAATCCTGAATTTTAGAAACTTTATAAATTTCAATTCCGTAGTTTGTCTTCGGTAATTTAGCTTGTTTGGAAACGACAATTCTTCCAAAGCCTAACTTCTCTGCTTCAATCACACGCTGCTCAATTCTCGTGACTGGCCTAATTTCTCCAGCCAAACCGACTTCTGCTGCAAAGCAAATATCATTTGGGATGGCTTCGTCTTCATTTGAGGATAAAATTGCAGAAACAACAGCTAAATCGATCGCGGGATCATCAACATGAATACCACCTGTGATATTTAAGAAAACATCTTTTGCGCCAAGTTTAAAACCAGCCCGTTTTTCTAAAACTGCCAAAAGCATGTTTAATCTTTTGACGTGATAACCCGTAGTGGAACGTTGTGGTGTTCCATAAACTGCTGTGCTAACTAAGGCTTGAATCTCAATCATCAGCGGTCTGATACCTTCTAAAGTTGCGGCAATTGCAGTTCCGCTTAAGCCATTGTCAATTTTAGAAATCAATAAATCAGAAGGATTCTTGACTTCTTTTAAACCATAAGCCTGCATTTCAAAAACACCAAGTTCATGTGTTGAGCCGTAACGATTTTTGTGTGCTCGTAAGATACGGTAAACATAATTCCGGTCGCCTTCAAATTGTAAAACAGTATCAACCATGTGTTCCAAAACTTTTGGTCCAGCGATACTACCTTCTTTATTAATGTGACCAATCAATAAAACTGGTGTGTTTGTTTCTTTGGCAAATTTGATGAGTTCGGCTGCACATTCGCGCACTTGAGAAACACTACCTGGTGAACTTTCAACATAGTCTGTATGAAGTGTTTGAATAGAATCTATGATTAAAACATCAGGTTGAACTTCACCGATTTGTTTAAAAATATGCTGTGTTTTTGTTTCTGAAAGAATATAACAATTATTCTCTTTATCAGAAATTCGCTCTGCTCTCAACTTGATTTGTTGCTGGCTTTCTTCACCTGAAACATAAAGAACTTTATCATTAAATTGAAGTGACAACTGTAAAAGCAAAGTACTTTTCCCAATACCAGGCTCGCCTCCTAAAAGTGTGACAGAACCAGGCACTAAGCCACCACCCAAAACACGATTAAATTCTTCATTTTTGGTTTCCATTCTTTGAATAGCGGAAACTTTAATGTCAGCAATGCGTGTTGGCTTTTGCTTTCTTTTCAAAGGAGAATCTTGCGTGTGCGAATCCCAACTGGGTTTAGATGTTTTCTTCTCTACAATTTCTTCTGCTAAAGTATTCCATTCTTTACACGCGTTACATTGGCCTTGCCATTTAGCGTATTGAGCGCCACAACTTTGACAGTAATAGAGCGTTTTAGTTTTTGCCATAATAAATTTTAGTAGCCAAAAGTTTCTTTAAGGTATTCTGCTTTATCAAGCACAACATCATTTGTAATTCCACCTGCTTCTTCTAGACCATATGCATTTTGGTAACTACGCATGGCTTTTTTAGGTTTTCCGATTTCTTCAAAATAACGTCCTCTGAAATAATTACCTAAAACAGTTTTAGGCATTTTATCTTCAGCAAGCTTAGAGAGGTCCTTATAAAGTTCAAACTTTTTATTTTTTTTAATGGCCTTATCGATTAACATTAAATCGTTGACACGGTAATCAATTTCAAGTGCATAAAGCTCATAAATAGTTTCATGTTTTCTAATAAGATATTCAACATAATCATCAGCTTTAAGAAGTTGATCTTGATATTCTTTTTCAGAAATTGGTTTATATAATGAGAAAATATTCTGAAGCGCTCTCGGTAAGGCAATAGTTACCATACTGAAATGATCAGCATCTTCAACATCCTTATAATAATAATGAAACCTCTTATTTTCAACTAATGAAAATTGCGCGTTGGCTTGTCTAATTTTATTTTTTAAAGACTCAATATCATTTTCAGCTGTTGCTAAATAATACCAAACTTGATGTTTTGATTTTTCAAAAGCATCATTTAAACGACTGATATTTTTCGTTGTATAGTCAGGACTTAAATTGATATAACCTCTAAAAACAGGATTTTCTTGGATTAAAAAATAACTTGCAAAATCAGCCATATAATCTTGTGCTACAATGACTGAGAAAGGTGATGCACGGTAATTTTCGTATACAAATTTCATCACTTCTAAACTGACAAAATCATAAAATTTAACACCTTTATCTTTTGGGTAACCCTTACTATCATCTTTTTGGCCGTCTTCCATTCTGTAACCAGCTTGGTTAATACCAATGACGATCACTTCAGGAATATAATCCCAGTAGGAATAAAAATCAGAAATACCAGCAACTGGTTCAAACAAATAATCACCATCGAAGGTAACAATAACTGGATAGCTTTTATTAGCATTTTTCTTGTAGTTACGCGGAAGTTGAACTTTAATTTGTCGAGTTTCTTCAAGAATTTTAGAGTCGACTTTAATGTATTCGGTTTGAGAAAAACCTAGACTAAAACAAAAAGTTAAAGTCATTAAGATCAGTTGCTTCATAATAATAAAATATCTATAAAAGTAAGGAAATTAATTTTTATTAACAAGAGGTAATAAAATTGCAGAAATTCCGCCAATGATAATCACCAGTAAAGTTTGCGCAACCCAAACAATCCATCCAAAGGACTCTCCAGCCACTTCACTTCCGCCAAAAAGAGCAATACTCGCACCAACAGTAACAGGGTAAATACCAATGCCACCGTTAGTAATTGACATTGAAAACGAACCAAAAACAAAAGCGACCAACATTACATTGAGACCTAAACCCGCCGTTTCAGGCACGCTATATTTCACCACAACAAACATAGCCACATAAAGGAACCATATTAAAAAGGTGTGTGCAATAAATGCTGATCTATTTTTCATTTTTAAAATCGATTTCATCCCTTTCAGAACACCTTCCAAAAATTCTCTGATTTTAATAATTAAGGCGTGATTTGATTTTCTAAGAATTTTAAGACCAACAAGAAATATAACAATCAATAGTAACATGATTCCGAATGTCATCACAGGATTGATCGATTGTTCTTCAAAAAAACCAAGTATAATCTCAGCTTGCATTGCAATCGTTAAACCAACAATACTGAGAAGCATGATAAAATCAATAACACGCTCAGTGACAATGGTTCCAAAACTTTCTTGAAACTTGACTTTTTCGTAATTAGAAACACTTACTGCTCGTAAAACTTCGCCAGATCTAGGCACACCGAGATTAGCAAGATAGCCAAACATCAATGACATAAATGTGTTAGAAAAACGCGGTTTTACGTTAAGAGGTTGAAGCAAATAATGCCATCTGTAGGCACGAGACATATGGGATAAAACACCTAAAAATACAGAAATTGAAACCCAAAAAAGGTCAGCTTTTTTAATATTCTCCCAAATAAGTTGACGCTCTTCAGCTTCAAATCTAGCAATAGAAATTACAACAAAAAAAACACCGATCACTAATGGAATAATGACTTTTAAGAGTTTTTTTGTTTGCGGCTTCATGATGTAAGTAGATTATCATCATTAGGAAAAACAAGACTTGGTTTAAAAGCTTTTCCTTCTTCAATTGTCATAAATCCATAAGACATAATAATGATGATATCTCCAGGAGCAACGCGTCTTGCTGCGGCTCCATTTAAAGTAATCTCACCACTTTGACGAGGACCAGGAATAACGTAAGTTTCTAAACGTTCACCATTGTTGTTATTCACAATTTGAACTTTCTCTCCTTCTATAATTTGAGCAGCATCCATTAAATCTTCGTCAATAGTAATGCTACCGATATAATTCAAATCTGCACCTGTGACTTTAACTCGATGTATTTTTGATTTGACAACTTGTATTTGCATAAATTTATTTAAAAAGAATATTATCGATTAATCTCACTTCGCCAGCAAAAGCAGCCATAAATCCGCGGTAAGATTTTTCATTTTTCTTTGTATCAACAGGCACTAAACTATCAGCTTCTGCAATTTCAAAATACTCAAGATCCAGAGTTTGATTCTTGTCGAAATCGGACTGAATCATTTCTTTTATCTCTCGAAAATCTTGACCTTCATGAAAAGCAGATTTCGCTTTTTGTAAGCTTTCATGTATTAAAGAAGATTCTGATAATTGATGATCTGTCAACCTGAAATTTCGAGAACTTTCAGCCAAACCGCTTTCCATTCTTGATGTTGGACAGCCAATAACTTTTACATCTTGCTCAGTGATCTCAACCAATTTTTTAACCAATGCCAATTGCTGATAATCTTTTTCACCAAAAAAGGCTTTATCAGGTTTGACAATATCAAAAAGTCTTTTCAAAATTGTCCCAACGCCATTAAAATGTCCAGATCTAAATTCACCTTCCATGTACTGAACGATACTTCCGAAATCGAATTCTTCAGCTTCAACATTTTCACCATAAACCTCTTCTACACTTGGACTAAAAACAATAGTTTTGGCATTGTTGTTCAGAAGCAAATTGTAATCTGCATCATGGTTTTTTGGGTAATTTTTAAGATCTCCAGCATTGTTAAATTGCGTTGGATTGACAAAAATACTGACAATAACGTAGTCACAATGCTGAAAAGCAAAGTTGACTAAACTAATATGGCCTTGATGTAAAGCACCCATTGTAGGCACTAAACCGACTATTTCCTGTTGCTCTTTGAGCTTAACAACTTCTTTTTGAAGTTTTTGTGAGTCTGTAATGTTCACTCTTGTTTTCTATAATTAATTTGCAAAGCTAATATTTTCGCGTCAATCCGCATAAAATTTTGTAAATTTGCAACTTTATTAATAATCATCTAATTTTCCCATGAAAGATAAACGCATATTATACGTCTCGTCTGAGGTTGTCCCATATTTTCCAGAGAACAACATTTCCTCAATGTCATTTGAAGCACCTAAAATGGTTAATGCTGCTGGCGGTCAAACAAGAATTTTTATGCCGCGGTTTGGGAATATCAATGAAAGAAGACACCAACTTCATGAAGTGATCAGGTTATCAGGAATGAACCTTGTTGTCAATGACCTCGACATGCCTTTAATTATCAAAGTCGCTTCTATTCCTAAGGAAAGAATGCAGGTTTACTTCATCGACAACGAAGATTATTTTAAAAGAAAAGCAACCTTGACTGATGAAGATGGTCAATTATTCGAGGATAATGATGAACGTGCAATTTTCTTCGCAAAAGGAGTTATTGAAACCGTTAAGAAATTAAACTGGGCACCAGATATTATTCATATCAATGGATGGCTAGCATCATTATTACCTATGTATTTAAGAAATTACTATGGTAATGAACCTTTATTTAAAGAATCAAAAATTATTACTTCCGTATACAATCAAAGTTTTGATGATACGTTAGATTCTGAAATGATGAAGAAAGTTTTATTTGACGGTTTGGAAGATGATACTGTTGAACACCTCAGAACACCGAATTACACAAACATCATGAAAGTTGCAATAGACAACTCGGATGGTATTATTTATGGTGGTGAAGATGTTCCTGAAGAATTACAATCATATATTTCAGAGAAAGATTTACCAACTTTAGAATACAAATCTCGTGAAGTTTTTGCACAAGCTTATCAAACTTTCTACCTGAGAGATATTTTAAATGAAACAGAAGAAGAAGCAGAAGACAACTAGAATGAATAGAATTTTTAGAAACACCCTAGGTCTCGTCGGCCTCATTGCCGCTTTTACAGCATGCCAAGAAAATAGTTTTGAAAATGGAAGTGATTTCATAGGTAGCATAGATATGCAACCAGCTTATGAAATTGATGAAATCACATCTTACAGCGAAAAAATAAAATCCGTTCAAACCAATGGTTTATCAAATTACCTATTAGGAACTTATGATGATCCTGTTTACGGTAAAAGTTCAACAAGCTTATTAACACAGTTGAGACTTGATCAAACCAGTCCTGATTTTGGCACAAATCCAGAGGTTGATAGTGTTGTTCTTTCGTTTCCATTTTATGGTCGCGAAACAGGTGAGAATGAATATGAATTAGATTCTATATATGGAACTGGTGATTTTAAATTAAAAATTTATGAATCTAACTATTTCTTAAGAACTATAGATCCAGGAAGTGATGGTGATTTTGATGAAGATCAAGCTTATTATTCTGATCAAATTGGTGATTTTGAAAACTTTTTTGATCCAACACCAGTTTTTGAATCTGACGTTATCACATACAGCGATGTCACTTCTCCAATTACGCTTATCGATAGTAGTGATCCTGAAGAAAATGATACGATTAATTTGTCTCCACGTATCAGAATTAAATTACCGGTATCTTATTTCAAAAGTAAAATCATTGATAAAGAAGGCAGCGACGACCTTGTTAACAACAACAAGTTTGTTAACTATCTCAGAGGTCTTTACATCAAAATGGAGCAGGTAGGCCCTGAACCAATCATGTATTATTTAAACTTTAATAATGACGTTTCTGAAATAAAAATTCACTATACAACTGAAAGAGAAAGTTTAAATGTAGAAGATTCCATTATCCAAAAGAACGAAACTTTTAAAATGAATTTTAAAGGCATCAAAGTCAATCTATACGATAACAATTTTGATGTTGACCTAACAAGTCAAGACAAAATAAATGGTGAAGAGAACATTTACCTAAAAGGTGGAGAAGGTTCTGCAGGAATCATTAATTTATTTGATGGTGCTGACACTGACGGAAATGGAGTTTCAGATTTGTTAGAAGAAATCCGTGAAAAAAACTGGATTATCAACGAAGCAAATTTGATGGTTTACGTTAATGAAGATATTTCTCCAATTGATTCAGATAAAGCAAGACGCCTCTTTGTTTATAATGCAGATAAAAATAGAATTTTAACTGATTATCAAAACGATCCAACAGTCAATAATGACAACCCTTCAACTTCAGCTTCTATTCACCTTCCTCCTTTAGATGAAGATGAAAATGGAAATAAATTTTATAGGTTAAGAATTACAGATCACATTAATAACGTGATTAATAATGATTCGACAAACGTTAAACTTGGGCTTCTACTTTCTGAAAATGTTAACCTGACAAGAGTTAAAAAAGTTCAAAATGGACCTAATTCAGAAATTGATAAAATTATTGAAAGCTCTGTTATTAGCCCAAGAGGCATGGTTCTACACGGATCGAACTCACCTGATGTTGAAAAAAGACTAAAATTAAGAATCATCTATACAGAAACTGAAAATTAATAATCTAACCAAAAAATTATGTGTGGAATTGTAGGATATATTGGACCTAAAAACGCCTATGAAGTTGTTTTAAAGGGTTTGCAAAGATTAGAATATAGAGGTTATGATAGTGCAGGTATTGCATTATATAATAATGACGAATTAAAGATTTGCAAAACTAAAGGTAAAGTCTCAGAACTTTTATCAAAATGTGAATCTGAAAAAATAACAAATGGTCACATTGGTATTGGCCATACACGCTGGGCAACTCACGGTGAACCTAATGATGTTAACTCACATCCGCATGTTTCAAATTCAGGTGACTTAGTGATAATTCACAACGGAATTATCGAAAATTACGAGTCGCTTAAAAAGGAATTAACGAACAGAGGTTACACTTTTGAATCTGACACAGACACAGAAGTCTTAATCAACCTTATTGAAGACGTTAAAAATAAAGAAAATGTCAAACTAGGAAAAGCAGTTCAAGTTGCACTCAACCAAGTTGTTGGTGCTTATGCAATTTCAGTTTTTGACAGAAATAAACCTAATGAAATTGTTGTTGCAAGACTCGGTAGCCCACTTGCCATTGGTGTTGGTGAAGATGAATACTTTATCGCATCGGACGCCTCTCCTTTTATAGAGTTTACAAATAAATCTATCTATCTTGAAGATGGCGAAATGGCTGTTGTAAGATTAGGTAGAAAAGTAAAAGTGAGAGAAATCAAAAATGATAAACTCGTCAAACCTTATGTTCAAGAACTTCAACTAAGTCTTGATCAAATTGAAAAAGCGGGTTATGATCATTTTATGCTCAAAGAAATTTATGAGCAACCAGAAGCTATTAAAGACACTTATCGCGGTCGTATGTTACCAGAGAAAGGTTTAATTCGCATGTCTGGTATTGATGATAATATTGAAAAGTTCTTAAATGCAAAACGCATTATCGTCATTGCATGTGGTACCTCATGGCATGCAGGTTTAGTTTCAGAATATTTATTTGAAGATTTTGCAAGAATCCCTGTTGAAGTCGAATATGCTTCAGAGTTTAGATATCGAAATCCCATTATTAATGAAGATGATGTTGTGATTGCTATTTCCCAAAGTGGGGAAACTGCAGATACAATGGCTGCCATAAAAATTGCAAAAGAGAAAGGCGCATTTGTCTTTGGTGTGTGTAATGTTGTCGGTTCGTCTATTTCAAGAGAAACGCATGCTGGTGCTTACACCCATGCAGGCCCTGAAATCGGTGTCGCTTCTACAAAAGCATTTACAACACAGATCACAATTTTAACTTTAATCGCCCTAAAACTAGGAAAGCAAAAAGGAGAGATTTCTAATTCTCAATTCCATGCTTACTTAAATGAACTTAACACGATTCCTGAAAAAATTGAACGCACGCTTGAAACAAACGAAGAAGTCATCAAGGTTGCAGAAGCATACAAAAATGCAAAGAACTGCCTTTACCTAGGACGTGGACATAATTTCCCCGTTGCTTTAGAAGGTGCATTAAAATTGAAAGAAATTTCATATATACACGCTGAAGGATATCCGGCAGCAGAAATGAAACACGGACCAATTGCGCTAATTGATGAAATGATGCCAGTCGTTGTTATTGCAACTAAAAAAGGACATTATGAAAAAGTGGTAAGCAACATTCAAGAAATCAAATCTAGAAAAGGAAAGATTATCGCTGTAGTCACTGAAGGAGATACTTCAGTTAAACAAATGGCAGATCATATTCTTGAGGTTCCAGATACAATTGAAGAATTTACACCGCTATTGACAACAATACCATTGCAATTATTATCTTACCACATTGCTGTGATGCTTGACAAAAATGTCGATCAGCCCAGAAATTTAGCAAAATCAGTTACAGTAGAATAAAGACAATTATTTTTAAAATTGAGAAACATTTAGTTTAAAAAAGTGATATATTTGCAAACTGAAAAATTAATTTTTCTCAAACATCATAAAACTCCTTGATAATGTCACAAATTACAGGTAAAATATCTCAAATCATTGGTCCAGTCATCGATGTTGAGTTTGAAAATTCAAAAGATTTACCAAAGATTTACGATTCTTTAGAAATCAAAAGAGAAGACGGCAATATATTAGTCTTAGAAGTTCAATCTCATATCGGTGAGAACGTTGTAAGAACAATTGCGATGGATTCTGCTGATGGTCTCAAAAGAGGAACTGAAGTTCTTTCAACTGGCGATCCTATTCATATGCCAGTTGGTCAAGATATTTACGGCCGTTTATTTAATGTTACTGGTGATCCTATTGATGGTATGGCAGAACTTCCTAAAAAAGGAAAAGCTGGTATGCCTATTCATAGAGAAGCACCTAAATTCGAAGATCTTTCTGTTTCAAAAGAAGTTCTTTACACAGGTATCAAAGTTATTGACTTGATTGAGCCATACTCAAAAGGTGGTAAAATTGGTCTCTTCGGCGGTGCTGGTGTTGGCAAAACAGTACTTATTCAAGAGTTGATTAACAACATTGCAAAAGGACACGGTGGTTTATCGGTTTTCGCAGGTGTTGGTGAAAGAACACGTGAAGGAAATGACCTTTTAAGAGAAATGCTTGAGTCAGGCATTATTAGATATGGTGATGATTTTATGGAGTCTATGGAAAATGGCGGATGGGACCTAAAAAAGGTTGATAAATCTGCAATGAAAGACTCTAAAGCAACTTTCGTATTCGGTCAAATGAACGAACCTCCTGGAGCACGTGCACGTGTTGCATTATCAGGATTAACGATTGCTGAGTACTTTAGAGATGGTGCTGGTGAAAGCCAAGGAAAAGATGTTCTTTTCTTTGTCGATAATATCTTTAGATTTACACAAGCAGGTTCAGAAGTTTCTGCACTATTAGGTCGTATGCCTTCTGCAGTTGGTTACCAACCTACATTAGCAACCGAAATGGGTGCGATGCAAGAGCGTATTACATCAACTAAAAAAGGTTCGATTACTTCTGTACAAGCGGTTTACGTTCCTGCGGATGATTTAACTGACCCGGCTCCAGCGACAACATTTGCTCACTTGGATGCAACAACAGTATTATCGCGTAAAATTGCTGAACTTGGTATTTATCCTGCAGTTGACCCTCTGGAGTCAACTTCAAGAATCTTAACAGCTGAAATTCTGGGAGAAGATCACTACAATTGTGCTCAACGTGTAAAAGAACTTTTACAGCGTTATAAAGAATTACAAGATATTATCGCGATTTTAGGTATGGAAGAATTATCTGAAGAAGATAAGTTAGCTGTATCTAGAGCTCGTCGTGTTCAACGTTTCTTATCTCAACCCTTCCACGTTGCTGAACAATTTACAGGTCTTAAAGGTGTGCTAGTTGATATTAAAGAAACAATTAAAGGATTTAATATGATTATGGATGGTGAACTAGACCATCTTCCAGAAGCAGCATTTAACCTTAAAGGAACAATCGAAGAAGCGATTGAGGCTGGAGAGAAAATGTTAGCTGAAGCTTAAAATCAAAATTATGCAATTAGAAATTGTTACACCAGAAAAGGTCATTTTAGATCAAGATGTTCAATCTGTTAGCGTTCCTGGAATTGAAGGCGAGTTTCAAATTTTAGAAAATCACGCCCCTATCATTTCAGTTCTTACTAAAGGTCATATCAAACTTGATGTAAATACAAAATTGCCTAAAGCTATAGAAGATGATTTCCAAAAAATGAATGATAAACTTTGTATGGAAATTACTGGTGGTGTTATCGAAATGAATAATAACAAAGTTATTGTTTTGACAGATTAAGCAAAGCAATGACTTCATTATATAAAAGCTCATCTCTATAGGTGAGCTTTTTTTATATTAAATATTGCGGGTATGCTCTTCAAATAATTCAGCTAATGCAGGAAAGTAATTTTGATATAATCCAAATGTGTTTTGAAAAACTAAAGAATCCTCAAGCCAATCTTCTGATTTAAGAGAGTAAAAAGTATCTATATAATCTAAACTCAAATAGAAAACGATTAAAAGCAAGAGTAATTTCATCAACCCAAACAATCCTCCGAAAAGTCGGTTAACAAGTCCGAGAGCTATAATCTTTAAAAAACCTGTAATTAACTTAGCTAATAAATGAACTAAAGTCACAACAATAACAAAAAGTATAAAAAAGCTAAATATCTGCAGACTTTCTTCAGACCAATCTAAATATTGAGAAATATATTGAACTGACATAAACTCATAATAGCTATATGAAATCCACAAACCTAAAAACAAGGCTACAAAACCAGCAAGTTCAATAAAAAAACCTCTCTTTAAACCTTTAAATAAAAATAAGATGGCAATAACACCAACAACAATATCAAAAATATTCATTCGGTAAATATACTAATTTAGACGAAAGCCATAACTTTGTCATATGATTGGAGACGAAAAATTAAAAGAACGATGGAGTGAGCTTTCCGATAAACTTTCTCACCAATTTGGTGATGGAGAAAAGCTTGAGCTAGATGCAATCATCTACCTCGTTGGTGTGCAAGAGTTAGGCAAACCACAACTTAAATTTAAAAAAGATGATAAAGTCAATTTAATGCATATCGCTATTTGCAAGTTATTAGAAACATATGGATATTATGAGTTTGACTTTGTTGATGAAGATGGTTGGCCACACTATAAAAATGTTTCAAAACTTCCTGCCTTAAAAGCTGGTGAGCAAAGTGTTTTAATGAAGGAAGCCATCGTTACCTATTTTTTAGAAAGAGGCTACATCAATTAAAAGAACATAGCAACAAAGCATTAATTAATTTGTATTTTTGCAATCTCATTTACAAGCCGACTTATGATTGATCAGATTAAATCTCATATTGAAACTGTTAAAAAATTCAATGCTTCATCTGAAAAAGAACTTGAAGAATTTAGAATTTCTTACCTAGGTAAAAAAGGAATTCTCAATGATTTCTTTTCGAAATTTAAAACTGTTCCTAACGAACAAAAAAAAGATTTTGGGAAAGCTATCAATGAACTCAAGCAAGAAGCAAGCTCTAAAATTGAAGGACTTAAAGCTGCCTTTAAAAATCAACAAGAGGAAAAAGGGATTTACGGCGATTTGACGAAGCCAGGAGAACAGATAGAAATTGGTTCAAGGCATCCCATTTCTTTGGTGAAAAATCAGATTATCGAAGTTTTTTCTAACATTGGTTTCAATGTTTCTGAAGGTCCTGAAATTGAAGATGATTGGCACAACTTCTCTGCCTTAAACTTACCCGAATATCACCCAGCACGTGATATGCAGGATACATTCTTTATTCAAACAGATCCGAAAGACATCTTGTTAAGAACACATACATCTAGCGTTCAGGTAAGATATATGGAGAATAACACACCACCGATCAGAACAATTTCCCCTGGTCGAGTATTTAGAAATGAAGACATTTCATCAAGATCCCATTGCATATTCCATCAAGTTGAAGGTTTATATATTGATAAAAATGTTTCTTTTAAAGATTTAAAACAAACATTAATGTATTTCACTGAACAGCTTTTTGGAAAGTCTAAGATCAGGTTAAGGCCTTCATATTTCCCATTTACAGAGCCAAGTGCAGAGGTTGATATTTATTGGGGATTAGAGACAGAGACCGATTACCGCATCACAAAAGGGACAGGTTGGCTTGAAATTATGGGTTGTGGTATGGTTGACCCAAATGTTTTGAAAAACGTAAATATCGATCCAAATGAATATTCTGGATTTGCTTTCGGGATGGGAATTGAGCGTATCGCGATGCTTCTTTACCAAATTGAAGATATCAGAATGTTTTATGAAAATGACATACGTTTCTTAAAGCAATTTAAATCAGTTCTCTAATCAAAATTTTTGATAGATGAAGAAAGATATTCAACTACCAGAGGTTGAAAACGTTTACGTTGCAGCGCTTTATGAATTTAATGATGACTTCAATTCTAATGAATGGAATATTTACATCATTAATAAAAATGATGAAGCTTTGGAAACATTGCTGATTGTTTCCGATGGAAAATCTACAAAAAAGAAAACATCAACTTTACGTAAAAAACTGGAACGCTTACCTGCAAAAACCATAGCACATTTAGAGTATTTACAAGATGACTTAACAAGCTTTGAAAATGCTTTTAAGGTGACCTATTTCATTGGGAATAAAATGTATCACAAAGACTTTATATTTCCTCCACATTCAATCTCTCAAAAGAAAGTGAAGGAAATAAAAGCTATTGGTAAAAAAGGTGTTTTAGCACAGTAAGATTTATCGCGCTGCCTTTTTATAGTTCATCAAAATGATAGCCGATAGAATCATGAGAATTCCGATCCATTTGATATAATTTTGTTGCTCACCAAGCACGAAATAGCCCATCATAACTGCGACTGGCAATTCAATAGATGATATGATCGCGCCTAAACCTACATTGATTTTAGGCATACCTGAAGTCAAGAATAAGGGAGGCAATATTGTTCCAAATAGCGCCAAAACAGGACCCCAAAGTTTAAATATCCCTAAATCAAACTCACCTCCAAAAGTGAAAGCTGTAAAAATTGTTGCAACAATCAATCCGCCAAGAATCATCCATTTACTTCGTGTAATTGAGTGATATTGAAGTGAAACCCGTGATGATGTAATAATTGTTGCCGCAAAAGAGATTGCAGCGCAAAAACCATAAAACAGGCCTATTCCATTCACAGATTGGTTTTTTGTTAAGATATCTGCTGCGAGCACTGTTCCTGTTAAAACTAAGATAACAGAAAGTATCTTTTGTTTTGTTGGCTTCACTTTATTGACAACTATATCGAACACAACACCTATCCAAACGCTTTGCATCAACAAAACAATACCAACAGAAACAGTAATAGTTTCCATGGCTAAATAATAGAAAATACTGGTAAATCCTAAAGAAGTTCCAGACAAAACAAGGTATAAACGAGACCTGTTTCTCACTGCTTTTGTTTCTTCAGGTCGATTTGATTTTTTTAGGAAAAAATTTAAAACAATCAACCCGATAAAACCTATAAAAAGTTGTGCAAAAGTCACTTCATAAACTGTAAAATCTTCTTTGTAGGCAAGCTTCACAAAAGTTGTAAGCATACCATAACATGAGGAGCCAAGGGCTACAAAGAGCGCTCCCTTTAAAACTGAATTCATATACTAATAAGTAAAATTAAACTAATTTATCTGCAAGCTTTGCAAATACCTTTTTAGGATTTTTATCTAAGTAAAGTACTTTATAAACGGTATTGATGATAGGTGTTTTTGCTTTTTTATCATCCTTTTTATTGATGTCATATGCACTTTTAGCAGCATAATAACCTTCTGCAACCATGCTCATTTCAAGCTGAGCGCTTCTAACTGTGTAACCTTTACCAATCATATTACCAAATAATCGATTTCGGCTAAACACAGAATAACCTGTCACCAATAAATCACCTAAGTAAGCTGAATCATTAATGTTTCGTTTCATTTTATAACGCTTTTTGATAAAGCGTTTCATTTCTTTAATCGCATTACTCATCAAGACACTTTGGAAGTTATCACCATAACCCAAACCATGTGCAATTCCAGCAGCAATAGCATAAATATTTTTAAGGACGGCAGCATATTCTGTTCCTATCACATCTTCAGTAATATTACATTTAATATTGTCACTGCTCAATTGATCAGCAACCAATTGCGCCTTTGCTTCATCTGCTGATGCAATCGTTAAGTATGATAATCTTTCTAAAGCAACTTCTTCAGCGTGACAAGGCCCAGTAATAACACCTATATTTTCGAAAGGAATATCATAATTCACATTAAAGTGTTCTCCAACTAATAAATATGATTCTGGTACAATTCCTTTAATAGCGCTAAAAACAACTTTATCTTTTAAAGGTATTTTGATTTTATCAAGCTCTGTTTGAAGAAATGCTGAAGGCACAACAAAAATCAAAACATCTGACTTTTCAACAATTTCATTAATATCGCTAGATAAGTAAAGTTCCTCTGTATGAAACTCCACAGAACTTAAATAATTAGGGTTATGTCCTTCTTTTTTAATATGCTCAACGGCTTGCTCATCTCTAATGTACCAATTGATCAAATCCAGATTTTCACTTAACATCTTAACGATAGCTGTTGCCCAGCTTCCACCTCCAATCACTGCGAATTTGTGTGATTGAGAATCTGTTTTCTCTTCTGTTTTTATTTTATTTCCTTCCACGTTTTCTTAGTTTCTATAAAAATTCATCTCATCTACATATTTCCAAACTTTCGTTGGCAATAGCGGTTCTACATTTTTCCCTTCTTTGATTGACTGGCGAATCAATGTTGATGAAATTTCAATAATTGGTGTGTCTGTTGTAATAATATTCGGATGGTTATGAAATTGCTCTGGCACTTCTCCATCTGAAATTCTTGGACACACATAAATTTTATGATGTTCTAAAATATAATCATAATTTTTCCATTTATGAAAATGATTCAAATTATCCTCACCCATAATAATGGCAAACTCATTTGTCGGATGTTTTTCTGCCAATTTTGCTAGTGTCAAACTTGTATAATTAGGCTGTTCCATTTTAAACTCAATATCGCTCGCCTGCAAATGCTCGTAATCTTCTAAAGCACGATAAACCAATTCAAATCGGTGGTGATTATCCAGTAAATTTGATCGCTTCTTAAAAGGACTTTGAGGCGTCACAACCAACCAAACCTCATCTAAATCAGTGAATTGAGATAAGTGATTAGCAATAATTAAATGCCCGATATGAAAGGGATTAAATGTCCCGAAATATAAACCGACCTTCTTATGCATAACTACTGATTTACAAAATCATCAACAAGATGATAAGCTTCTTCTAAAGCTTCATTCAGGTTATTATTAACAATAATATGATCGAATTGTGGTGCTGTTGCTAACTCAATTGAAGCTTTTGCCACACGCATATTAATTCTATCTTCAGTTTCTGTTTGGCGTTTTTTTAAACGGATTTTAAGTTCCTCAATACTCGGCGGCTTCACAAAAACAGCCAATGTTCTCTCAGGATAAATATTTTTGATATCTAGACCGCCAACAACATCAATATCAAAAACAACGTGTTTTCCTTTTTTCCAAATACGCTCGACTTCTTCTTTTAATGTTCCATAAAAGTTATCGCGATAGACTTCTTCCCACTCCAAGAAATCATCATTTTTAATATGTGTTTTAAATTCCTTTAAACTCATAAAGTAATAATCTTCTCCATCTTTTTCATGGCCTCGAGGTTCGCGCGATGTTGCCGAAATTGAAAAGTCGAGATTCAATTCTTCTTTTGATAATAAATAACGTACAATCGTCGTTTTCCCTGAGCCTGAAGGAGCAGAAAAAACAATAAGTTTACCGTTTTCAGATAGCATATTAAAGGACGTTTAAAAGTTGTTCTTTTATTTTCTCTAACTCGTCTTTCATCTTAACGACAAGTTTTTGCATTGGTGCATAATTAGATTTTGAACCAATGGTATTGATTTCCCTACCGATTTCTTGACAAATAAAATTCAATTTTTTTCCATTAGAATCTTTAGAATCCAAATTCTTCGAAAAGTAATCCAAGTGGTTTTCTAAACGAATTTTCTCTTCAGTGATATCATATTTTTCAATATAATAAACCAATTCTTGCTCAAAACGATTTTCGTCAACATTGGTTTTTAAATCATCAACAGCTTTATGAAGACGCTCTCTCACGTTTTTGATACGTTCAGGATCAATTGAAATCACTTCTTTAACAAGCGATTTGAGATTGTTAATTCTTAATTTAAAATCAGCCTCAAGTGCTTTACCTTCATCTAAACGATGCTTGACTAATGTTTGTAAAGCTTCTTCTAAAGTTGACTCAATCGCCTTGATTTCATTTTTTGCTAAAGTTGTTTTATCTGTAGATAAAGCTTCAGGAAATTTCATAGCAATTGCTAATAATTCAGAAAAATCTTTATTTTCATCTGGCTGAATTTCTTGTAACTGCTTGATATAGCTTTCAACAACTTTTGTATTAATCACGGCGGAAGCTTCTCCTGATTTAGATTCAACATAAAGAGAAACATCAACCTTGCCACGTTTAAGAGCTTCAGCAATTTTATTTCTTAAAGGAATTTCAATTTCACGATATTGTGAAGACATTCTCAAATTAACATCTAGATTTTTGCTATTTAAAGATTTAAGCTCAACATGTATCGTTTGACCTGCGATCTCTTGCGAGCTTTTACCGTAACCCGTCATGGATTGAATCATAATCAGTATTTAGAAATGAATCTGCAAAGGTAAAAAAACTAAAACTATGCTCGCTATTATATCTGATTATGCATTAATTATTTTAATTTTACCCAGTTAAATTGCTTATTTCTATGAAATATTATCTCATTGCCGGTGAAGCTTCTGGAGATTTACATGCTTCGAATTTGATGAAAAGCTTGCTCAAAAAAGATGAAAATGCAGATTTCAGATTTTGGGGCGGCGATTTAATGAGTGATGTTGCGCAACAAAAACCCGTAAAGCATTACAAAGACCTTGCTTTTATGGGTTTCATAGAAGTTCTGATGAACCTTAAAACCATTTTAGGAAATATCAAAGTCTGCAAAAAAGACATTGAAAAATATAAACCTGATGTGATTATTTTTATTGATTATCCTGGTTTTAATATGCGTATTGCGAAATGGGCAAAAGAGAGAAATATCAAAACTTTTTATTATATCTCACCACAAATTTGGGCATGGAAGGAAAACAGAATAAAAGCGATTAAGCGCGATGTTGATGAAATGTTTGTGATTCTTCCTTTTGAAAAAAGTTTTTACGAAGAAAAACACAATTTTCCAGTGCATTTTGTCGGGCATCCACTCCTTGATGCAATTGATAAACTTGAAGTTACACCGATTGAAAAATTTCGTAAAAAACATGATTTAGACAATAGAGAAATCATAGCGATTTTACCAGGTAGTAGAAAACAAGAAATTGTCAAAATGCTGTCAACAATGCTTGATATGCCTAAAAAGTTTGAAGCATATCAGTTTATTATTGCAGGCGCTCCAAGTCAAGAGAAATCTTTTTATGAGCAATTTCTGGTCAAAGACAATGTCAGTTTTGTCACTAATGAGACTTACCAACTTTTATCACATTCAAAAGCTGCAATGGTGACTTCTGGTACTGCAACTCTTGAAACTGCTTTATTTGATGTTCCTGAAGTCGTTTGCTATAAAGGCAGTGAAATTTCTTACCAAATCGCCAAACGCATTATTAAACTCAATTATATTTCTTTGGTTAATTTAATTATGGATCAAGAAATTGTCAAAGAGTTGATTCAAAATGAATTTAACGCAAAAAATCTTGAATTTGAGCTGGAAAAGATTTTGGACGACAAACATTCAACTCAAATGAAGCAAAAATTTAAAACGCTTAAGCAAAAGTTAGGTGGCGTTGGTGCAAGCGATCAAACTGCTGATTTAATGCTCGATTTACTCTAAAAATAAAACCGCTTAAACACATTGCTTAAACGGCTTTATCAGTTTAGTTTTTATAAAAAATGATTCTTATTTAATACTATAAAACCATTTCTGGAATATCGCCTTCAACGATTAAATCACCTTCTGTCGCTTTCTTTATTTCTTCAACAGTAACTCCAGGTGCACGTTCTAAAAGTTTAAACTTTCCATCAACAATATCCAAAACAGCTAAGTTTGTGACAATCTTGGTGACGCACTTTACGCCTGTTAATGGTAAGGTACAAGATTTTAATAATTTTGATTTGCCTGCTTTATTCGTGTGCATCATTGCCACAATAATATTCTGAGCTGAACCAACTAAATCCATTGCGCCTCCCATGCCTTTTACCATTTTACCTGGTATTTTCCAATTGGCGATATTTCCGTCTTGTGCAACTTCCATCGCACCAAGAATGGTTAAATCGACATGTTGACCTCTAATCATTCCAAAACTTAAAGCTGAATCGAAAAAACTAGAGCCAGGTCGAGCCGTAATTGTTTGCTTACCTGCGTTAATTAAATCAGCGTCAACTTCATCTTCAGTTGGAAAAGGTCCCATTCCGAGAATTCCATTTTCACTCTGAAATTCAACTTCTATATCATCTCTTACAAAGTTTGCAACAAGTGTCGGAATACCAATTCCGAGATTGACGTAATAGCCATCTTTCACTTCTTTTGCAATACGTTGTGCTATTCCTTTTTTATCTAACATAATTTCTTTTTCAATTTTAAGATTCTCTTACCGTTCTTTGTTCAATGCGTTTTTCGTAATTGTCGCCTTGATAAACTCGCTGAACAAAAACACCTGGAATATGTACAGAGTTCGGATCTAATTCTCCTGGCTCAACAAGTTCTTCAACCTCAGCAACAGTAATTTTTGCTGCGCCGCTCATCACCGCATTAAAATTTCTTGCTGTTCCTTTAAAAATAAGGTTTCCTGCTGTATCACCTTTCCAAGCCTTAACAAAAGCGAAATCCGCTTTAAAAGCTTCTTCTAAAATATGAAGTTTTCCGTCAAAATCTCTGACTTCTTTACCTTCTGCCACTTCAGTTCCATAACCTGCAGGTGTAAAAAAAGCTGGAATACCATTTTGTGCAGCACGACAACGTTCAGCTAAAGTTCCTTGTGGAACAAGATCAACTTCTAATTCGCCGCTTAACATTTGACGCTCAAACTCAGCATTCTCACCAACGTAAGAAGAAATCATTTTTTTAATTTGATTCTTTTTCAGCAAAACTCCCAAACCAAAATCATCAACACCTGCATTGTTAGAAATACAAGTAAGGTTTTTGACATTGCGTTTTGATAATTCACTGATGCTATTTTCTGGAATACCACACAAGCCAAAACCGCCTAACATCAAGGTCATACCATCCTTAACGCCATCAAGTGCTTCTGTGACATTATTTACAGTTTTTGTAATCATTCTTTTTAAAATTTGTGTTGAAAATACGCATTTTTTAATGTTTTGACAAAGAAGAATCATCACAAAATGAATCTTTATGTTTTTTAGTATTAATCAAAAAAAGCCAACGATTTTCGTTGGCTTTGATATTAAATATCTCAAGTTTAAAATTGAAATGATTATTTAGCTTTATAGTTTTTAACTGCATTGACAAAAGCTTTCGCGTGATCAACAGGAATATTTGGTAAAATACCATGACCTAAATTGGCGATGTATTTATCTTTCCCAAATCTGTCAATCATTTCAATTGTCATACGTTCTATCTCTGGAATTGGTGACAACAATCTTGAAGGATCGAAATTTCCTTGAAGTGTGATTGAATTATTTGTAAATTTTCTTGCATTTTCAGGACTACATGTCCAGTCAACACCTAATGCTGAAACGCCTGATTGTGACATTTGCTCAAGTGCAAACCAGCAACCTTTTCCAAATGCAATCACAGGAATATCATCTTTTAACGCATCGATAATTTGCTGAATGTATTTCCAAGAAAAAAGCTGATAATCTTCAGGTGATAACATACCCCCCCAAGAATCAAAAACCTGAACAGCATCTACACCAACTTCTACTTTTCCTTTTAAATAAGCAATCGTTGTATCAGTAATTTTTTGTAAGAGTTCATGAGCAGCAACAGGATTTGAGAAACAAAACTGTTTTGCTTTATCAAAGTTTTTAGAGCCTTGACCTTGCACACAATAGCAAAAAATCGTCCATGGAGATCCAGCAAAACCGATTAAAGGCACTTCATTATCCAGTTCCTTTTTTGTCATTTTAATGGCGTCATAAACATAGCCTAGTTCTTCATAAACATCAGGAACAACAGCATCTTTTACATCTTGAGCAGAACGAATTGGATTTGGCAACCAAGGCCCAACGCCAGGTTTCATTTCTACTTCAATATTCATGGCTTGTGGGACAACTAAAATGTCACTAAATAAAATAGCGGCATCAGTTCCGACTTGACGAATTGGCATTACTGTAATTTCGGTCGCTAATTCTGGCGTTCGACAACGCGTAAAAAAATCATACTTTTCTTTAATTTTCATAAAATCAGGCAAATATCTCCCTGCCTGTCTCATCATCCAAACCGGTGGTCTTTCAACGGTTTCGCCTTTTAAAGCTCTTAAAAATAAATCGTTTTTTATCATTGTCATTATATTAAACTCTTGTCTGTAAAAATTATTTATTGCAGTATTTTCACTGCTTTAACAATCACACTTTCAACACTCGTTTGTGATGAATATGCAACTTTCTCGACATAACTTTCAGCCGCTTTTGCCGTTGTTGTTCCTATGCAAACAGCCTCAATTGATGTCATTTTAGAATTAGCCTCAAAAAAAGATCGAATCCCACTTGGACTATAAAACAAAACAACATCAAAATCTTTATCAAATTTTTGATGTCGGCTTGTAGTTTGGTAAATATGATGTTCGTTGAGTTTTAAATTTTTCTCAACAAATTCATGAGGTATTGTATCTAAACGTTGCTCACTGCAAATCAATGAGAAATCTTCATCAGCATAATTTTCTGTGATAATTTCTGCTAATTGAGAAGCGTACTCACAAACCAAGGCAACTTTATAGTTATTCTTATAAAGCAGACCTGCCGTTTTTTCGCCAACACAAAACAATTTATCAATCTGAAATTTATTTTCAATGATAAGTTTAGCTGTATTTTGACTTGTAACGATTGCGTTTTTGATTGGCTGCTTAGGAAAATTATCAGTTAAAGCAGTAATTTTGATTGCATCATAATGCACAAGTGAATGTGATGTATTCAGCAATAATTGTTGCTGTGCTTCTGTTAGCTTTTTTGTAGAAAGTATTCTTGCCATTTATAAGACTTCTCTTAGTTTCTTCATCAAAGTTTTTGCAGCTTTATTCTTCAGAAGTTTTTTAGCGACTTTAACTCCAAAACCTTCAGCTTGATCAACATTTATAGTTTTTGAAATATCGTATTTCTGTTGACCATCTAGACTAAAAAGAACACCTTCAAAATGAAGTTGATCTTCTCTAATTTCAGCAAAAGCACCAATTGGCGCCGTACAGCCGCCCTCTAAAGTTCTTAAAAAATCACGTTCAATGGTGACAGCTATATCTGTTTCAGGATGGTTTAAAGCTTTTAAAGCATTGAAACTATGTTGGTTTTCCCTCATACAAACCGCCATAATTGCACCTTGTGCAGGTGCGGGAATCATCCAATCTAATTCGGTATGATTCTCTGGTGTCAGCTCAATACGTTCAAGACCAGCCGCAGCAAAAATCGCTGCATTCCAATCAGAATCCTTTAATTTTTCTAAACGCGTAATCACATTTCCACGCAAGTTAACAACATCATGTTTAGGATACTTGTTAAGCCATTGCGCTTTCCTTCTCAAACTTCCAGTTGCAATAATGCCATGAGGTTGATTGAGAAAAATTAAATCTTTATGAACTAGGATATCTTTATGATTTGCACGTGGCAAAACTGCACCTTTAATAACACCTTTTGGCAATGCCGTTGGCACATCTTTCATGGAATGCACAGCAACATCTATGTCGCCATTAATCAAGGCAACATCTAGTGTTTTTGTGAAAATCCCTGTAATTCCCATTTCATACAAAGGTTGCTTTAAGTTCAGGTCGCCTTGAGATTTAACAGGTTTGAGTTCGGCTTTATAACCTTGATCTTCTAAAAGAGTTTGAACTTTTTTCGCTTGCCAAAGTGCAAGTTGGCTATCACGCGTTCCAATTTTAATCGTTTGCTTATCTTCCAATCGATAGAAATTTAAAAATGATAAAAGAAATTTATTTACTTAGACTTTTCTTGCATTTCAAGCTCAAAAACTTTTTTGAGTAAAGCAACACTATCTTCCGTTGATCCGTTTGCAGCTCTTAAATGACTTGCAAAACTTCTCGTGATTTTATGGATCAAACGATCGCTAAAAACCTCAGCCTGTTCTTTATCAAATCCTTTGACTTTTCTGCTTTGGTAATCTAGCTCTTCGGCTTGAAAATCTTTAAATTTATCTTTTAATGCTTTTATCGTAGGTGCAAACTTACGTGTATCTAACCACTCGTAAAATTCATCTCTTTCCTCTTCGATAATCAACTCAGCATCAGGAATGAATTTTTTACGTTTAGATAAAGTTTGATCTGTCATCTGTGATAAATAGTCAAGATGCAGCAATGTAACATCATCAATATTAACAACATCTTCAGAAACGTTTTTCGGGATAGAAAGATCCAGAATCAATAAAGGTTTCTTTGGAAAGATAATCTCTTTTGTAATTGTAGGTTGCTGAGCACCAGTTGCAACAATCAGTATATCGGTTTGACGAATTTCAGCTTGAAGTTCAGAATAATCTTTAACTGTTAAATTAAATTTCCCTGCAACTTCTTCAGCCTTGTCTTTCGTTCTGTTTATTAATGTAATATGCTTGTTACTCGTGTGCTTCACAAGATTCTCGCATGTGTTTCGACCGATTTTACCAGTTCCAAAAAGCAAGATGTTTTTTTCTGAAACATTTTCGATATGATCTAAAATGTACTGCACGGAGGCAAAAGAAACCGAAGTAACACCAGAAGACATTTCTGTTTCATTTTTGATTCTTCTACTCGCACGAATAGCAGAATTGACTAATCTTTCTAAAAAAGGGTTAATTAAATTTCGGTTTTTAGAAATCGTAAAAGCAGATTTAATTTGACTAATAATTTCAAAGTCGCCTAAAATCTGACTATCTAAACCACAACCAACACGAAACATGTGAGAAATTGCTACTTCATTTTCACGGACATAACCTACTTTTTTGAATAAATCTTGATTACCAATACTAAACTCACACAATAAACCTATAAGCGTGTTAGCATCATCTGCAAAGGCGTAAATTTCTGTTCTATTACAAGTTGAAGTCACTGTAATTGCATCCAAACCGATACTTTCAGCTTTATCTAACAAGGATTTACGCTGATCAATACCTAAACTGAATTTTCCTCTTGTTTCTGCATCAGCTTTTTGATAACTCAAGCCTACAACAAAAAAAGTCTGGTATTTTGATACGTTATATTTGTACATTTATGTCTTCAGAAAGTTTGATACAAAAATAGAACAGAAGCACTTCTAAAAGTAACGCTAAAAGTTCATTTAATGTCGTTTAAAGTCTTTTTGCCTAAAAAATGATTTATATCAGCTATTAGGCTTACTTTTGTAATGTTATTCATGCTTTTAACACTATTTAAATAGAATCATTCTAAATAAAAAAATTATTTTCTATGTCTTTAAGCTTAAAAAGTAACGCTAAAAGTTCGGCTCAGTTTTACGAGCTTGAAAATGGAATTTACATTATAAATATCCAAAATGAATCTAGCGAGTCAGATCAAATCAATAGAAAATTGAGTGCAGATTATATTCAATTTCACTTTTGTTTAAAGGGTATCATTAAATTTAACTTTAACCAAGGTGAATATGCATTGAACATTAAAGAAGATAAATCTTTACTGCTTTACAATCCTCAAAAAGAGCTCCCGATTAATATAGACGTCAATCCAAAATCTTGGAGTGTTTCTATCTTAATTTCAATCAAAAAACTTCATAGTTTATTTTCTGCAGAAGCAAATTATATAGATTTCCTAACAGAAGACAATCGTGATAAAAAATACTATACTGAAGGTAACTTGTCACCAGCAATGGCAGTTGTGCTGACACAATTTATGAATTTCAACTTACATCCTTCAATAAAAAGTATTTATCTAAAGGCCAAAGTTTATGAATTGATTGCACTTTACTTCAACAGACCTGAGGAAGTTGACATTGAACAATGTCCTTTTTTAGATGATGAAGATAATGTGAAAAGAATAAAATTAGCCAAAGAAATTATCATCAATCGTATGGTTGAACCACCCACTCTAAAGGAACTTGCTGAAGAGGTTGGCTTGAGTTTGAAAAAGCTTAAAGAAGGATTTAAAGAAATCTATGGTGATACGGTTTATTCTTTCTTACTCAACTATAAGTTAGAATATGCGCGAAAGCTTCTTGAAGATGGACAACACAATGTTAATGAGGCTGGTTTGTCAATTGGTTATTCCACGGCAAGTCATTTCATCACTGCTTTTAAGAAGAAATTTGGAACAACTCCAAAAAAGTATGTAGGCAACTTTATGTAATTATAATTTCAAGTTCTGTTTGTAAGTCTTTTAGTAGAAAAAATTTGCTACCAAGAAATTGATTAAAACTAAAAGATTTAAAGCTTATTTTGTTAAGATAAAAATATAAGTTTTTAAAAATGATCTTCATCTTAATTCCTTTATGTTTGTAAAAAATTGAAAAATGAAAGGAGTTTTACTTGTAAATTTAGGTTCTCCAGCGAGTACAGATCCAAAGGATGTCAAGTCTTACCTTGGTGAGTTTTTGATGGATGAAAGGGTGATTGATTTGCCTTACTTGTTACGAACAATTCTTGTGAAAGGCATCATCTTAAACACGCGACCTAAACAATCTGCAAAAGCTTACTCAAAAATTTGGTGGGATGAAGGCTCACCTCTTATTGTTTTATCCGAAAAACTACAAGATAAAGTTAATCAAGAAACAAGTGTTCCCATCTCACTTGCCATACGTTATGGTGAACCTTCAATGAAAAATGGATTACAAGAACTTTATGACCAAGGCGTCACTGAAGTTTTGTTAGTTCCACTTTATCCGCAATTTGCTATGGCAACAACTGAAACGATTATTGTTTTAGCTGAACAATTACGTGATGAATTTTTCCCAAAAATAGATTTTACAGTTGTTCCACCTTTTTATAATCATCCTGACTACGTCACTGTTTTATCAAGAAGTATTATTGAAGAACTGGAAAAAATTGATTACGATCATTTACTTTTCAGTTATCACGGCGTTCCTGAAAGACACATTAGAAAAAGTGATATTACAAATAGCCATTGTAAGATTGATGGAAGTTGCTGTCAAACACCTTCAAAAGCTCATCAATTTTGTTACAGACATCAGTGCTATGAAACAACGCGTTTGGTTGGAGAAAAACTGAAGCTAAAAGAAGGCACATTCAGTACAAGTTTTCAATCGAGACTTGGTTTTGACCCATGGTTAAAACCTTACACAGACAGAACTGTTGAGAAAATGGCTCAAGAAGGCATAGAGAAAATTGCCGTTGTCACACCAGCATTTGTTTCTGATTGTTTAGAAACACTTGAAGAAATAGCGATGGAAGCTGATGAAATTTTCAAAGAGAATGGAGGTACAGAATTTACTTTTATCCCATGTATTAATGACAGAGAAGATTGGGTGAAAACGCTCAGTCGATGGATTGATGAATGGGCATTATCAAAATAAATTATGGCGAGAGTCAACGCCGAAAAGCTGGGGACAGAACCGATTAGTCAATTATTAATCAAACAATCTGTTCCCGCTTCAATAGGCATTTTAGTGATGTCAATCAATATTTTGGTTGACACTATTTTTGTAGGAAACTGGATAGGACCAATTGCAATTGCTGCGATTAATGTGGTTTTACCAGTTTCATTTTTTATAGCTGCGCTAGGAATGGCGATCGGCATTGGTGGTGCATCTGTTATTTCTCGTGCATTAGGCGCTGATTTAAAAGAAAAAGCTCTTAAAACATTTGGGAATCAAATCAGCATCACCTTACTTATCACATTAAGTACAATGGCGCTTGGCTTGATTTTTATGAACACCCTGATTCCTGCTTTTGGAGGAAAAGGTGATATTTTCGAACCTGCAAAGATTTACTATCGTATTGTTGTTATAGGCGTGCCAATTCTTGCCTTAACAATGATGGGAAATTCAGTGATTAGAGCTGAAGGAAAACCAAAATTTTCAATGATTGCCATGATCATTCCTTCTATAGGAAACTTGATTATGGATTATTTATTTATTAACGTATTTGATTGGGGAATGATGGGTGCTGCATGGGCAACAACAGGTTCTTACATTCTGTGTTTACTTTATATTATTTATTTCTTCATGTCAAGTAAATCAGAATTAAAACTCCGCTATCAAGATCTTGGTTTTGATGCTAATATTTTAAAAGAAATTGCGAGTTTAGGTTTCGTCACAATGGCAAGACAAGCTGTTGTCAGTTTGATTTACCTCATCTTAAACAATATTTTATTTAAACTTGGCGGTGAAAATTCAGTTACAGTTTACGCTATTATATCACGTATGCTAATGTTTGCACTCTTCCCTGTGCTTGGCGTGACACAAGGCTTCCTGCCAATTGCAGGATATAATTATGGTGCTAATAAAAGTGAACGTGTAAGAGAATCAATTAACAAAGCCATCCTATACGCAGCTGGATTAGGTTTGCTGGTGTTTGGGTTGATCATGTTCTTTGCGCCAGAAATAGCAAGTGTCTTTACACAGGATGCTGATATTTTAGAAAAAACACCTTCTGCAATGCGTTGGGTTTTTGCTGCAATCCCAATTATTGCTTTACAATTGATTGGTTCAGCTTATTTTCAGGCTATCGGAAAAGCTAAGCCTGCATTTTTCTTAACATTATCAAGACAAGGTTTCTGTTTTATTCCGCTTATTTTAATATTACCTAAATTCTATGGCGAATTTGGTGTGTGGATTTCTTTTCCTTTAGCAGACATCTTATCAACGATAATTACAGCGTTTTTCCTTAATCGAGAGATCAAAAAAAACCTTTTAAATAAAAAAAGCACTGTTTCCTAAAACAGTGCTTTCTACAAAATATATGGTAAATTCGATTAATCGATTAACTTAATTTCTCCTGATTTTAAATAGTAAACACCACCAACGATTTTAATAACGCCAGAATCTTCTAACTTTTCAAGAACTGGACTATTTTTTCTAATTTTATCAATGGTCAGTTCTACATTTTTCATCACAACAGACTGAACATAATCTTTGTTTTTAGAAGATTGCTCACCTTTGATATCGCCTATTGCTTCAATGGCTGGCTGAATATTATCGAGCATTGCAGTCATCGTTCCAAACTTCACTTGATCACAAGCAGCAGAAATTGCGCCGCAAGATTCATGACCTAAAACAAATATCAACTTACTTCCTGCAATTCCACAAGCAAATTCCATACTGCCAATAATATCAGAATTAGCAAAATTACCAGCAACTCGTGCAACAAAAACGTCACCTAAACCTTGATCAAAAACGGTTTCGACAGGCACACGGCTATCAACACATGATAAAACAATTGCTTTTGGGCTTTGCCCTGTTACTGCCATCGTTTTCTGCGCGTTGTAATCTCTTTCATGCGAGTCATCCTTGATGTATCTTTTGTTTCCTTCCATCAAATCAGACAATACCATTTCAGGAGTCAGCTTACTTTGCTCTTCTTTAGTAATTATCTTATTAATCATGTTTGGATTTTTTAAACTGTTTAGCTCTTTAGAAAACATGTTTTTCATAAAAATGTATCTCTAAGTAGACTTAATTATGAATGTGAACAATCTAAAGTTCTAAAATTAAATAATCGTCAACAAAAGTATTTTATAAATTTAAATTGACAATCAAGTTTCTAATAAAATTAGAAACTTGATAAAGATTTTCTGATTTTAAATTCAAAAAAGCTGACAATGAATTATTTACTGAATTGTTTTATAATTTGCGTTTCGCATCCAAACTACAGTTCCATCAGGAAGTTTGATTTCTTGAAAATTATTAAACTTAGAAAGCAATTCAACTTTGGTTCCTTCGTGAAGTGTCAAAACAGCCTCATTTCGTTGGTTTGGCTCTGAGAAAACTTCTATTTCATCATCAAAAAGAATCGCATAATCTTTACTCAAGAAAGTTTCTGATAGCCTATTGGCTTGCCAAAAACTCAAACTTGCCAAGATTAAGGAAATAAAAAAGAGACTTAAACCCAAACGCTTAAATTTAGATTCACTTTTAAACAAATAAAGAACAAAACTCAACGCCATCAGAATAACGAAAGTAACAACGAGATAAGCCCATTGATCAACGCTTAGTAAATGATTGAAACGGTTTATTAACTTTTGAAAATCTGAAATTTCTACTTTAGAAAACTGATCGATCGTCATATTTTCTGCATACTTCAGGTTTTCCTGAACAAACTTAGCATTTGGTTTTAATGCTAAAGCTTTTTCATAAGCGTAAATAGCTTCGGCAAGTTTATTTTGCTTAATGTAGGCATTCCCTAAGTTGTAGTAAAGCTCAACAGATGTTTGTCCTTCATCAATTATGGAATTATATAAATTTTCAGCAAGTTCATATTTTGCATTGTTGTAAGCTTGATTTGCTTTATCAAAATTTTGAATAGCGTTTTCCTGAAATCCAAAAGTCAAACTCGTCCAACAAAAGACAATGATTAAAATTAATTTTTCCATTTTCAAATTTGTTTATCAATCTTAGAAATCAATACACTTGACTTTTTATAATCTTCCTCCATTGAATGGCTTTCTGCAGAAGCATAACGGGCTAATTCGCATTTCTCAATCATTGACATCATCGCTTCTAAATCAGCTTTGTCAACAGATTTATCTTGTAATCTTATTTTTAAATTCTCTTTGGCTAATTCATGCGTTTTAATGCCAAGCTTAGCTTTTAAAAACTTGTGTAAAGCCAACTCTAAGTTTGTATAAAAAATTTCTGGCTGACCTATTGATGATTTCGCTTCAGAAAGATATTTTTTAGCTAATCTGTCTAAATGTTTATTGGTTTTGTTTTTCGAATCTGTTTGAAACAATCCACTTTTTCTAAAAACCAAAAGAAAAGGAATCATCAAAGTGAATACACCCACTAAAATCCAGAATAAAGTTGACTTAAAAAAAGGCGTAGACTCAATGGATTTTAAGTTTGTTTCTGGACGTATGAAATTGAGTTGTGTGATGTCGCTCACATAATTTTTGTTCTGTTCATTCATCTGAACTGTGTCAGTAGAATTTGTAGATGTTGTTGCGACATTTGGATTGGCTTTAACATCAAGACTGATAGCCTTAGAATTAATCGTTTTATAAGCCTCAGCTCTTGGATCAAAGTAAGTAAAACTCAACGGATTAATTTTAAACTGACCAGGCGTGTTTGGCACTAAAGTGTATTTATCTTTCACTTCACCATACATTCCACTTACACTTGTTTTGACATTTTCAGTATGTTCGGGATCATAAGATTCAATCGCAGAGGGAAATTTAGGTTTTGGCATATTCATCAAGGATAAATTTCCTTTACCAGAAATAATCACATCATAATTGAGAGATTCAGTTGCTAAAAGTTCAGTTTTATTTGTTTTTACATTGAGTTCAAATTCACCAACTGCACCAGAGAAATCAATAGGCTTACCTTCTTGAGGCAGGCTTTTCACGTCAACAGTTTTACTTTTTGCAGAAACTGTTTTTTGAGCAATGTCATACAATCGACGTCCAAAAAAATCTCTTTTATTGGAAGGTACTTCAACTGAAATATCTAATGAAAGTGGTTCGATAACTAGCTTACCCGTTTTTTGAGGATACAAAACAGTTCGTCTTAACTCAACATAACGGTAAGGATTTCCGCCGTAAGTTCCCTCTTTAACTTCTTGACGTTTTAAATCTATATTTTGACTCCAAAAACCATTGTATTTTGGTTCATCTAAGCTCTGCCAGTTTCTGACATTAGTGGTCGGACTCACATAAAGCTTATAAACTACGGAGATGCCTTCGTTGAGGTATGGCTTATAATTACTGACTTCAGCAACCAAATGAATTGCATCTGACAAATCGATTTGATTGCCAGTTCCATCTCCTGGGTTATCAACGGCTGAAGTCACCTCAATAGGTATTGGTGAAGTTTTATAAACCTGACCATCAACTTCAATTTCTGCTTGTCCAACTTCTAATTTTCCTTTTTTGGTAGGTTGAAGGAAGTAAGTATAGGTTTTAGAAAATGAGCTTTTCCCGTTCACCCATGTTGATTGAACAGACTGATTTGGTCCAGCAATTTTTCTGAAATTAATGAATGAAGGCGCTCTAAAATTGTCACCATCGTGATTGACAGTAAACTTAATTTTAACGCGTTCATTAATTCCCATTTTATCGCGGCTTGATTTAGCCACAAAACTCACTTGTGCAAACACTGAGGAGCATACAAGGAGATTTAAAAATAGAATTATATTTTTCATTTTAATTACCAATCTTTTTCTGTTTTAACCTTTGAACCTTTTGCTTTTTTGGCATTTATTTTTTCTTGAATTTGGTCTTCCTGATTTTCTATTGCTTTTAATAAACGCTGAACTTGCTCAGGTGAAAGCTTTCCTTTTTGAGGCTTTTGTTGTTCCTGTTCACCTTTATCTTTATTGCTTTTATTCTGTTCTTTATCTTTTTTGTCTTGCTGATCTTTTCCTTCTTCCTTTTCATCAGACTTATCTTTATTCTGATCGCCTTCATCTTTATTTTCTTGATCTTTCTGATCGCCTTTATCTTTTTGATCTTCGCTATCGCCGTCTTTATCAGAATCTTTGGACTTGTCTTCTTGGTCTTGATCCTGATCTTGATCTTTTTGTTGATCTTGATTTTCTTGTTTATTATCATCGCCGTCTCCTTTGCCATCATTCTTCTCATTCTTTTGCTTTTCTTTGGCTAAAGCATAATTGTAACGTGTTTCTTCATCATTAGGATTATTTCTTAAAGCATTTTTATAAGCTTCAATGGCGCCTTTATAATTTTCTTCTTCCATTAAAGAATTACCAAGATTATGATATGCCTTATGAATCAAATCTTTATCGTTCGTGTTTTTTATCGCCTCTAAAATACGTCTGCGAGCAGCAGGAACCTCATCATTATCTAAATATAAATTACTGAGATTATAGGTTGCCGTTGAATTATTTCCTGTTTTGGCTAAAGCTTGACGATAAGCCGCCTCTGCCTCAGCAAAATCACCAGAAACAGCTTTTTCATAAGCCTCAGATAATAGTTTTTTATCCTCTTTTCTTAATTCAGGTTTATCTTGCTGCTGTTGCCCTTTTGAATGTTTTGAAAACATTAAAAAAGAAACTGTCAAAACCAAGTATAAAAGTTGTTTACTTCTTTGCATCATCCTTGTCATTAAATAAATTCAACCTTTGTATCCAGTTTGTTTTTTTATCGAAAACGAACATATCTAATATGAGCAAAAGAATCGCTAAACCTAAAAACCATTGATATTGGCTTTTAAAATCAGCGTATTGTTTTGATTCAAATTCTGTTTTCTCTAATTCATTGATGTTCTCAAAAATCTGATCGACCACTTCTTTTGTATTCACGCCGTGCATATAATCACCATCAGTAATTGAGGCAATTGTTCTTAAAGTGTTTGGATCCATTTTGGTAATGACCGTTTCGCCAGTTTTATCTTTTTTATAAGATTTAGTTTGCCCTCTTTTTTTGATCGGAATTGGTGCTCCTTTTTCAGAGCCTAAGCCTATTGCGTAAATTTTAATTCCTTTTTCTGCGGCTTTTTCACTGATGGCTTCAAGGTTGCTTTCATGATCTTCACCATCGCTTAAAATTACAAGAACTTTATTAGTTTGATCTTCATCATTAAAATAAGTTGTTGCTAAATCAATCGCTTGGTTAATGGCTGTTCCTTGACTTGAAACCATATTCGTGTTCATGGTTTTCAAAAAAGTTCGGGTTGTTCCGTAATCTGTTGTGATTGGTATTTGTGGAAAAGCACTTCCAGCGTAACCAATTAAACCAACACGGTCTCCGGCTAATTTACTAATTACTTGATTTGTGATTTGCTTTGCTTTCTCAAGTCGATTAGGAGCGATATCTTCAGCCAACATACTTTTGGAAACATCAAGCGCAAAAACAATATCGATGCCTTCGCGTTTTACCGTTTCTATTTTGGTTCCCGCCTTCGGGTTGACAAGCGCAATCGTTAAAGCAATGATCCCTAAACTAATAATAAGCAGTTTTAATAAGGGTTTACCTTTGGAGAAATCTGGTGCTAAATAGTAAAAAAACTTTGCTTCAGCGAACTGAGCTTGACGTTTTTTCTGCCATAATGCATAAATCCAAAACACCAAAAAGAGAATTGGAATCAGGGCTAAAACCCAAAAATAATATGTTTCTTCAAGAATATACATTATACAAAACTTCTAAATACTGTAAATTTCAACAATTGCTCTAAACAAATAAGACCAAAACCTATGAGGATTAAAAGTCTAAATTTCTCATCATAATTGTAATATTTAAATTCCTCAACTTCTGATGTTTCTAACTTATCAATTTCATCATAAATCGATTTTAACTTCTCATTATCTGTTGCTCTAAAATATTTTCCACCAGTTTGTTGAGCAATATCCTTTAATAAAGCTTCATCAATTTCAACCTTAACTTGGCGATAAACATAACTTCCATCTCCACGAACGGCGACTGGCGACAGTGCTTCTCCATTCGTCCCTATCCCGATTGTATAAACTTTTGTATCGTATTCAAGTGCCAATTCAGTTGCTGTCACAGGATCGATAAAACCTGAATTATTGACACCATCTGTTAAAAGAATAATGACTTTACTTTCAGCCTCACTTTCTTTAAGCTTATTGACAGAAGTTGCCAATCCCATTCCGATAGCAGTTCCGCCTTCAATAAGGTCGTTAAACTCAATCCCATCAATCGCTTTTAAAGTGATTTCTTTATCACTTGTAATCGGTGTTTTGGTATAACTTTCACCTGCAAAAATTGTAATACCAAATCTGTCATTTGGTCTTTGATTTACAAAATCTTTTGCCACTTGCCTTAAAGCTTCAAAACGATTTGGCTTTAAATCTTTTGCCAACATACTTGCAGAAACGTCAACAGACATGACAATATCGATTCCTTCAGATTTTTTTACTTCAGTTGATTCGTCAACTTCTCTTGGTCTTGCCATCGCGACGATAAAAAAGCAAAGTGCTGCTAAACGTAACACCAATAAGAAAGGACGTAGTTTAGCGAGTAAACTTTGCTGACACTGAAATGCTTTTGTGCTTGACAAAAGCAAGCTTGAGTACTTCTTTTTATGACTCAAAATAGCCCATAAAATGAGTAAAGGAATGACCGTTAAAAGCCATAACCATTGCGGATGTTCAAATGTGAGATTAGCGAACATTGGCATCAGGTTTTTCAAATTCAACTGAATTGATGATACGCTCCGTTATCGTTTGAGCGTATTCATCTTCTGCGTTATAGATAATTGTGATTTGCTGATAACGCCCAGCAAATCCAAAGTTTAAAATTTGATAATTCTTTTTGATATCATTCTGTGTAATCGGGTTTTTAATCGCAAAACTTCCAAAAACCTTCACACCTTCTACACCTTGATAAGTTTCAAAGTCTTCATTCTTCATCAAAATATTATAAGCGCCTTTTTCTTCTAAATTCTGATAAACGCCTTCAACAGCTTTATCTAAATCAAAATCGACTTCTTTTTCAAAAGAAACTTGACTTAACACCACAAATAAATTTGAATAAATACTTCCTGAAGCAAAGCTTTCTTGCTTTGAAGCTTGCACAGTTTTGATACCTAAGCTGTCTAAATTTTGACGCACAAGAACTTCTGGCGTTGTTATTTTCACAGCAGGAACAGAATACTCACTTGTGATCCAATCATTTTCAAGCATAGATTTACTTTCGTTACCAAAAACATTATCTCTCACATAATCAAAGCCTTTTGTGGCAACTAAAGATGAAACGCTTAAAATAAGAAGCAAAACGCCAATGGCAACACCAGCAATAATCTTTTGCTTTTTACGCTTTTGTCGCAATTGCTCTTGATAAGCTCTATCTTTTCGTTTCTCTTCTGCCGTTGGTTCAGGAATTGCGCTTTGTACATGCTTGATAAACTTTTCAATGTCTTTACGATAAGCTTTTAAACTAATGACATCAGGCTTTTGTCCTGCAAATTTTGAGAAATCGGCTTGAACTAATATCTTTTGATAAGTCTCTAAATACTTCTCTTTGAAATTGACTTTCTTGTCTTCCTTTTTTTGATAAAGCGCTTGCATCAATTCGCTAGAGGTATATTCCATCGCACGAACTTCAATTTTTTCATCTAAATAACGGCGACTGATGTTCGTCAACTCTGTAATATAGTCTTTAAGCTGTCGGTTCACGATTAAATCAGATTGATCCAATTCTTTTAAAGAAACTTGTGCTTGCTGATAAGGCGGTAATCTCTTTTTAGAATGGTCTTTTTTCTTTTTGTATTTAAAATAAATAAAAACGAGAAGGATAATCAACAAGATTATACCCAACGCCCACCAAAACCATTTTGGGAGTTGAAAAGGTTTTTTAACGCCAATCTCACGTTTGATTGGATACAGTTTTTGTTTCGTCGTATCAACTTCGATATTGGCAACACTTAATTTGATGCTATCGGTTAAAAAAGGCTTTTCATTAATTTTTAATAACTGAGGCGGAATTGTGTATTGACCAGAATCAAATTGTGTGAGTTTGTATTTCTTTAAAAGTTTTAAATTTTTATCATTTAAAAAAGTCGTGTCAATTTTCAAATCTTCAACCATTTCCATAGGAACAAAACTTTGCTCCTTTGGAAAAATAACCTGGTCGTTTTCTGAAATACCTTCAACCGAAATGCTATAGGATATTTGCTCTCCTATCCGCATCTGAGAAGTATCGACTTCAGCTTTAACGTTTTGAGAAAAAGCATCTGTAAAACACAAAAACATCAGACAAATCAATGTCAAATGTTTTACCGATAGCATCGAAAAATGTTTTAAACTTTTTATCATCTTCTTTTAAAATATGCTAATAATTTCTTGACATAACTTTCATCAACGCGACAATTCATATAACCAGAACCGCTCAATCTAAAAGCGCGATAAAAATAATCAACCTGATCTCTATATTGTTTTTGGTAGGTTTCTTTTACACTTGCTAACGAGGTATTCACCCAATTGAATGCTCCAGTTTCAGCATCTTGCACTTGTATCAAGCCTAAACTCGGTAAACTTTCTTCGCGTTCATCATAAACTCTGATCCCAGTAACATCGTGTTTTTTAGCAGCAATTTTCAATTTATGCTCATAAGTATCGTCCATAAAATCTGATAACACAAAAACAATCGCTTTCTTTTTGAGCATGTCAATCATATATTTGAAAGCTTTGCCCAAATCTGTTTTTTTGTTTTGAGGTTTAAACTCTATCAATTCACGAATAATTCTCAATACATGAGAGCGCCCTTTTTTGGGTGGAATATACAGTTCGATTTGATCTGAAAACAGCATCAAACCAATCTTATCATTATTTTTAGTAGCAGAAAAAGCGAGTGTTGCTGCTATTTCTGTAATGATGTTATCTTTAAAATCAGCTTTAGTCCCAAAGGAATTAGAAGCAGAAACGTCAACAAGAAGCATCATTGTTAGCTCGCGCTCTTCTTCAAAGACTTTCACAAAAGGCTCATTGTAGCGCGCTGTCACATTCCAATCAATGCTACGCACATCGTCACCAAATTGATATTGACGAACTTCGCTGAAAGTCATTCCGCGACCTTTAAACGCAGAATGATATTCTCCACCAAAAACATTATCGCTGAGGCGACGTGTTTTGATTTCGATTTTGCGAACCTTTTTTAGTAAATCTTTAGTTTCCATAAAGTGAAAAAATTGACATCTTAACTCAAAATAACGATTGGGAAATCGTCACTTTTACGGCACTTCAATCTCGTTAATCACTTTGTTGATGATATCTTCTGTTTTGATATTTTCAGCTTCAGCTTCATAAGTAATTCCGATTCTATGACGCAAAACATCATAAACGATAGCACGCACATCTTCAGGAATCACATAGCCACGACCTCTGATAAAAGCATAACACTTTGCAGCAGTTGCCAAGTTGATACTTCCACGAGGAGAAGCACCAAAACTAATCAACGGCTTAATCTCTTCTAAACCATAACGTTCTGGGTAACGTGTTGCAAAAACAATATCAAGGATGTAGCGTTCAATTTTTTCGTCCATATAAACCATACGAACCGCTTCTTGCGCACGTAAAATTTGATCGAGAGAAACGACAGGCTGAACTTCATCATAAGTGCCTTTTAGGTTAGCTCTTACAACCATCTGCTCTTCTTCGAGTTTTGGATAGTCGATCACAGTCTTCAACATAAAACGGTCAACTTGTGCTTCTGGTAAGGGATAAGTTCCTTCTTGCTCAACTGGGTTTTGCGTTGCCATCACTAAAAATGGTGGCTGTAACGTAAAACTTGTATCACCAATTGTGACTTGCTTTTCCTGCATAGCCTCTAGTAAAGCAGATTGCACTTTAGCTGGTGCACGGTTGATTTCATCAGCAAGGACGAAATTTGCAAAAATCGGTCCTTTTTTAATACTGAAATCGTTTTCTTTAATGTTATATATCATTGTCCCAACAACATCGGCTGGCAACAAATCTGGTGTAAATTGAATACGGCTAAAATCTCCTTTGACCGCTTTTGACAATGTATTAATCGCCAATGTTTTGGCAAGACCAGGAACACCTTCTAATAAAATGTGGCCTTTACCTAACAATCCAATTAATAGGCGCTCAATCATATGCTTTTGCCCAACGATAACCTTGTTCATTTCGTTGACTAATAAATCAACAAAAGCACTCTCTTCTTTCACTTTTGCATTGATAGTTTCTATATCAAGTGCTGCATTTTGTCCTTCCATAATCAGAATTTCTTATAGACGTATAAGTTCGTTTTATTACAATCTCGCGCAAATTCAAAAATAAATTGATTTTGCGTTGTTAATAGGAGGTTAAAAATAAAAAAATGGAGAAATAATTATGCTTATTTTATCAAAAAAGACAGAATTCTCTAAAGTAATTGGGAAATTGATGTCCTCGCATTTACATTTTGTAAATCCAAAGTTCAGGATTAAGTTTTTTCAAGTTCTTGAAAAGCTGAAAAAATAGCGTTGTTTTTCCTGATGAAGGGTTCTTACCAACACGGCCGATATCTTGATTTCTGAAAACAGTATCACCTTTTTCGACATAAACTTTATCTAAGTTATTATAAACCGTGATATAATCCCCATGACGAATCATCACGGCAATATTTGCTCCAGGAATTTTATTGATTTGGCTGACTTCACCTTCAAAAATAGCACGCGCATTGCTGTGCTTTTCAGTATCAATTCTCACACCATTACTTTCAATCATTGTAGTTCTCACAATCGGGTGCCGGTGCTTACCAAATCGCATAGAAACAATACCTGAAGTTACTGGCCACGGTAATTTGCCTTTGTTTTTATAAAAATCTTTTGCTAAAGCTTTTGCCTCTGGTGTTAATTTAAAACGGGTTGTTGATTTTGACCCAGATTTTGCATTTTCACGTGCGATGGCTTCCTTAATTAAACGTTCAATTTCTTGATCAATTTTAGCGACTTGCTTCTGCTTATCCTTGATTTCACTTTTGAAATCTTTTTCTTTAACTTTAACTTGCGCTAATAAAGATTTTAAATTCTTTTGATTAGAAACCAATTCACTTTTAGCCTTTCTGTTTTCGGCTAGAATGCTCTCTTTTTCTTTGCGCTGCTTGAAGAGCTCGTCGTTTAAAGCTTGTAATTCTTTAGTTTTAGCCTGAATTTCTTCACCTTGTTGCTTTCTGTAATTTGCGTATTGCTTCATATACTGCAAACGTTTATAAGCTTGAAAAAACGACTCAGACGATAACAAGAACATGATACGGTTTTGTTGATTATTACTGCGATAAGATTCCTGAATCATTAAGCCATAATCTTCCTTAAGATTGGATAAATCTGTTCTTAATCTATCAATTCTGTTTGCGTTTTCGTTGATGTTTTGTGTGATTAAGTTTGCTTCTTGATTGTAAACGCGCACCAATTTTTCAACAGAAGTAATTCGTAATTGTATTTCTTCTACTTCCTCTAAAAGTGATTTTTCTCTTTGTTGCGTAGAAACGAGAATCTTATTGATATCAGCAATCTCTTTTTTGATTTCCAATCGTCTTGCTTCTAATTCAGCTTTAGTTTGCGCAAACACAACTGAAGAAACACTAAAGAGTAAAAAGAAAATAAAAAATCTCAATTTAATCATAGCTTAGCTGGTTTATAAGACGATGGTACTGAATAAGGAAAACTCAATTTTTGGTTTAAACTTCTCGATTTGTAATCTAATTTGATTTTAACCAAATCATCATTTTCCTTGGCTAAAATAAGAATCTCATTTGGGAAATAACTATTTTTATCTTGTCTATAATCTTTATAAAAAACTTTCAAATCTCTGTTTTGCTGACTCAAACCTTGCTCAGTTAACAGAAAATCAGAAGCTGAGATTTTTGCTGTAAAAATCAAAAAATTCTGAAGTTCACTAATGTTTAAATATGCATTTTCTGAGTAATACATATGTTTTTTCTTTAAAGGCTCTAAATTTCGACCGATCAAAAGATTTTGTATTTGCTCAAAATCGATTTCTAAACCTAAATATTCCTTCGCTATTCGGAAATCACCATCAAAATATGTCTTGTCTAGCTTTTCGTAATACTGAACTTTTTCAGGAGTAATTAACACTTTAGCAACAGAAACAAGTCCCATCACTTTTGCGCTCAACCAAATTTTTTCGTCTTTTAAAATACGGTAATTAATACTCAAGCTTTGTGCGTCCTTTTTACTTTCGTATGAGACTTTCATCTTTCCAGAAATGCTTTCAAACTCTGGTGAATTCTTTTCAAAGTTCTTTAAAGCAACACGTTCTGAAACTGGTTTATCAAGATCGGATGCTGCTTTTTTTGTGCCACACGATGTCAGCACAAAAGTAAAAACAAGGATAAAACTGATATATTTTCTCATAGAATCTTATTCTTTTAGACGCTTAATTTTTTCTTGATAGAGCTTCATTTTTTCAGCGTTTTCTTCTCTTTGATAAATTTTCAAATAAAGCTCATAAATCTTAAGTTTAAGCTGTGTATTATCAATCAATAAAGATAAACTCATCTCTAATTGATCAATAGATTTTTGTGTTTGATTTAACTCAAATAAAGCTGCTGCTTGCGTGTAATAAAATATCGCTTGTGACGGATAAACGCTTAAAGCCTGCTCGCTTGTATTGAGTGCATCTTCAAATTTACCCAGATAAAGTTCAAGGTTTAAAATCTCTTTATATAACTTGAAATCATTGGGTTTATTGCGCAAAGCTTCTCGGTAATGACCTAGCGCTTTCTCTTGATCTTTTTCTTTGTAAAAGTTACCCAGCTCTTTCTGGCTTGATGTGTTTTTTTCTGAAGTAATGGCTTGATCTAATAAACTGATTAAATCTTGTTTTATTTCGGCATTTTGCTCAGCATAAATTCGGTAGGCATTGATGACTTCAACTTTTTCTTTCTCAGCAATCATCGGATTATTAAGTGTTTTCTGAGCATATTTCTTAGCCAAATCCTTCTGCTCAGTTTTGATATATGCTAAACTTAACGAAGGCAAAACATCAACAAACTCAGGAAGTTTTTGTTGTGCTTTTTGAGATAAGTCAATCACGTTTTCAAATTCGTTTCGATTCAAATAAATACGATTTAGAAAACGATAAGCATTTTTATCTTTTGAATTCTTTTTTAAGCGATTTTGAAAATAAGAAATCGCTGCTTTTTCATCGTTTTGAGAACGATAAATAACAAAGCGTTGTTGATCACGAGAGTCTGAATAACCGTAGCGTTGATCAAATTGTTGAAGTTGATTTAAAGCTTTATCATACTGTTTTGTGATATGGTAAAGGTTAATGAGTTCTTGTTGATAGTTGGAGTTATTTTCCGACAAAATCAAAGCTTGCTCAATCGCTTTTTCAAAGGCTTTATTTTGTGTGAAAAGTTGGTACAAAACCTGATGCACATATTTTTCTTGGTCTGCTTCAGCTTGCTCTAAAGCTTTCATTAAATAAGATTCAGCCTTCGTGTCAGCTTCTAATTTTGCGTGATTTTTACCCATCAGAAATAAAGCTGCAAAACTAGATTTATCAAGTTTGAGACATTTTTCTAAAGCAGAAATTGCCTTTTCAGGATTTTCAATCGCTTCTTGGGCTAGCGCTTCAAAAAAATGTTCTTGAAATTGATCAGATACATCTCCTAAATCATCACGATTAACTTCGTTTTGATTAATTTCTTCTTGGGCAAATGAAATAAAACTTGCCAAAAAGAAAATGAGAAAAGAGATGTATCTGACTTTTTTCATTACTCTAAAACTGAATAATCACCGATGCTAATCGATGTGAATTCACCGTTGTATTTTGCGAAATTGCCAATCATTGCATTATCGAGTTTTGCATTTTTGATTTCGGCATTTTCTTGAACAAGTGAATTCTTCATTTCTGTATTTTCAACAACTGTGTTGTTTCCTAAAGAAACATGAGGACCAATTTTTGCGTTTTTAAGCACAACATTTTCACCTATAAAACAAGGCTCGATGATTTCAGAATTTTCAATTTTAACTGAATCAGAAATCAAATTTTCTTTTTGATCAGCATGAATAAAATTCAGCATACGCTGATTGGTTTCAACAGTGACGGTTTTGTTTCCACAATCCATCCATTCATCAACTTTTCCTGGTTTAAAAACACGACCTTCAGCACGCATTTTATCAATTCCATCATTGATTTGATATTCACCACCACGCATGATATTTTCTTCAATCACTTCTTCTAATTTAGATTTAAGAAGCGCAACATCTTTAAAATAATAAATACCGATAACAGCCAAATCTGAAACAAATTCTTCAGGCTTTTCAACTAAATCAACGATGTGATTATCATCATTTAATTGAACTACGCCAAAAGCACTTGGGTTATCTACTTGTTTCACCCACATCACAGCATCGGCATCTTTATCAAGCGTAAAATCAGCTTTAAAAAGTGTATCGGCATAAGCCACAACAGCGGGTCCGCTCAAAGATTCTTTGGCACACATGATGGCGTGACCAGTTCCTAAAGGCTTATCTTGGTAATAAATACTAGGTTTCGCATTTAAGCTTTCAGCAACTTCAGTGAGTTTATTTTCTATTTCTTGTCCAAAATCTTCAGATATAATAAAAGCAACTTCATCAATCTTTTCATCCAAAACACCTGCAATATCTTCTACAAGACGCTGAACAATTGGTTTGCCAGCAATAGGAATTAATGGTTTAGGAACAGTTAATGTGTGAGGTCTTAAACGAGAACCTCGACCTGCCATAGGCACTATAATTTTCATAATCTATATTCTAAAAGTTAGTTTTATTTTTTGCCGGTGCTGCCAAATCCGCCTTCACCGCGTTCTGTTTTGTTGAGTTCTTCAACTTCAATCCAATCAGCTTGTTCACATTTTGCAAAAACAAGTTGAGCGATTCTATCACCATGAGAAACTGTAAAATCTTCTTGAGACATGTTGATAAGGATTACACCAATTTCACCGCGATAATCAGCATCAATTGTGCCTGGAGAATTAACAAGAGAAATTCCTTTTTTAAGAGCTAGTCCACTTCTTGGTCGGACTTGCGCTTCGTACCCTTCAGGGATTTCTAGAAAGATTCCTGTTTTCACTAAGCATCTTTCAAATGGTTTTAGTAAAACATCTTCAGTTATATTCGCTCTTAAATCGACACCTGCAGAAAACTTCGTTTCGTAAGATGGAATTGGATTAGAGGATTTATTAAGAATCTTGATTTGCATAGGCTTCATTTATGATTTTAATAATTTCTTGATTTCGTTTTTTTCTTTAAAATAAATGAAGAAAACAAAAAAGGCTAAACTTGCAATGCCGAAGATATAATTTTCTTCAAAGGTATAAAAAGAAAGTGCTCCTAAACCAACGGATACAAGCATATATAAAAGTATTCGAGATGTTTGGAAAGGGATAGGATAGTATTTTTTTGAGTAAATGTAGGACAAAATCATCATGCTTGCATAGGCCAAAAGCGTAGCGATTGCAGAGCCGTAATAACCAATCATTGGGATCAATAAAATATTCATCAAAAGTGTCAACAATGCGCCAAAACCAGAAATATAAGCACCAAACTTGGTACGATCGGTAATTTTATACCAAACAGATAGATTGTGATAAATCCCTAAACAAAAATTGGCCAATAATATAAGCGGCACAATAGCTAAGGCTTCATAATAACTTTCATCACGAACGATAAGCAGTTTTAAAGGCTCGATAAAAACCATCACGCTCAATAAAATAATCGCGCCAATAATGACAAAATATTTTGTAATCATGGCATAAGCTTTTTGAGGGTTTTCAGTTTTGGCATGGCTAAAGAAGAAAGGCTCGATCCCCAAACGGAAAGCGGTGGCATAAAGCGTCATGAAAACAGCTAATTTATAACAAGCGGAATAAGCGCCAATTGCCGAATCAGCAATGTCATCTGGCAATAAATATTTTAATAAAATCCTATCAAAAACTTCATTGACTGAAAAAGCTAAACCGGCGAGTAATACTGGATAAGCATACTTTAGCATACGTTTCCACAAAGCTTTATCAAAATTAAAACTAAGCTTAAAATAGAAAGGCAAAAGCATCACTAAAGTCGCTGCACTTGCGACTAAATTAGCTATAAAAACATAATTGACTTGAAAATCTGGAACATATAAAGCTTCAAAAAAAGAAGATTTTGTATGCCATGAAACAAGCCAAACTAAGAAGAAAACTGTTAGAAAAACGTTGATAGAAACATTGATTAGCTTGATTAAAGCAAACTTTCGTGGTTGTCCTTTAGCTCTTAAATAGGCAAATGGGATAATCACAAAAGCATCTAAAGCCAGAATCCAGATGATTAATTTATAGTGATCGGGATGTATATCTAAAAGATGAGATAATTGTGGCGTAAAAAATAAAGCGATGATCAAAAACAAAGTTGTAGTTCCAACTAATGACCAAGCTGATGTATTAATGACATTCTGTTTATTTTCTTTAAGATTAAAAAATCTAAAAAAAGCGGTTTCCATGCCGTAGGACAGAAACACATTGAACAATACAAAATAAGCAAAGATGACAGAAATACGGCCGTAAACAGCTGAATCTGTTAAGTATTCGGTATGAATTGGCACAAGAATGAAACTGATCATTCTCGGCAAAACCGTTGCTAAACCGTAAATAAAGGTTTGTTGAAATAGCTTTTTATAAAGACCCAATACTTATTTTTTAAGTTTTCAAATTTAAGCAAATAATACGCAAATGCGTTCCAGGTTTAAGACGAAAAAAGGCTGTCGTAATGTGACAGCCTTTTTTAAATTCGTTAATGAAAATGATTTTTAGTTACCTGTAACTTTAATATCATCTATGTGGTAACGTGTTGTCGCATCAGGGTCAGAACCTACATATTTAAATGCGATTCTAACATTATCACCAGCACAAGAAATATTTGTTGGACCAACATCTTGGAAATTTCCAAAACCACTTGAAGGACCGTTAGGCACTTCAAGATCTAAAGCCTTCCACTCTGTTGTTGCAGGATCACCTGTGTAATTATCGGTAATATGCATTGATAAAATAACACCATTGTTATGGTTTGTTTGGATACGCATGCTCAAATCTTCATCAGTTGTTGATGATAAGTCGATTTCAGGCGAAACTAACCAAACTTCATAATTAGTCTCTCCTGATTGAAAACCTGATATTTGCGCATATTTATCACCTTGAAAGTTTGTTAACACGTATGATAAGTTTCCACCTGTGACGTTAATATTATCCCAGCCAATTGATGCAAAAGTTGTTGCTGAGTTAAAGTTCTCCTCATAAACGATAGAATTACTATCGTTAGGGATACCACAATATAGAATATTTGGATCATCACAACGCTCATTTGTCATATCTGCGTCTTCAGGAGTTCTCATAAAAAGAGTGTAGTTATCACCATAGTAAGTCCTTGATAAAACGCCTGAAAGCGTTCCTGAGCCTTGCGGAAGAGAAACAGATTTAAAATCAGAGAAAGCACTTGTACTTATCGGCATTTGACCATTAGAAACACAACTTAAGAATGTACGCTCAACATCATACTCATCACCTGGCTCACCAGCATAAGTGATTGATGAAATGACATTGCCATCTTCATCATATCGCATAAGAGACCTTTTAAATTGAACTTCACTAAATTGAACAAAAGTATTAACATTTTCTGCTGATAAATCGTCAAAGGAAATCATGTCAGGGACAATTGTTGCGATTTCAGATGATCTTAAAATATGTTTTTCAACTTGCGATGCTGGGATGTCATCTATTTCAGAACCATTGTTTATACCTAAAGTTGGCTCGTTGAACTCAGTGTTTGGGTAATACTGAACATTATCAACTTGCTGTCCAACTGTTAATCCATCAAGCTTGATATATACTTTTTGACCAAATGCATATCTTGTAAAAGCTGGTGTTATATCAATACCAATAGCAAAACCTATCGTTGGGTTTTCAGGCTTGTCTTGAACGACTAATTTTTTGTAAAAGTTACCTCCTTCGTCAGAAGAAACAACATAAGCTTCTGCGTAGTTATTGGTTTCTTCGAAAGTAAAATTTTGATATTCATTAGTAACCAATTCATTATAAACCGTTGATAAATCAACTATAGTTCCATCAATATTTGGCTCTTCTTCTACAATGTTTAGGTCTGCGTAATCGTCATCTTGGACGCAAGAGGTCAACATTGTGCTTGCTCCAATAAATAGGAGCATCAAAAAATAATTTATTCTTAAATTTTTCATTATCATCTGAATTTTTATTTTATTAAAATCTTAAGTAAACATTTAAATAATAGGTTGTTCCATAACCATAGTAATGACGGTTACCAAAAACGGCACCGTTAGAGCGGCTCATATCTTCTCCTCTTGTGTTGAAGTTAGATTTTCTGGTTTGTTCAAAACCACCAGTTTTATAGACTTCATCAAAAAGGTTACTTACTACAGCGAAGAAACCGATATATTTATCTCCAATTCTCCATGATTTTCCTCCAGTTAAATTAACAAGCATGTAATCATCAAACTTCTCTTGCTTTAGTAAGCCTCTTGCTTCTTCATTGTTATAATCAGAGAATTTAACACCATCATAATCAAGTGCGAAGTTGTCTGATCTCAGTAATCCACTTGGCGTGATATAAGAGTTTGAGAAATGGTTAGCAGTAACACCTACATTCCAATAATTTGGATCTCTATACTCAAAACCTAATTGAAAAACACGCTCAGGTCCACCAGAAACGTGAAGCTTTTTCATGTCAGTTTTCCCATCTCCAAAACTTAATTGTTGTCCAGGAAAATCTTGACTTGTCAAGTATATATTAGGATTATTATCATAAATATAATTTCCTACAGAACCTGCTGCTTTCAATTTTAATGTTGGCAAAATTTGCGCTTCAATACCAAACTCAACACCGTAGTGTTTTCTATCAATACCCGACATGACTTCTTGCACAAAAGCACTTCCATCATCAGCAGGCAAGCCAGTGATATCTTCAGTAAAATAAAAGGCTACATTTGTTTCATCTTGAAAACCAGCATAGAAACCAGTCACACGTGCATTTAATAATGGTGATTTATAGATATAACTTAAGTCTAAAGATTGACTTGTCACTTCAGTTAAACCATCAATAACCTCATGGTTCTGACGTGCGTTACTGTAAGAGTTTCTGATAGTCGGCGCATCTTGAGCATAAGAAAGGTTCATGTCAATTAAGTGACGCCCCGTGATTTTATAAACTCCACCTAATTTACCACCAAAAGTTGTAAAATCAAGTTTTTCACCTTTACCAAAAGATCCAGCACCTGGGAAGAATCCATTTTCGTAAAGACCAGTTCTTTGGTAATTTGTTTGACCAACTTTACCACCAACGTAAAAATCTAAGCGATTATATTTTAATTGCATTTGTGCAAAAGCATCATAAACTTCAGCATCAATTTCGTAGTTATATTTATAACGCTCACCTTCATAAACAAGACGGTTAGGATTATTTAAATCCGATTGCGCAAGGTCTTGTGCAACACCAGAAATAAAACCTGATTCTTCAGCAAAGAAGTCAATATCTAAATAACTTTGACCTCCAAGTAAATCTTCCATTTGAGCAAAGTTCTCACTGTTCAGCTTTTTATAATTCAAACGACCGTTTAAAGTCATGTTTTCATTGATTTTAGCTGTTAAGATAGAGTTTGCCATAATTTTAGAATCTTCAACTCTATCGCTGTATAAAGCGTAAACAGAATTGTCTCCTTTAAAGTTACGATTACCTCTGTACAGGCTACCCCAATCTAATTGACCTCCATTAACGAAAGCTTCTCTAGCTTCGTATGCACTTTGGAAATCAGCAGGTGTTGGGTTGTCATCTTGTAAATGGTAACTCGGCAAGTTTTGGTAATAATTAGCTGATGGATTTCTCGCACCACCTAAGTAAAATGGCTCACCAGTATTTGGATCAATTTCCAAACGTGTACCACCATTATCAATACGTGTTGTTGACATAAAACCGGTTTGGTAGCCAACGTTAGTATTTAACTTAATATCTTCATTGATATCCCAGTAATGGTTCAGCATAAAAACTGGTTCTTCGGTTTTACGAATTTTAGAGTTACGCTTATCATCACCATGCCATCCCCAGTTTGGGTTATAGCTTCTCCCTTTAAGCGCGACAACTTCCTCAGTTAAAGAAGTACTCATCCCTCTTCTGTTAGGCGCGTAAAAGCCTGTAAAGTTTAAGCTATGCTTATCGTTTAACTCTTTTTCAACAGCCACGAAAAATGAATTGGCATCATAAAGAGTTCCGTCTTTATAACCTTCTTCACCAAAACGACGCGAAAGAAGAACAGAATAAGACCAGCCTCCTTCTAAAGCACCAGAATTGTAACTTCCCATCACACGACCTTGGTAGCTTCTGTTAGAAGACGCATAAGAAACACGACCACCTTGACGCATTTTTGAAGCTCTCATGATAATGTTAGTTGTTCCACCAACATCACCAAAGTTGTAATCACTCGCTTTTGAGTTTCTTACAAAAACACGGTTACGCTGAACATCATTTAGTCCGCCCCAGTTTCCCCATGAAGGTCGACCAGAGTAAACTTTGTTCATTTCCAAACCGTTGATTAAAACTTTACCGCTCGCATTATCTAATCCTCTAGGATTGAAAAACGCAGCAGAAAAATCGTAAGCAGCAGCTCTTAAAAATGCATCTTGTGAAGATGCTAATAAACCTGAAATGTTGTATGCCGAAGCATCATCACCATCAAGCTCATTGTCCGTCAAACTAATTGTACTGATTTGAAGATTTTCTTTAGCAATATCGAATTCTAAAAACAAAGTTCCAACATCAAGTGTTTCACCTACGTTAATAACAATTGGATACCGACCAGTTGAAAATTCAACTTCATCAACAATTAAAAAATGTTCACCAAGAGGTAGATTTAACCCCTTAAATGTAAAAGACCCGTCCTTAAGTGATTCAACACTCAAATCTGATCCTTCAATACTGACAGTCGCTCCAGGAATACTTTTCCCTGAGACATCTTCGAGAACTTTTCCAACCACATTAGTTTGCTGAGCAAACATCTGTACGGTAAATAAAAAAGCGAAGAAGCCATAAATCTGTAGTCTACGCATGTTACTAATTTAAAGTTAAATTATTTCTTTTATTAACAGATAAAAGAAGATTACAAAAATAGTCATTAATTATTAATTCATTAACTTTACATCCCTAAATTTACGGCTTAACAAAAGAATAATACCCAAATAATTATGTCTAAATTAAAATTATTTACAATCATAGCATCTCTAACTTTAACATTTAGTTTTGCTCAAAAAAAAGATTATAAAGTGACAACAGTTGCATTTTATAATGTTGAAAACTTGTTTGACACAATTAACGATCCTACAAAATATGATGAGGCCCCTATCATGGAAATGAGTGAAAGCATAAGAGGTGATGTTTACATCAAGAAACAAAAAGGCTTAGCTAAAGTAATTAAACGCATCGGGGCTGAGTTATCTAAAAATGCTCCTGCAATTGTTGGCCTTGCCGAAATTGAAAATTTTGATGTTTTACAAGATCTTGTGAATGAGCCTGAATTAAAACAATACAATTATGGTATTGTTCATTATGATTCTCCTGACGAAAGAGGAATCGATGTTGCTTTACTTTATCAAAAAGGTATTTTTAAACCGACACATACAGGTAGAAAAGAACTGATTATGTATAGAAATGGTAGCAGCACGAAAAGAGATTATACAAGAGATCAATTATACGTGAAAGGCTTATTAGATGGTGATGAAATTCACTTTATGGTGAATCACTGGCCATCGAGAGGTAGTGAAGAAGCTAACAGAATTAAAGCAGCTAAATCTTCTCGCTCCGTTGTTGACTCTGTTATGAGCAATGATCCGAATGCAAAAATCATGATGATGGGGGATTTCAATGACGGACCTTACAACAAAAGTATTACTGATCACTTACACGCAAAAGGTAAAAAGAGACAAGTGAAATCGAAAGAGCTATATAACCCATTTGACAAACTCTTTAAAAGAGGAATTGGTACAATTGCTTGGAGAGATACTTGGGATTTATTTGATCAGATCATGGTGAGTAAATCATTGATCACTAAAGATTACTCAAGCTACCAAATGTATAAAGCTGGAATTTACAATGCTAACTTCCTTCAAACATCTGAGGGCAAATATAAAGGATATCCTTTTAGATCATTTGCAGACGGCGGCTTTACAGGAGGATACAGTGATCACTTCCCTGTCTATATTCACTTGATTAAAGAAGCTAATTAAACTTCTAAAAAAGACTACAAATAAAAAATCCTCGATTGAAATTTCAATCGAGGATTTTTTATTGAGTTGAGCTTCTAATTTAATAAAAGCTTATTTTAAACTTAAGCGCTTAAAGCTTCAGCACCTGCAACAATTTCTAAGATTTCATTAGTAATTGATGCTTGTCTAGCTTTGTTGTAAGAGAGTTTAAGATCATCTCTTAATTCCGTTGCGTTGTCTGTTGCTTTGTGCATTGCAGTCATACGCGCACCATGTTCAGATGCTACTGAATCTCTTATAGCTTTAAACAATTGTATTTTTAAGGACTTAGGGATTAACTCCTTAATGATATCAACCTTATTTGGTTCATAAATATATTCAGTCGCATTTGGCGAAACTTTGGTCTCACCAACTTCAGTTTCTAGAGGTAAAAATTGCTCTTCTTTAATAATTTGAGTTGCAGCATTTTTAAAGCTATTATAAACCAAGATGATTTTATCATATTGACCTTCTGCGTATACTTTCATGAGGTATTCAGCAATTTCTTTGACATTGTCATATTCTAAATGATCAAAAACTTCATTGTTGTTATGTATTACATTGAAGTCTTTTTTTAGAACATCATCGGCTTTTTTACCAATTGTCAATAAATCAATTGTCGCTGCATCATCAAATTGTTTTGAAACGAGTTTTGAACGCTTCACAATATTTGTATTGAAAGCTCCAGCCAAACCTCTATTTGATGAAATCGGAACGATCAAAACCTTACTCACTGGTCTAACTACCGTGTAAGGACTTTGCGCCTCACCATCAAGAGAAGCACTAAGATTTTGAAGTAGTTCTGTTAATTTTTCAGCATAAGGACGCATTCTTGTAATTGCATCTTGCGCTTTGCTCAACTTTGCAGCCGAAACCATCTTCATGGCACTCGTGATCTGCATCGTTGATGAAACAGAGGTAATCCTATTTCTTAATTCTTTTAAGTTAGCCATATTCTAATCAATGAATAATTAGAAAGAGTAGGTTTATGAAAACCTACTCTTTACAATCTAATTTGTATATTTTTCAGCGATTTCTTTCGCCACTCTCTGAAGTGTATCAGTCACTTCTTCAGTTAATTTTCCAGATTTTAAAACATCAAGAACATCTTCTCTATGTTTCATTTCTAAGAAATTTAAGTAATCAGTTTCAAATGCTTTCACTTGATCAACTGGTACGTTTCTAAGTAGGTTTTTAGAACCTGCATAAACGATTGCAACTTGGTGTTCAACCGGGAATGGGCTAGATTCACCTTGCTTAAGAATCTCAACGTTACGTTTACCTTTCTCAATAGTTGCCATTGTAGAAGCATCTAGATCAGAACCGAACTTAGCGAAAGCCTCAAGCTCTCTATATTGTGCTTGGTCAAGTTTTAATGTTCCTGCTACTTTTTTCATTGATTTAATCTGAGCCGAACCACCAACACGTGATACTGAAATACCAACGTCAATTGCAGGACGAACACCAGAGTTAAATAAATCAGTTGTCAAGAAAATTTGACCATCTGTAATCGAAATAACGTTTGTAGGAATATATGCAGAAACGTCAGCTGCTTGTGTTTCAATAATTGGTAAAGCTGTTAAAGAACCTCCACCTTTCACTTTATCTTTTAAAGATTCAGGTAAATCGTTCATTTGTTTAGCGATATCATCATCATTGATCACTTTAGCAGCACGCTCTAATAATCTTGAGTGCAAGAAGAAAACATCACCAGGGTATGCTTCACGACCCGGTGGACGTCTTAGTAATAAAGAAACCTCACGGTAAGCAACAGCTTGTTTAGACAAATCATCATAAACAATTAAAGCTGGGCGACCTGTATCTCTAAAGTACTCACCAATAGCAGCACCTGCCATTGCTGAATAAACCTGCATTGGAGCAGGATCAGATGCATTAGCCGCAACAATAGTTGTGTAAGCTAAAGCGCCTTTTTCTTCTAGTAAGTTAGCAATACCTGCAACAGTAGAAGCTTTTTGACCAATAGCAACGTAAATACAGAAAACTGGTTCGCCTCTATCGTAAAATTCTTTTTGGTTCAGGATGGTATCAATACAAACAGTTGTTTTACCAGTTTGTCTGTCACCAATCACAAGCTCACGTTGACCACGACCAACAGGAACCATTGCATCAATAGCTTTAACACCAGTTTGCATAGGTTCAGTTACAGGTTCACGGTAAATAACACCTGGCGCTTTACGCTCAAGTGGCATTTTAAAAGTTTCACCTTCAATAGCGCCTTTACCGTCAATTGGTTCTCCAAGTGTGTTCACAACACGTCCTACAATTCCTTCACCAACATTGATAGAAGCAATTTGTTTTGTACGTTTTACAGTATCACCTTCTTTAATTTCAGAAGATGTTCCGAATACAACGACACCAACACTAGCTTCTTCTAGGTTAAGTATCATTCCGTTTAAACCACTTTCAAACTGGACTAATTCACCGTACTCAGCATTGGTTAAACCATAAACATTGGCAATACCATCACCAACTCGGAGCACTGTTCCAACTTCTTCTAATGATGCTTCAGATTCGAAGCCTGAAATTTGCTTTTTTAAAATTGCCGAAATTTCAGCAGGATTTACTTCAGCCATAACTTTATTGTTGCATTAAATGGTCATTAAGACCGTTGCTTTTAATTTAAAAATTCTCTTTTCAAGGCGTTTAAATTACCTTGTGCACTTGCATCAAATTGCAAGTCTTTCAGTTTCAATATAAATCCACCTAAAATAGATTCATCAATTTCGTTTTTAATCTTCGCAGAATAGCCAATAACATTTTTAATTGTTTCTTGAACTTTTGCCTCAACTTCAGGAGTTAAAGCAGTTGCAGTTACAACAGTTGCTTCCTGAATATTGTGAAGATCTTTATATTTAGAAATAAATTCAACAGCAACAAGCATCAGAATATCAATTCTATTATTAGTTGCTAATGTTTTGAAAAGTTCTTGCACCAATTGATCCGTTTGCTTAAAAACATCAACTACTACATCAAGTTTAGTTGATAATTTAACGACAGGACTAATCAAGACAGCGTTCAGTTCCTTATTCTGATCTATTGTTTGATGGATTAGCTCCATATCCCTATAGACTGCCTCCAGCTTATTTTGCTCTTGCGCAAGCTCAATCGTAGCTTTTGCATATCGGTATGCTGCTCTTCTACTCATAGTTTAGTTAGCTTTAACGTCGTCAAGCATTTTGTTGACAAGTTCCATTTGAGCTTTGTCACTATTTAATTCTTTTTTGACAACCTTTTCTGCGATATTAATTGAAAGCTCAGCAACTTGTGCTTTAATTTCTTTAATAGCAGCCTTCTTCTCAGCCTCAATCACTTCTTGCGCTTTATTAAGGATGTCATTTGATTTAACCGTTGCATCTTCTGTTGCCTCGGCAATAATATTCTTTTTCATCTGCTGCGCTTCTCTCAACATTTCGTCACGTTCAGCACGCGCCTCTTGAAGCATTTTCTCATTATCAGCTTTAAGATTTGCCATCTCAAGCTTTGCTTTTTCAGCAGATGCTAAAGCGTCATTAATAGACTCTTCTCGTTTTCTTATCGACCCTAAAATAGGTCTCCAAGCGTATTTTGACATCAAGAAGATCAAGATTAACAAAACGATTACTTGCCAAAAGAACAATCCAAAATCAGGTTTTATTAACTCCATAGTTTAAATAATATCTAGTATTAATTTAATTTTTTAATTAAAGCACTTCTCTCTAACCAATCGTTAGAGAGAAGTACTTTTGTTCAATGTCTTACTTAAGCACACCTAATAAAGCTGCTACTACACCGAATAACGCAACACCTTCAACAAGTGCCGCTGCAATAATCATTGCAGTTTGGATTTTGTTTGCTGCTTCTGGTTGACGAGCGATCGCTTCCATAGCTGACGCACCGATTTTACCAACACCAAATGCTGCTCCAAAAACTGCTAAACCAGCTCCTAAAGCTGCCAATCCTACATATAATAACTCCATAGTAAAAAAAATTAAAAAATTAAAAAATTAAAATTAATGATGTTCTTGTACGGCTGCTCCTATAAAAAGCGCCGATAGCATTGTAAAAATAAAAGCTTGTAGAAATGCAACTAAAAGCTCTAATACCATAATAAATAATGCAAATGGCACCGAAATACCAGCTACACCTACGTTTTCTAATATAAAAATCAAACCTAGCAAACTAAGAATGATGATATGTCCCGCTGTAATATTCGCAAATAAACGAATCATCAAGGCAACAGGCTTGATAATTAAACCTATCAATTCAATTGGCGCTAATAAAATTCTTACCGGAACAGGCACGCCAGGCATCCAAAAAATATGAGCCCAGTAATCCTTATTACCATTAAAAACAATTAAAATCAAAGTAAATAAACCTAAAGCAACTGTCACCGATATATTTCCAGTAACGTTAGCCGCACCAGGTAAAAGACCTAAAAGGTTTGTCACCCAAATAAAGAAAAAGACAGTCAACAAGAAAGGCATAAACTTCTTGTATTTTTTTTCACCTATTTGTGGTCTTGCAATATCATCTCTAACAAAAAGAACCAAGGCCTCCAAAGCATTGTTCATACCTTTAGGTGCATGAGCATTTTTCTTGTGATGACTTGCCAAGCTTAAGAAAAAGAACAACATGACAATCACGGTTAAAAACATTGCAGCAACGTTTTTAGTGATAGATAGATCAAGCGGCTCAACTGCATTTGCAGGATAGCCATCCTCACCCATCTTTAAAGTATTTTCACCAGCATCTAACTGATAGATTCCTTCATGATAATTCACGAACTTCAATCCATCTCTTTCTACAACATTTTGACCTTCAACATCGTGATGAAATTCGCTTGACATAAAAGCCACCAGACCAGCATCTGTATATAATATAACAGGTAAAGGAAGTGTAAAAGAATTATCACCACTTCCAAAAAAGTGCCACCCATGCGCATCACCAATATGATGCATAATCATATCTGTAGGGTTAAATTCTTCTTCCGCTTCTGCGATATCTTTATTAGCAAATGATGCAAATGGTAACATTGTAAAAGCTAATGTTAGCGCCATTACTATCCTTAAAGATTGGTTTGCTTTCATAGTACCCGAATTGTGCTCTCTAAAATTTCGGTGCAAAGATATACTTTTAATCTTTATTAGAAAGCCTTGCTATAAAAAATATACTTTCTTATCAATTAGCCCTATTTTATTGAAATAGTTCTACTTAGCTCGAAGCAGCTTCACCACAAATAAAGTTTCGAATAAAAGGAAAAGAAAGTAAGGAATGAAAAAACTAAATATATCTAAAGTGATGTGATTATTATCTGAATCATTAAGAATAACTGGAAGAAGAAAAATAATCGAAAAAAACATTTTAACCAAACCTAAGCCTATAAACGCAAAACCTGTTTTGTCACTAAAAGCCTTGTCAATCATCAGTAAAACTGTGTAAATAAGCAAGGTCATAAAAAACAAAAAAATGTAAGTGATAAAGGTTGGGTAATAAATATTCACATCTAAACTTATTTCTATAATTAGATACTGAACCAAACCCGACAAAACAGCAAATGGAATTAAATATTTGATGAATTTCAGAAAAGATTGTTTATGTATTATCATCATTTAAGTCTTTGACTGATTTATAAACCTGATAGAGCGATATAAAAACGCCTAACAAGGAACAAGATATTGTAAATACTGAAAATTTATTTTCATATTTACCGTCAATCCAAATCCCCAAAAGGACGCCTCCTAGAATCACGATGATCATCTGAAAAGCTAAGCCTGAGAAAGTAACCCAGTTACTAAGCGGTTTCTCCTTTTTTTTGTTTTCTTTTCCTTCCTTTTTCATCATTCAAGGTTTTAACACCATCTTTCATCACGCAGGTTGCATTAAATAAAGCTCCTGGTTCAATAGATAATTTATCAGTGATTACTTCACCTTCAATATGGGCGGATGACTTTAAACTCAACTGGGATTCAACAATTAATTTACCTGTAAACTTGCCTTCAAAATCTGCACTATGACATTTAACCTCTCCTTCTACACATCCTGATTTACCAACGACAATTCGTCCTGGTGTTTTAATTGTTCCTTCCACCTTACCATCGATCCTAAAGCTCCCTTGAGACTCAATATCACCTTTAAATGTTGTGCCTTGAGCAATTTTATTTTGTTCTTTTGTCAAATCTTGTTTTGGATCTTTTTTCTTTTCTGAAAACATAATCGTTTTATTTATTTTTGAATTCTTCGTTCATTTTATAAATCTGAATCACCCTATAATTATGAGATGATGCTATAAAGTAAGAAGTCGAGTTTAATTCTTCAAGCTTTTCAACTAATTTCTTGGCCAAACCTTGACCGCCAAGTTTTGAGTTAAGACCATGAACAATCAAGAAAGTTAAATTATTACTGTAAGCATCTTTGGTTAAGTTAAAACCATAACCCATTTCTTGGATTTCATTTTTAATCATTTCATTCAACTCATCAACATTAACATCAGCAATGATTTCGAAGACAAGTTTAAACTCCTCTGCTTCAGCTTCATCTGTAAACTCAGCTTTTGCGACTTTTTGATCTAATTGATTGTATCTGTCCTGCGCATACTTCCCTTCTTTTGATTGCGGATAAGTCAATGCGACATAATTCAATGCTTTTTTATAAGCCTTCATCCCATCAACACGTCCAATAGCTTTTGCTTTCAACAACTCAAACTTAGGGGCAATATTCGTTCCTGTAAATTGCGCCGAGTAAGCATTACATTCTGCTATGACAGAAGTATAATCTCCACTTTCATATTTCTTGTAAGTCTGGTAATAAATATTTTGTGGGTTATTCGCATCACTTGCAAATGCTTCTGGATTTCTAATAATTTTAGCGTAATTAGATTCAGGATGATTTTGTAAAATATCATTTTTCCACTTCAGCTCCTTAGAGCTTTCTCCCGTATCTTGATAAATTTTATATAAATAAAATTTTGAAGGTAAAATAAGACGTTCTTCTGGGTTTTGCTTCAAAACAGATTCTAGTTTATCAGTTGCCAAATCGTAACGTTTGAATTTTTCCTTATAAATTATCCCTAATTGGTAGTAAGCAAAATTTCTATCATCAGAAATTGAGTCAATGACTTTTTGCTCTGTAGGAATTTGAGAAATATAAGTTTCAGGATCGTATTTTGGAGATTTGAATTCTTCTTCCATCGGGTCGACATCACTATCAGCTCCTTGGGCTATTGCATCATTAGACTTCTGAGGTTTCATACGCCAATTGTCTGCTAGTTTAAGCTCACCCCAAGTTTTTGTAAATTGTTTGTAAGCGCGTTGTTTTAAATTTTCATTATAAAAAACTGATGCGCCTTGCACTGGAGCTCTCGAAGATCTTTGTTTAAAACCTTGACCTATTTTTAAAGCTTTATCTGAAGTGAAAACACTCTTCGCCTCCTCTTTAAGTGAGTCAACATGCTTTTCAAAGTAAGCTAAACGCTCATTTTCAGAAGCATCAACTAAATATAAAATACTATCGTTCTTATTTGCAATCGCTTCATATTTAATGACATCATCCAGATTTTCTCTTTTTTTCTGAATTCTTATTTTCTCACGTGTTCTTTCTGTCAAGTTAGTGAGCGTACTATCATAATATTTACCTGATGTCAGATATGAAGCACGGTTAAAGTAAATATCGCCCAAATCTTTGTAGGCTTGCGCTTTTAAATAAGGATCTTCTGAACTTTCTTTTAACGATGCGTTATATGATTCTACCGCCAAATCAATGGAATCAAGCTGATTGAGATAGGCTGCTCTTTCATAATGGATAAAATCTAAAAAAGATCGATTTTCTCTGTCTTCAATTAATTCATTAAAAAACAGATCCGTTTCATCATATGCTAAATTCTCATAAGATTCTGTTTTCTTTTGCTCTAGAAAAGCGTGAATTCTATAAGTTCTCGGTGTTTTTCTATTGAGCTCTATGATTTTTTCAAAAGCTAAGTGTGCGCTATCTTTCTGATTAAGTTCTTGATAAACTTGTCCTTTTATGAAGTAAAGTCTGCCTTTTAGAGCATTGTCTTTGGTTAAACCGATTGCTTCGTCAATTGTTGGAATTGTTTGTGAAATTTCATCAATTTCTAAGTAAACCTCAGCTAATGATGTTAATGCTAAAACACGCACCTCATCATCCATTTCTTTAGTATTAACAAGGTTCTCTAGATTCTCAACTGCTTCTTGGTAATAACCAAGACGCATATTTGCTTTTTCATTCCAGATCTTGACTTCGTTGACGGTACTGCTTTTCGGGTAGTGATTTAAGATAAAACTAAAAGCATCTTTTGCAGGTATAAATCTTTGATCGAAATATCGTGATTTGCCAAGCAAGAGAAAGGCTTCATCCATTTGCGGATTGTATTCTTTACCACCAACATACATGGAGTGCTTCTGAATAGACTTTGTTGCCTTTTCTTCAGCTCTTATAAAGTTTTCATTACGATTTTCGTCATTAAGGCGCTCTTGATCTGGTAAAACTTGCATACGCTCTATAGGAAGAATTTTCCAATAATCTTCTTGATACGAGTCGTGTAGTTCTTCTTGACCTTCTTTTAAAGCAATATTCCCATTATAAAGTATATTATAATAAGTTCCCATTGCATGGAAATTTCTATTCAAGAATTTGTCCTTTTTTCTGGAACAACCCAAAAGGCTCAGGATAATAAAAGAGAAAAAACCTAGGTAAAGAAGTGATTTTTTAAACATATAATTAAAGCTAGCGCAAACATAACTAATTTTCAGCCTGTTTATTATGTCTTACAAAAATAGATTTTTAAAAGAAATTAAGAACTTTTTATGACATCAATTCATCTCTTCTTGACCAAAATATGCATTTAATTCTTCTAATGTTGCCTCGCTCGTCTGTGTATCTTTCACGATTTCTCCTTTATTTAAAACGACAATGCGCTCACAAACTTCAGTGACATGCATCAAATCGTGACTGGAAATTAAAATTGTGACTTCATTATTGTCCGATAATTCTTTGATAATCTTTTTCAAACGAATTTGTGTTGTTGGGTCTAAATTTGCAAAAGGCTCATCTAAAATAATGACTTCAGGATTTCCGATAAAAGTTGCGACAATACCTACTTTTTTCTGGTTTCCTTTAGATAAATCTCGTAAATATTTTTTTTGATTTAAAATTTCTCCATGAAAAAAATCAGAGAAACCAGCTAGTAATTCGTCCACTTCAGCTTTTGATACGCCACGTAAATCTCCAATAAAATAGAAATATTCTTCAGCTGTAAGATAACCAATCAAGAAACTTTCATCAATAAATGATGATGTAAAAGGTTTCCAATCTTCACTTTCACTCACAACAATATTTTTGCTTGTAATCTGACCTGTTGTTGGCTGAATTAAATCTAGAAGCATACTGAAAAAAGTTGTTTTTCCAGCGCCATTATTTCCAACTAGACCAAAACTTTGTCCTTTAGGAATTTCTAATTCAGGGATGTTTAAAACCTCGACACCTTTATAGGCTTTAGTCAGATTCTGAGTATTGATAAGTATATTTTCCATAGTTTATTTCTTTTCGTCAAAAGCAGCAATTGTTTTATATTTGCCCTTCTGATAGACTTTTTCAATTTTATTTAAAAAAACATTTTTCAACAACAACCCAACAACGCCGCTCAAACCAAGCACAATCAATCCTGCGTCGAAGCTGATTAATTTATAAGGTATGTAGAATAAAAGCATTGGACCAAATATTTTTGGTAAGCTAATTAAGAGTTGCGCTGGGCTAAAACCATTTGTGTTTGAGAATGCTTTTGCTTTTTGATTCAGCTCAACTGGCACGCGATTGAGAGCACCTCCATAAAGTGTAATAAAAGTGTTTAAACCTATATTAAACAAACCGCCAGCTAGAATCATGGCGTAAATATCCCAACCAAAATAAAGATAAGGCAAACTTAAAATTGTGGAAATAAGGGTTGCGAAAATCATCAAATACAATTTTGATTCTAAATATTGACGATAAGGAATATTCTGGCTCATCATCAATTTATAATACTCACTATCCCAAGACGGTACAAGCTGACCAAAAGTGAGTAAAAATCCACCTGTAATAAACATTGACGCAAATGCCAAAATGACCGGAATCTCTGAATACATGTCTTGTGTGTAAAAAATTAATCCATAAAAAAGAAAGAAAAATGAAGTCAGCAAAACTTGTTTTGGACGTGCATTTCTTAAAATCATTTTGACATCGTTTTTCAAGAAAATTGAAAGTTTACCAAATCGATCTAAAAAACTGAGGTTATAAGATTTAACGTCAGATGCTTTTTCAACAATAGCACCGTCGATATAAAACTGCTTAAAAATGAAATTATAATTTATTTTGAAAAGTAAATACAGAAGAATCATCGGAATAAGTATCCAATATAAATCTGTATAAATCGCATAAAAAGCTGTCCCGAAATAGCTTGCAATATCAATAATTCCGTAAAAGTTGAGAGCCAACAAAGTTGCGACTAAGCCTAAGATTATGAAAAAGTAAACTTTAGTTTTATTGATTAAAAAATTGGCGTAATTAATAGAAAAACCAATACAAATAAATGAAAGCAACCAAACTAATGTCCCAATAACATCATAAGATTTAAAAAGCAAAACACCTGCGATAGGGACAAAGAAAAACATTGGCAGAATGTTGAAAAACGATAGATTTGTTTTAAAAAGCAAAAACCTGACAACCGCCGACCTTTTAATAGGCAGAATTAGTAAAGGCTTTATATTCATCACAGGGAGTTGCTGTAAGAAATAACGAAAAGCCAAATCGCCTAAAACGTAATAAATCAAATAATTATTTAAAACCTTAAACGGATCTTTTTCTGGGAAGGCTTCTTCTAAGCCAAAAATAACTGCAACACCAACAAAAACTGCCATTGCTAAGAAATATAAAGCTCCAAAAGCCAAAAGAATTTTGATTGCTAAACCTTTTTGGAAATATGAAGATCTGGAAAACTGTTTCCATTCTAAACGCACGAAACTTCTAATTTTCATGATATACAATTTCTTTATTTGTTGTTAACAATCACTTTTTGTTACACGTAAAACTATTTTTTTTAATTGAAATTGATACTTTTAAAAACAAATAATTACTTTTATAGAAAATCTTTATTATGCCTGTTTCAGCTCCTTTCAATTTAAATAAGTGGATAGAACAAAATCGTGATCTATTAAAACCGCCTGTCGGAAATAAAAATATTTATAAAGATGCTGGTGACTTTATCGTGATGATTGTAGGCGGACCAAATGCCAGAAAAGATTACCACTACAATGAAACAGAAGAATTGTTTTACCAGCTTGAAGGCCAAATCGAAGTTCACATTCAGGATGAAGGCAAGAAAAAAACGATGAAATTAAGTCCTGGTGATATGTATCTGAATCCTGCCAAAGTTCCGCATTCACCCGCTAGAAAAGAAGGTTCAGTTGGTTTAGTTGTTGAACTAAAGAGAAATCACTTGGATGGTGAAGATGGTTTGATGTGGTTTTGCGATAACTGCAATCATAAACTACATGAAGTCTATTTTCCTTTAAATGATATTGAAAAAGATTTCTTGAGTCACTTCAAAGATTTCTATAGTGATGAAGAAAAAAGAACTTGTGATGAGTGTGGTACTATTATGCCTGTTGATGATAGGTTTACAAAGGATTAAAACCAATAACCAAGACTGATATACCATTCTGCCTTTTTAACTTCTGGCGAATATGAACCTATTAAATGTATTGGCCCCAAAAAAGTTTCAAGACCATAACCAAGTGCGTAACCTGAAAAGCTAGGTTCAGAAAACCAATCTCCATCTTTAAACAAATCATCATCTAGATTTGCAAAATTAGCGTAGGCTAAAATATGATGGTTTTGTATAAAATTATAATCCAATCGCAGATCTCCTTTGATGTAACTGTTTCCTGAGATTGTAAAGAAATCATAACCTAAAAAGTGCTGAAAGTTATTGATGGTTTGGTTTCCATAACCTCCTAAATAAAAATTCATACTTGCTAAATCCTCATTACCAATTGTAAAACCAGCTTCACTTGATACAAAAGCATTTAGCTTTGGAAATATTTTGAAAGCTTTTGAAACCTTTCCTTTTATTATTGAGAACTCAGAATAATCATCAAAAAAAGGCAAATAAATATTCATTTTCCCTTCAAATAAAAACCCTTTAGATGGAAAAAACTCATCATCCAAACTATCAAATTTAAAATAACCGTATGGACTTGTCAGCATTGAATTATCAACTTCAGTCACTTGATTATTCTCATTTTGATCCAAAATAATTGTGTTTGTGGTTGCACTCAAGTGTTTATATTCAGCACCCAAACCAAATCTCATACTATCAAATAAGCGGGTTTCTACAAAAAATTGATTTGTAAAATCCTTGAATAAAAGTCTCACTTCATTGATGTCAGCTGAAGGTATTTGCGTGTTATCAACAATAAATTGAAAGTCAACATCATCTGAAAAACGATTATAACTAGAATTGAGTCCGATACTCCAATAGCGACCTTTGTCAATAAAATAGCTGAAATCATATCTTATATTTTCACCAATAATAAAGTCAATTGACGTGTGATCATTTTTAAAAAACAAACTTTTCCTTGTGAAATTAACCAAGGCTGATGTTTTATAAAGTTGATCATAATGCGCGCCAAACCTCAAATAAGTATCAACTTTATTTTCATAATTTTCAAGATTGAGAATATAACCTTGACCATCTTTATCAAGGCTGTAATGAATTTTATTAAAGTTATCGGTCGAAGCCAAGTTATTCAAGCCATTATTTAATTGCTGATAAGCGATTTTTTTGTTTTGCTCTACATTTAATTTCCCAACTATATAACTTCTTGGGTAATCCGAATCACCTTTAATTCTGATAGAATTTATCGTCAGGCTGTCAACAATTTTTAGTCCTTGCTTAGGTTTTAAAGGTTTTTGTAAAACAGCTATTTTCTTTAACTCTGTCATGACAGAATCTCCAGAGACTTCTCCTCTTTTAATTATTTCTGATCCTTTATCAAAAGACATAATGGTGTAATCTGAAATATTTGGTTTGATATACAAATCTGTCAACTCCAACTTAGGCTTCATCGCATTGATTGTCCTAAAGTTATTGACTTGTGTAAAAATATCAAGACCACTTTTAAGGTTTTCGCGTGTCATCAAACTGTCTTGCACATCAACACCAATAATGAAATCGACACCTCTTTTTTCCATTTCCTCAACAGGATAATTATTTAAAACACCTCCATCAATATAGAGTTTATCTTCAATATTAACTGGCTGAAACAATGTTGGTATTGAGCCACTAGCTGCCATAGCTACAGCTAATCTCCCTTGAGTGAGAATTTCAGCCTGCCCTGTTTCTACATTTGTGACGATGCAATAAAAAGGAATTGGCAACTCATCAAATTTTTCCTTTTGAATATGCGCCGTGAGTTGGGCTAAAAGATTATAAATATTTTGACCCTTTGAAATACCTGAAGGAATTGTCGGCTTAAAATCATCAAAATTCAGACGGATCGCATAGCGCACAGATTGTTTTTTCTCAAAATAAGTTTTGGATTCTCTAGGGAAATCATCTTGAATCAGTTTTTTAAAATTCATTTGTCTGAAAACTGAATCCAATTGATGTGTTGAATAACCCGCAGCATAAAGTCCGCCAATAATAGCGCCCATGCTCGTTCCGCCAATTTCATCAATACGAATGCCAGATTCTTCAATTTTTTTGATCACACCAATATGTGCCAAACCCTTTGCACCACCTCCGCTTAAAACAAGCCCTACACGCAGATCCTTATTAGAACTCTTCAAGGAATCCAAAACTGTGTTTTGAGCTGAAAGCAAACTCACAGTAAAAATCGTAATGATTAAAAATTTAATTTTCATGAGGCTTTACTTTATAATATTCTAATATTTTCTGAGCTCTAGATTGCCCTACAACTGCGGCTAAATCTTCTTTTGAAGCTTTTTTAATTTTTGACAAAGATCGGAAATGTCGCAATAAATCTATCGCAGTTTTTTCACCTATACCAGGTATTTTTTCTAATTCAGTATCAATTGCAGCTTTGCTTCTTTTATTCCGATGAAAAGTAATGCCAAATCGGTGAGCTTCATCTCTTAGACGCTGAATAATTTTTAATGTTTCAGACTTTTTATCTAAATAAAGTGGATATTTATCTCCAGGATAAAAGAGCTCTTCTAGACGCTCAGCAATCCCAATAATTGGTAACTTCCCTCGCAAGCCTAGTCTCTCCAAAGCTTGTAAAGCAGAAGAAAGCTGACCTTTTCCACCATCAACAACCACAAGCTGTGGCAAATCCTCATCCTCTGCCAACACGCGTTTATAACGTCTGTAAACCACTTCTTCCATTGAAGCAAAATCGTTTGGCCCTTCAACAGTTTTGATATTAAATTTACGATAATCTTTCTTGCTTGGTTTTCCGTTTTTAAAAACAACACAGGCCGCCACAGGATTTGTGCCTTGAATATTTGAATTATCAAAACACTCGATATGTCTTGGTTCTTCATGCAAGCGTAAATCCTTTTTCATTTGCGCCATCAATCTATTGGTATGCCGCTCAGGATCAACAATTTTAATTTGTTTAAAACGCTCCATTCTGTAATACTTAGCGTTGCGCAGTGACAAATCGACTAAAGCTTTTTTATCACCTAATTTTGGCACAGTCACTTTAATATTTTCGCCTAAATCAACTTCAAATGGAACTAAAACTTCTTTTGACAAACCTTCAAAACGTTGACGAATTTCGATGATGCCTAACTCTAATAAAGCTTTATCATCTTCATTCATTTTCTTTTTCAATTCAAGTGTTTGCGATCGAATGATTGCACCATGCTTCACTTGTAGAAAATTAATATATGCAAAAGCCTCGTCACTTTTGATGCTAAAAACATCAACATCACTAATTTTTGAGTTGACGACAGTTGATTTAGCTTGGTAATTTTCGAGTGCTTGTATTTTTTCTTTAATCTTCTGTGCTTCTTCAAAACGCATGTTTTCAGCTAAAGTTTGCATTTGTTTTTTAAAAGCATCTAAAGAATCTTTAAAATTTCCTTTTAAAATTCGCCTGATTGAGTTGATTTGTTCAGCATATTCTTCTTCTGTTTGCAGACCTTCACAAGGCGCCATACAATTGCCAATGTGATATTCTAAACAGCGCTTATATTTTCCCTGTTCTACTTTTTCTTTAGATAAATCGTAGTGACAAGTTCTGAGCTGAAAAAGTCCGTTAATCAACTCTAATAATATTTTAACCGTATTTTTTGTCGGATAAGGTCCAAAATATTCACTGCCATCTTTAATTAAATGTCGAGTGGAAAAAACACGTGGAAATCTTTCTTTTTTGATGCACAACCACGGGTAAGTTTTATCGTCACGTAACAAAATATTGTAACGTGGTTTGAGTTTCTTGATCAGATTATTTTCAAGTAATAAAGCATCAATTTCAGACTCAACAACAATGTGTTTAATGTCCTTAATTTTAGAAACTAAAATCTCCGTTTTTCGATTGTCATGCTTTTTTGTAAAGTATGAAGAAACTCTTTTTTTGAGATTTTTAGCTTTTCCAACATAAAGAATCTTGTCTTCTTTATCATAATATTGATAAACTCCAGGACTTTGCGGAAGCGTTTTTAGAATAAGATCAATGGATGGAGAAGACATTTTTGACTGAAAAAATTTAAAGTAAAGATAAAAAAGCTAATTGATAAACGCGTAGAATCAAACCTTAAAAGGGAATTAAAACTTCTAACAAAAAAGCTTTTTATAAACCGCGTTCCTTTTGTATTTTCTCGTAGGCTTCTTGCACTTTTGTAAACTTCTCTTGAGCTCCTTTTTGGTGTACTTCATCCATGTGTTGTAATTTATCAGGATGGTATTTTTTAGCCATTGTTCTGTAAGCTTTTTTAACTTCAGCATCAGAAGCAGATTTCTCAATTTCAAGAATTTTATAAGCATTGTCGGCTGATTGGAAAAACATGGCTTTGATGCTCTCAAAATCTTGATGACCAACTCTCAAATGTTGCGCGATATTTCTGATCACTTGTATTTCAGAATCTGAAACATGCTGATCAGCATTAGCGATATTAAATAAAAAGTGAAGCACTTGCAAACGCACTTCATAGCTTAAGCGAGGTCTGAGATAAGCGCAAATACGATCCGCTGAAATCTCTCTGTTTTTTACAACATTATTGAAAGTTCTAAAAGTTGCATTGGCACGCTCTTTTCCGTAAGATTGGACGAAATACATCCTTACAAAATCCATTTCGGACTGAGAAACGCGACCGTCAGCTTTAATGACTAAAGAAGACAAAGACAATAAGTTCAGCTCAAAATCTGATGGAGAAACACTGCTTTTTGGCGACTCATCGAACATATCAAAAAAAGAACCTGAACCACGAGATTTAGAAGATGTAAAGAAAATTCTTTCCAGAATACTTCCTATCAACAAACCTAAAATAGCGCCGCCTAAACCTCTAATCGCAAACCCGATAATTGCAAATAACCACTTCAATACTTATCTTTTTGGCTTGCAAATATAAGCTAATTGATAAGTTTTAAGAGGAAAATCAATTGAGTTTAAGAAAAATCATAAAAGACAAATATTCAAAAACTTAACGTTTAAGTTCTGATGATGGTGAGTTTTTTATTTCGTTTTTACATCTATTTTATAGATATTTGGAAAAACATAAGAACTATGCCTTTTTATCATAAACTCGGAAAAATTCCGCATAAACGCCACACGATTTTCAAAAAACCTAATGGCGATCTTTATTATGAACAATTATTTGGCACAATAGGCTTTGATGGTATGTCGTCTAATCTTTACCATGTTCACAGGCCAACTCAGGTTAAAGAGATCAAATCTTCTTATGATGTCAGTCCGAAAATCACAATTGATAACAACATCAAATCTTACAGGTTTCACGGTTTTAAAACAACGCCAGAAGATGACTTTTTAGAGAGCAGAAAAACGGTTTTACATAACAGTGATTGCAGTATCACTTTAGCAGCACCAAGACAGTCAACGAAAGATTATTTTTACAAAAATGCGGATGCAGATGAGCTTCTTTTTATACATAAAGGAAAAGGAAAACTTCGCACGCAATTCGGAAATTTAAATTTCAAATACGGCGATTATTTACTTGTCCCTCGTGGTGTGATTTATAAAATTGATTTTGAAACTTCTGATAATAGACTCTTTATTGTTGAATCAAGAAGACCAATATATACACCAAAGAGATACAGGAATCATTTTGGCCAGTTACTCGAACATTCTCCATTTTGCGAACGCGACATCAGGCAACCTTACGAGCTTGAAACCAATGACGAAAAAGGAGATTTTTTGATAAAAGTGAGAAAACAAGACCGTATTTTTGATATGGTTTACGCCACACATCCTTTTGATGTTGTGGGTTACGATGGTTATAATTATCCGTACGCATTTTCAATTCACGATTTTGAACCTATCACAGGTCGCGTGCATCAACCGCCGCCAGTGCATCAAACTTTTGAAACAGATGCGTTTGTGGTTTGTTCTTTCTGTCCAAGACTTTACGATTACCACCCAGAAGCAATTCCTGCACCTTACAATCACAGTAATATTGACAGTGATGAAGTTCTTTATTATGTTGATGGCGATTTTATGAGTCGAAATGACATTGAAGCAGGACATATTTCTTTACATCCCGCAGGCATTCCGCATGGGCCACATCCTGGCGCAGCAGAACGCAGCATTGGAAAAACTGAAACAGAAGAATTAGCCGTGATGGTTGACACTTTCAAACCTCTTCAGGTGACTGAAGAAGGAATGAAAATCGCTGATGACAGCTACCATAAATCATGGCTTGAATAAAATAAACAATCACTAAAACTAAAATATTTAAAAATTATGGCAAAAAAAGTAGAGTCCGTCAATTACGGTTTAGAAAAAATTTTTGAGGGCGCGCAAGATTTTTTACCACTCTTAGGTACTGATTTCGTTGAGCTTTACGTCGGTAATGCAAAGCAAGCAGCACATTATTACAGATCAGCATTTGGATTTCAAACTTATGCTTACAAAGGTTTAGAAACAGGAAGTAAAGACAGCGTTTCTTATGTTGTGATGCAAGATAAAATCAGAATTATTCTGACATCACCTCTTAACTCAAAAAGTCCGATTAACGATCATATTGTTAAACATGGTGATGGCGTTAAAGTCATTGCGCTATGGGTTGAAGACGCAAAACTTTCTTGGGAAGAAACCACAAAAAGAGGTGCTAAATCTTATATGGAACCAACTGTTGAAAAGGATGAGCATGGTGAAATTGTTAAATCAGGAATTTACACTTATGGCGAAACTGTTCACATGTTTATTGAACGCAAAAACTATAAAGGTCAATTTTTACCAGGTTATGAAAAATGGGTTTCTGATTACAACCCAGAGCCTGTTGGTTTAAAATTCATTGACCACATGGTCGGAAATGTTGGCTGGAACGAAATGAACATTTGGGTCAAATGGTATGAAGATGTGATGGGCTTTGTCAACTTTTTATCTTTTGACGATAAACAAATTCACACAGAATACTCAGCTTTGATGAGTAAAGTAATGAGTAATGGAAACGGTAGAATTAAGTTCCCAATTAATGAACCAGCAGAAGGAAAGAAAAAATCTCAAATTGAAGAGTATCTTGATTTCTATGAAGGACCAGGCGTTCAGCATATTGCTGTTTCTACAGATGACATCATCAAAACAGTTTCTGATTTAAGAGCCAGAGGAATTGAGTTTTTATCAACACCGCCAGATGATTATTACAAAGCTATTCCTGGGAGGTTAGAAGAATTTGACCATGAATTAAGAGAAGATATCGAGAGATTAAAAAGTCTTGGAATTATGGTTGATGCTGATGAAGAAGGTTATCTTTTACAGATTTTCACAAAGCCAGTACAAGATAGACCAACACTCTTTCTGGAAATCATTCAACGCATGGGCGCACGCGGATTTGGAGCAGGTAACTTTAAAGCCTTATTCCAGTCTATTGAGCGAGAGCAAGGTTTAAGAGGGACACTTTAGAAATCTTAAATAATCTATAATTAAATCCTGCCAATTGACTTTGGTAGGATTTTTGAATATTTCAGGCTTGACCCATTAAAACTAAACAATTGAAAAAATCATATTTCCTCACCATAGTCTTTATTTTAAGTCTTACAGCCACTTATGCACAAAGTGCTTATCAAGCTGGAGAAGATTTAAAATTTAAAATAAAATATGGTTGGTTTAAAGCCAGCGAAGCCACACTTAAAGTTAAAAAAGCAGAAATCGACAATAAAGAAGTTTTATTTGTTGATGGCTTTGGTAAATCAACAGGTTTATTAGATATATTTTTCAAAGTTCGTGATGAGTATAAATCTTACATAGATCCTGAAACTGATTTACCTCAAATATTTGTTCGTAAAATTAATGAAGGTGGACATATTAAGGATAAGAAACTTGTTTTTAATCACGATTCGAATTCAGTCAAAGTTTACGATCGCAAACACAATACCTCAAATCATTTTTCATTTAAGGAAGGCTCACAAGACATGATTTCAGTTTTGTATTACCTTAGGAATACAGTTGATAGAAAAAAGATTAAAGCTGGAGATGTGATTAAAGTTAATTTATTTTTTGATGAAGAAAACTTCCCTTTTCAAGTTAAATTTTTAGGTCGTGAAAAAATTTCAACAGATTTTGGTAAAGTACCTACACTTAAATTTAGACCTTATGTGATGGCAGGTCGTGTTTTTGAAGAGAAAGAAAGCCTTACAATGTGGATTACAGATGACAAAAACAAAATTCCAGTCAAGATTGAAGCTAAACTAGCTGTCGGTTCTTTAACCGCTAAGCTGACTGAATTCCGAGGACTTAAACACTCTTTTCGCATCATCCCAGATTAAGGAATAGACTCATCCAACTTAGCTCAATTTTAATTTAACAAAATTTGGGTTTTAAAAAAGCTAAAAAATCTATTTTTGCAGAAAAATAAGCTCTTGAAAACAGCAAAATACTTTTTTTTATTTGGCACTTTGCTACTTTTTGCCGCTGGATGTCAAAATGATAAAAAAACAGCATCCAAAAAAGTCAAGGAAGAGAAACCAACTAAGGTTATCGAAAAGAAACCCTTGATCGGTTATGGTTTAAATCTTGACGATTTCAGTATCGAACGCGACACCGTTCGTTCTGGGGAAACTTTCGGTTCTATTATGGATGAAAAAGGCGTTAGCCCTGCGAAAGTTTATCAAGTCACCCAACATATCTCTGATAGTATTATCAACTTTAGACGAATTAATAAAGGTAAGCCTTATATCATTCTTAAAAATAAAGACACAACTGAGACAAGTCGTTATTTTATTTATGAAAAAGACCGTATCAATTATGCCGTCATCGATTTAGGCGACTCAATTAAAGGACGATTAGGTAAAAAGCCAGTCACTATTAAGCGTAAAACAACCTCTGGTGTCATCAAGACTTCTTTATCACAAGCGATAAGCGATGCTGAGTTAAATTATATTTTAGCAAGCCGTTTTTCTGAGATTTACCAATGGAGTGTTGACTTTTTTAGACTTCAAAAAGGAGATCAATTTAAGCTTGTTTATAAAGAAAAATTCATTAACGACACTGTTTACGCGGGTCTTCAAGAAGTTGAAGCTGCTATTCTTAAACATAAAGGAAGGGAGTTTTATGCATTCAATTTTGAAATAGATTCTTTAACAGGTCGAAAGGATTATTTTGATGAAAACGCTAAAACATTAAGAAGCTTCTTTTTAAAAGCGCCTTTGGAATATAGCAGAATTTCTTCCCGCTATACAAGACGACGTTTTCATCCTGTCCAGAAAAGATGGAAAGCTCATAAAGGAACTGATTATGCCGCGCCTACAGGAACTCCGATTTGGTCAACAGCTGATGGTGTTGTCACAATATCTGGCTATACAAGAGGAAATGGCAAATATGTTAAGGTAAGACACACAAATAAATACACAACACAATATTTACACATGTCTCGTCGAGCTGTTAAAAAAGGAGACTACGTCAAGCAGGGAGACATTATCGGTTATGTAGGAAGCACAGGCTTAGCTACAGGACCACATGTTTGTTATCGTTTCTGGGTTGATGGAAGACAAGTTGATCCTTATAAACAAGACCTTCCAGATGCAGAACCTATGAAAGAAGAAATAAAACCTTCTTATTACGATTTTATCGAACCTTTGAAAACTAAGCTTGATAAAATCAAGTACATTCAGATTTAAACTTATAAAATTTAAGAAATGTCGTTTCTTAACATTAAGTTAATATACACTAACTTAAAGTGTGCGATTTTTGCAAAAAATTTATAAACAAAATTTTTCGCAATGAGAACATTATTTCTAGGCTTATTCCTCATGTTTGGTTTAGTCTTATCTGCACAAACCATTACAGGTACAGTTGTAGATTCAAAAATGAATGCACCACTACCTGGTGCTAACGTTATTGTTAAAGGAACCACAACTGGTACAACTACCGACTTTGATGGAAACTTTACAATAAACGTTAAAGAAAGTCAAGGAACTTTAGTTTTTTCTTACGTTGGCTTCGAAAAGAAACAAGTAAAATTTAACGTTACTGGCTCTAGTTTAGACTTAGGTTCAGTTTCATTGAACGAGGACGCTGAATCTTTAGACGAAATAGTGATTGTAGGTAAAGGTATTATTGATGTTGCTACAGGAAGACAAACACCAGTTGCGGTGAGTACTGTTACATCAAAAGATATTACTAAAGTTGCAGGTAATGCTGAATTTCCTCAGCTTTTAAGATCTGTTCCTTCTGTTTACTCTAACTCTCAAGGTGGTGGTTACGGTGACTCTGAAATTAGAGTTCGTGGTTTTGACCAAAGTAACACAGCTTTCTTGTTAAATGGTCAACCAATTAACGGAATGGAAGACGGTAAAATGTACTGGTCAAACTGGCAAGGTGTTAAAGACATCGCTAGCGCAGTTCAGGTACAAAGAGGACTTGGAGCTTCTAAATTAGCAATTTCTTCAGTAGGTGGAACAATCAACATTGTTACACAAACTTATAACAGCATGCAAAGAAGCTACGTTCAGCAAGAAGTTGCGAACAATAACTATACTAAGTCAACTGCTTATCACTCAACGGGTGCTAACGAAAATGGCTGGTCTTCAACTTATATGTTATCTTACTGGCAAGGCGATGGTAACTTTTATGACGGAACTGAAGGTGAGGGAACAACTTACTTCTTTTCTGTAGGTTATAAACCTTCTGATGAACATGCCTTCAACTTCCTTTTAACTGGCGCTCCACAAATGCACGACCAAGCTTACCAAGGAAATATCGGATATGCTTTAGATTACGGAAGACGTTACAATGAAAACTGGGGTACTTTAAACGGTGAGTACTATAACGAAAGAACAAACTTCTACCACAAACCAGTAACAAACTTTAACTGGGATTGGAATATTTCTGATAAAAGTGATTTATCAACAGTTGTCTATGCTTCTTTCGGTAGAGGTGGTGGAACAGGTCCTTTAGGACGTTACAACGACAAATTTAACGCTAACAGACAAATTGATTTTGATGCAATTTATGCACATAACAGAGGTTTAGCTCCAACTAATATTGGTGGTCAAGATTATATTGTTGGAATGGATGATTACCCAAATGAGATGGGTTATATCACTAGAGCTTCTATGAACAACCACTTCTGGACAGGTATTGTTTCTAACTTTAACCATGAAGTTAATGACGAGTTAGAATTTAATGTAGGTTTTGACTACAGATATTACCATGGTGATCACTACAGACAAGTTGTGAACAAACTTGGTTTAGACGGATGGTATGAAGGTGGAAACGGCTCTATCCCTGGCGGTCAAGTTGTTTTTGACTCAAATGATATTTCTTTATTTGGTCCAACTTTCAACACAGTAAGAAGCGATCAACAGATTGATTACAGCAACTCTGAAGACATTTCTTACATCGGTGGTTTCGGTCAAGTTGAATACGCAACTGATAAATTCTCTGCCTTCTTACAAGGCTCTGTTTCAAACCAAAACCATACACGTTACGACTATTTCGCATATACTTTACCAGAAAATCAAGAATCTGAAAGTATTGAAAACTTAGGTTACAACCTTAAAGCTGGTTTAAATTATATCATTAATGATAATCATAATGTTTTCGTAAATGCAGGTTTCTACTCAAGACAACCTTTCCACGATAACATTTACAAAAGATATTCTAACGATATCAATCCATTAGCTGAAAATGAGGATATCACAGGTATCGAAGTTGGTTACGGTTTGTCTCTAGAAAAGTTTAGCATGAACCTTAATGCATACTGGACAAAATGGGCTAACAGAACTGATACAGGTACAATTAGAGCAGATCTAGTTGGTAATGATGGTATCGATGAAGAATATATCACAAACTTTACGCAAATTGAACAAACTCACTACGGTGCAGAATTAGATTTCGTTTACAAACCAATTGATGGACTAACAATTAAAGGTCTTGCAGCTATCGGCAACTGGGAATATTCAGACAACCCACTTCAAGATGTTTATGACTCAAATAGTCTAGAGATCATTCCTTCTTTATCAGGAACAGAATCTTATGTTGATGGTGAGAAAATTGGTAACGCACCACAAACAACTTTTAGCTTAGGTGCTAACTATAGAATTACAAGAAACTTAAGTGTTGATGCTGATTGGTACTACTACGCTGATCTTTTCGCGGACTTAGATCCTCTTGAATTTACTGACCCTAACGGTGATAACACAATTATTGAATTGCCATCTTACGATTTAGTGAGAATCGGAGCATCATATGAGTTAGAGTTAGAAGGTAAAAAATCTTTAGAATTCCGTGGAAGTATTGATAACTTGTTCAACGAAGTTTACTTAACTAGCTTAAGTTCAAACAAAGCAGTTGAAGCTGGTGATCGTACATTCAAAGGAATTAGCGAAACAAACAGAGGTTATTTCGGATTTGACAGACAATGGAGCTTAAGTGTTAAGTTCAATTTCTAAATCATAATTTATAGAATTATCCAATTGAAAGCGAGACTTTAAAAGGTCTCGCTTTTTTTATACCTTTTATTTTTATTCAGTTTAAAAGTGTAATTTTACAACACGATGCTTAATAAACGCCTTCTTGTTAAAAACCTTTTAGCACATAGTAGTGAGAATAGTTTCTATGATAAAAAACAACAACTCAATTTAAGCTCAAAAGAAGGTAAAGCTAAATTTCTGAAGCATGTTTGCGCCTTAGCCAACTCAAACCCGAATAACGCAAGTTTTATAGTTGTCGGCGTAACAGATCAAGACAATGAAGTGATTGGCACTGATTTTTTTGATGACAGTAAAATTCAAAACCTCATCAATGCCTATCTCAACAATCCGCCGCGTATTATTTACGAGAATGTTCAATTCCCACATTTGCCAAATCAAAAAGTCGTTGGCTTAGTCAGCATTTACCCAAAAGAAGAAAGCAGCATCTGTTCGCTACGTAAGAATATATGGAAATATAAAAGAAATCAAGCTTTTGCTCGACAAGGCAGCAATAGCAAACCTATACCAAAAGAATTCAACTCTGATAAACACAGCAATCACATCGCTGTAAAAACCATTGAAGACAACTCGCATAACACCATCAAATATACTCTTGACAACGTCTTTGAGTTTATGGAAAAGGCAAAAGACTTCAACCCTCAATATCATGTCTTTAAAGAATATTTTGTTGTTTGCTGGGCTGGACAAAAAGTAAATAGAGATAAGCAAGAATTTCTCTCACGTGTCAATATTGAACTTATCAATGAACAAGTCAAACTTTTTTACTCAACTTTTGATGAAGTCAAAATAAGTTATGATGACGAAAAATTCGAAATTGTAGAATACGTTCATTTAGGTTTGAAAACAAAATTCAATCATTATCCACTTGAAAAAGTCAGCATCAGGTTTAAGAATACAATGAGTTACGATATCCAAACAGAGATGCTTTTTGATCCGCCACAATACGATGCAAAAACATTAAGCCATTATATGAATCACAATGCTACACTTTTAAAAAAAATTGAAAAAAATTTAAAACTGGCAAATTCAGAAATTCGTGATCTTGAACAATTGCCAAGCATTTACTTAATCGCCTATCTCAATGGATTTGAAGATGCACTAGATAAACTTAATTTAGCCAAAAATTTGCTAAAAAATGATTTTGACTTGGCATATCAAGGCGTAAAAGATAAATTACGAATTCTAAGAAAAATCAAATACAACTAAAATGCCTAAAACTTATGTGATTGGTGACATCCATGGTGGATTACTTGCACTAAAAGATCTTCTCCAAAAATTAGATTTAAGAGACGAAGATCAACTCATCTTTCTTGGCGATTATGTTGATGGCTGGAGCGATTCTGCTCACGTGGTTTCATATTTAATTCAAATCAAAGAAGAATTAAATTGTCGTTTTATTAGAGGTAATCATGACGATTTGGTTTTACAATGGCTAACCACAGATTTCAATAATGAAAAATGGTTACAGCACGGCGGTAAAAGCACAAAAAAAACCTACGAGAATTTAGACCAAACGACGATAGATTTACATATTAATTTTTTAGACAATTTAGAAGATTATATCATCGACGAACAAAATCGATTATTTCTTCATGCAGGATTTTCAAACATGAGTGGCCCTCAATTTGAATATCACGAAGACACAGTTTATTGGGACAGGACTTTATGGGAAATGGCTTTAGCATTGGACAATAGAATAACTAAAGAAGACAAAACATACCCTAAAAGATTAAAACATTTCAAGGAGATATACATTGGTCATACACCTGTCACGCGTTTAGGAAAAACTGAACCAGTTAATGCAGTAAACATCTGGAATGTTGATACAGGTGCAGCTTTTAAAGGCCCTTTAACAGCTTTAGAAATTAATACAAAAGCCTTTTATCAAAGTAAGCCTGTACACGAATATTACCCAGATGAAATTGGTAGAAACTTCAGTAAGAATTAAAGCATTTCTTTAATCTTTAAAGCGATTTTATCAGCCGATAAACCAACAAGATCATAAAGTTCTTCAGGACTTCCATGCTCAATAAATATATCAGGAATGCCTAATGGATGGATTTCTCCAAGATAATTTTTCTGTTGCGCTTCACTTAAAACAACACTGCCAAAACCACCTATAACAGAACCATCTTCAACAGTGATAATTTTATCATATGTGTTAAAAATTTGATGAAGTATTTTACAATCAAGCGGTTTTAAAAATCTAAAATCATAATGACTAGGCTGACATTGATCTTCAACCAATTTTATAGCATTTTGAACTTCATGAGCCACACTTCCTAAACTCAAAATAGCAATATCATGACCTTCTGAAATTTGCTTTGCTTTTCCAATTTCAATTTTTTCAAAATCAACTTGCCAATCTATATTAAAAGCTCTTCCACGTGGATAACGAATCGCGAAAGGATGTTCATCATATAGAGAGGCTGTATAAAGCATTTGTCTCAACTCAATAGCAGATGAAGGCGCTGCAATCACCATATTCGGAATACAATTGAGGTAAGCTAAATCAAAGCTACCGTGATGTGTTGCTCCATCATTACCAACCAAACCAGCACGATCAATACAGAAAACAATCGGTAAGTTTTGCAATGCAACATCGTGAATCAATTGATCATAAGCACGTTGTAAAAATGTTGAATAGATCGTGCAAAAAACTTTCTGCCCCTGCGTTGCTAATCCAGCAGCAAAAGTAACAGCATGCTGCTCAGCAATACCGACGTCAAATGCACGATTTGGCATTTCTTGCATCATATATTTCAAAGAACTTCCTGTTGGCATTGCAGGAGTAATGCCAACAATATTTTGATTCTCTCGTGCTAATTCTAATAATGATAAACCAAAAACATCCTGAAATTTAGGAGGTAAATTTCTGTCATCTTTAGGCAAAAGTTCTCCAGTGTTTTTATCAAACTGCCCTGGTGCATGATAAGTGACCTGATCTTGCTCAGCACTTTTTAATCCTTTTCCTTTTTTAGTGATCACATGCAAAAACTTTGGCCCTTTGACTTGCTTGAGCTTTTCTAGAGTTTCAATGAGTTTAGGCAAATCATGACCATCAATCGGGCCTTCATAATTGAAATTCAGAGTTTCAATCATATTATCTTGAGCTGGTTTTCGACCTATTTTAGCTTTGGTTAAATAATTTTTAAGTGCGCCAACACTTGGATCAATACCGATAGCATTATCATTTAAAATCACTAATAAATTAGCATCCGTGACGCCTGCGTGATTTAATCCTTCAAAAGCCATCCCTGCAGCAATTGATGCATCACCAATCACAGCGATATGTTGTTTTTCTTTGTCGCCTTTTAATTGTGAGGCGATTGCCATTCCTAAAGCGGCAGAAATAGAAGTTGAACTATGGCCAACACCAAAAGTGTCGTATTGACTTTCATCAGGTTTCGGAAATCCACTGATGCCGTTGAGACGTCGATTTGTTTCAAAAATTTTGCGTCTTCCAGTTAGTATTTTATGGCCATAAGCTTGATGTCCGACATCCCACACGAGCAAATCTTCAGGTGTTTCAAAAACTTTATGCAATGCAACTGTGAGTTCTACAACGCCTAAACTTGCACCCAAATGTCCTTCTTTAGTCGAAACAACATCGATGATAAAAGCACGTAATTCAGATGTCAACTCTAATAATTCAGCTTGACTTAATTCTTTTAAATCTGCTGGCGAATCAATTTTTGAAAGCAATTCATAATCCATACCACAAAGTTACCAATTAGAAATTGTATTTTTGAATATGCTTCAACCATTTGACGATAATTATTTCATGAAAAAAGCTTTTCAACAAGCCGAAATGGCATACGAAAAAGCTGAAATTCCTGTAGGCGCGATCATCACGCATGGTAATCAAATTATAGCCCAGGCACATAATTTAACAGAACAACTCACCGATGTCACTGCCCATGCAGAAATGCAGGCTATCACAGCAGCAGCCAATTATATCGGCGGAAAATATTTGCACGATTGTACGCTTTATGTAACGCTTGAACCTTGCCAAATGTGTGCAGGCGCTTTATACTGGAGTCAAATCTCCAAAATTGTTTTTGCAGCAGAAGATGCCAAACGCGGTTACCGATCAATGCAAGCTAAACTTCATCCTAAAACAAAGGTCGAGTTTGGCATTATGGAAGAAGAAGCCGCACAGCTCATGAAAGATTTTTTCTTAGAAAAGAGAAAGTTTTAATTTGAATTTTCTAAAATAAAATCAACACTGACCTTGATGAGGTCTTGTGTTTGTTTTGGTAAAACAGAAGCTTCAAAAGGATGTTTCATACCATAAACATGATTCGCATCTTTGATGAAGTACATTTCAGAATTCGGAATTACTTCAGCCAGTCTATTCGCGTCATTTAAGTTGACAGCTTCATCTGAAGTTCCGTGAACGATTAATGCTGTCTGTTGCAAATTTTTAGCTTGTTCCAAAATTGACAAACGTTTTTCATTGGCTTGAAAATCTTCAAAAAATTGAAAATAATGCGGCATCATTTGGCCTGTTCGTCCATTCTTGACATGGTAAACACCTTTTCCTTTCCACTCTTCGAAATCATCTCCTTTTGGAAATCTTTCTTTAAAATCCGCTACGGATGACCATGAAATGACTTTCTGAATTCTCTTATCTTCAGCAGCTTTAAGATAAACAATGCCTCCGCCTCTGCTGTGACCAATCAAATTAAGTTTTTTGTGATAATATGCGGATTAGTAGCAAATTCACGCTCAACCCAATCAATCACTAAACCTAAATCATTCAGTTGTTTGGAATAATTATCTTGTCCAAAAGCTTGTAAATCTTCAAAAGTCGAAGGAGATTCAAGTGTACCACCGTAATGTGAAAAATTAAATTTTAGAAAAGCAATTCCTTTTTCAGCAAAAGCTTCAGCGATCAGATGCCAAGCGCCCCAGTCTTTAAAACCTTTGTAGCCGTGACAAAAGATAACGAGCTCTTGATTTGTAAATCTTTTAGAATAAGTATAATCAATCAAGATAGGTTTTCCGTTTTGACCTTCTATTTGTGCATTTTTCTTTATCATAAAAATTCTTTTATCAGCTGAATCACTTTCTCGGGATGCTCGATCAAACTCATGTGTCCACCAGATAATACAGCTGTGTTTAAATCGTATTTTTCAATCACAGATTCAATATCTTGAAAGCTTGCAATTTGATCTTGATCTCCGAAAATAAGTAAACTTTGTGAATTAAACTGATTCAAAATATCAGATCTATCTCGTCTGTCACGCATGGCCTCCGTTATTAAAATCAAAGCTTGAGTTTCACATTGTTGGGCGACTTCTGCAGCTTTATTAAATTCATATTTCTGATGTGTTTCTGGTAAAAACAAATTCTTGACAGCCATTGACTTAAAGGCTCGTGGATGTTTTTTCAATAATTCAATCGCTCGATTTCTGTCTTTTTTTCTTACATCTGAATCCGCTAAAGAAGTAGAGTTCAGCAAAATCAATTTTTGTAAAATATCAGGGTATTTTTCAGCAAAAGCTAAAGCGATATAACCGCCTAATGAATGACCGATGATTGAGAGTTCATCGATTTTATGAAGTTTGACAAACTCAAAAATAAGTTCTGCTAACTTTTCTAAATTATTTGCTTCTTCAAAAACAGGAGAATCACCATGTCCTGGTAAATCGATTGTGTAAACTGTGTATTTCTCTTCATCGAAATGTGATAATACTGAATTCCACATCTTTGAACTTTCTAAAAAACCATGAACAAATAAAAGTACATGATTGCCATTTCCTCGTTTATCATAATATAGTGGTGATCGCAGGTTGATAGATTTCATAAGTGTTGGCTCAAAATTTATATAGAACTAAAATCAAATTTATTCAAATAATTTCTTAAACATCATGAAATTTAAATCAGAATTTCTAGATTTAATTTTTGAATGACAAATCAAATATTTTTAGCCTTAAATGAATTAAATCTTTGAATTTTAAATTTATCTGAGAAAAAATCAAGTGTTTTTAACTTTAAAACTATTCTAAATTATATTTAAATATAAGGCCTCACTTGTATTTAATCAATATCAAGTGTACTTTTGGTGTAAATTTCAAACAAATTGTAATGAGTGGGATATCAAAAACATCAATAGCAAGGAAATTTGCTATGGCACTTTCAGGACTATTTTTAGTTCTATTTTTAGCACAACATTTCACAATTAATTTTACTTCTGTATTTAGCGAAGACACTTTCAACGAAATTTCTCATTTTATGGGAACAAATTTCTTAGTGCAAGCTGTTTTACAACCAGTTTTAATTTTTGGTGTTGTTTTTCATTTTATCATGGGATTTATTTTAGAGATCCAAAACAACAAAGCGCGTGTTGTCAAGTACAAAAAGTACAGTGGCGGTGCTAACTCAAGTTGGATGTCAAGAAATATGATTTTCTCTGGAGCAGTTATTTTATTGTTCTTAGGTCTTCATTTCTACGACTTTTGGTTCCCTGAAATCGTTCACAAATATATAGAAAGTCATCCTGAAGATCCAACACGTTACTACTCAGAAACTGTTGCTAAATTTGCAGGAGACCCGATTAGAACTGGTCTTTATGCCATCTCATTTATCTTTTTGATGTTGCACCTCCTTCATGGATTTGCGTCATCATTTCAATCAATCGGATTCAACAATAAATATTCAAGAGCCTTAACGGTTTTCGCAAAAGCTTTTGCTGTTGTGATTCCTCTAGGATTCATCTTTATTGCTGTATTTCACTATATTAATAATTAACAGGAAAGGATTATGTCAGTTTTAGATTCAAAAGTACCTCAAGGTCCCATTGCAGACAAATGGACAAAATATAAAAACGAAATCGACCTCGTTAACCCTGCCAATAAGAGAAATATAGATGTTATTGTTGTTGGAACAGGACTAGCAGGTGGTAGTGCAGCTGCAACTTTAGCAGAATTAGGCTACAATGTCAAAACATTTTGCTTTCAAGATTCACCGCGTCGTGCGCATTCAATTGCGGCACAAGGCGGTATCAATGCTGCAAAAAACTATCAAGGTGATGGTGACTCAAACTATCGCTTATTTTACGATACAGTTAAAGGCGGTGACTACCGCTCAAGAGAAGAAAACGTATATCGATTAGCTGAAGTTTCAGGAAATATTATTGACCAATGTGTTGCTCAAGGTGTACCATTCGCTAGAGAATACGGAGGTTTACTAGATAACAGATCTTTTGGTGGTGTACTTGTTTCACGTACATTTTATGCTAAAGGTCAAACAGGTCAGCAACTTTTACTCGGTGCTTATTCAGCGATGAATAGACAAATAAACCGTGGTAAAATTCAAGCATTCAACCGTCACGAAATGATGGAACTTGTTGTTGTTGACGAAAAAGCAAGAGGAATTATCGCTAGAGATTTAGTCACTGGTGAAATTGAAAGACATTCAGCTCACGCTGTTGTGATTGCTTCAGGTGGTTACGGAAACGTTTTCTACTTATCGACAAATGCGATGGGAAGTAACGTGACTGCAGCTTGGAGAACACACAAAAAAGGTGCTTTCTTTGCTAACCCTTGTTATACACAAATTCACCCGACTTGTATTCCAGTTTCTGGTGACTTGCAAGCAAAATTAACCTTGATGTCAGAATCATTACGTAATGATGGACGTATCTGGGTGCCAAAGAAAAAAGAAGATTCAATTGCAATTCGTGAAGGCAAATTAAAGCCAACACAAATTGATGAAGAAAACAGAGATTACTATTTAGAAAGAAGATACCCTGCATTTGGTAACCTTGTGCCGCGTGATGTGGCGTCAAGAGCTGCTAAAGAAAGATGTGATGCTGGTTTTGGTGTCAACAAACAAGGTCAAGCAGTTTACCTTGATTTCAAAAGTGCCATCCACCGTTACGGAAAGGAAAAAGCTTTTACATCTGGACATAAAAACCCTTCTCAAGAAGAGATTATACGTTTAGGTAAGCAAGTTGTTGAGTCAAAATACGGTAACCTTTTTGACATGTATCAAAAAATTACTGATGAAAATCCATACGAAACACCAATGATGATTTATCCAGCGGTTCACTATACGATGGGCGGACTTTGGGTTGATTACGATTTAATGACGACAGTTCCTGGTTGTTACGCTATTGGAGAAGCAAACTTCTCTGATCACGGTGCAAACAGACTTGGTGCTTCAGCATTGATGCAAGGTCTTGCAGATGGTTATTTCGTATTACCTTATACAATTGGTAACTACTTAGCTGATGATATTAGAACAGGAGAAATTTCAACAGACTCAAAAGAATTTGAAGAAGCTGAAAAATCTGTTAGAAATACAATTGACAAACTGATCAACGTGAATGGTGAAAAACCAGTTGATTACTTCCACAGAAAATTAGGATTGATTATGTGGAACAAAAGTGGAATGTCAAGAAATGCTAAAGGTTTAGAAGAAGCAATTCATGAAATTGCAGAACTGAGAGACGAGTTTTATAAAAATGTACGTGTAACAGGTAAAGCAGAGTCAAAAAATGCTGAACTTGAAAAAGCAACACGTGTCGCAGATTTCTTAGAATTAGCTGAACTTTTTGCAAAAGATGCTTTACACAGAAATGAATCTTGTGGCGGTCACTTTAGAGAAGAATACCAAACTGAAGATGGCGAAGCGATGAGAGATGATGAGAACTTTAAATATGTCGCTGCATGGGAATTCAAAGGAAAACCTAGCGAAGCAGTCATGCATAAAGAAGACTTGAATTTTGAAAATATTGAATTGAAAACAAGAAGTTATAAATAAGAAGCTTAATAGTTTTTCTGAATTTGTAACAACTAATTATCAAAGAGTATGAAACTTAAATTAAATATATGGCGTCAAGAAGATGCTAACGCAAAAGGAGGATTTGAGACTTACGACTTAGATGGCATTCATGGTGATATGTCCTTCTTAGAAATGCTTGACATCCTTAACAACGAACTTGTTGAAAAGAACGTTGAGCCAGTAGAATTTGACCACGATTGCCGTGAAGGTATTTGTGGGATGTGTTCACTACAGATTAATGGCGAGCCACATGGTCCTGATAGAGGGATTACAACTTGCCAACTTCATATGAGACGCTTTAAAGATGGTGATACAATTACAATTGAACCATTTAGAGCAAAAGCTTTCCCTGTGATTAGAGACTTAGTTGTTGATCGTTCTGCTTTTGATAGAATTCAGCATGCAGGAGGTTATATCTCTGTGAATACATCTGGAAACACACAAGATGCGAACAGCATTCCTGTAGAGAAAGAAAACGCAGATTTATCTTTCAACGCAGCAACATGTATTGGATGTGGTGCTTGTGTTGCCGCATGTAAAAATGCAAGTGCAATGTTATTCACCTCAGCTAAAGTTTCTCAATATGCTTTGCTACCACAAGGTGAAGTTGAAGCGACAGAACGTGTTTTAAACATGGTTCACCAAATGGATAATGAAGGTTTTGGGAACTGTACAAACACAGGCGCATGTGAGTTAGAATGTCCAAAAGGCATTTCTTTAGAAAACATCGCACGTATGAATAGAGAATATTTAAGCGCAAGCTTTAAAGGATAAATTAACCTTTATCTTATAAATCAAAAAAAGCTCCGTCATTGGAGCTTTTTTGTTTTATCATTTTACTGAAAATTTATTTTAAACTTTTAACGCCTTTAAGCATGGCACTCACCATAGCTTCAAGATCATATTCATGTTGCCAGTTCCAATCTTTTTGTGCTTCAGTGTCATCAATTTTTGACGGCCAAGAATCGGCAATAGGTTGTCTAAAATCTGGTTCGTAATCGATTTCAAAACCAGGAACTTCTTTTCTAATTGCATCAGCCAATACTTTTGGTGTAAAACTAATGCCGCCTAAATTGTAAGATGATCTAACTTTAACATCATCAGCATCAGCTTCCATCAACTGGATTGTCGCCTTAATCGCATCATCCATATACATCATTGGCAAAGCTGTTTCTTCACTTAAAAAAGACGTGTACTTCTCTCCTTTTGCTGCTGAATGAAAGATCTCAATTGCATAATCGGTTGTGCCGCCACCTGGAGGCGTTTTATAACTGATTAAACCTGGGTATCGAATACTTCTCACATCAACGCCGTAACGCTTAAAATAATATTCGCACCAACGCTCACCTGCTTGTTTACTGATACCATAAACGGTTGATGGTTCCATTACAGTTTGCTGTGGCGTATCCATTTTCGGTGTTGTAGGTCCAAAAACGGCAATACTTGATGGCCAAAACACTTTACTGATTTTATTCTCTTTAGCAAGATTCAATACATTAAATAAAGTCTCCATATTAAGCTGCCAAGCTTTCATCGGAAACTTTTCAGCAGTTCCACTTAACATCGCTGCCATGAGATAAACGGTGTCAATATCATAATGTAAAATAGTATCTTGCAAAGCATGGAAATCTGTTGCATCCAGAACCTCAAAAGGACCTGCATTCATAATGTCTTCCGAACCTTCCCGAATGTCACTTGCGATGATGTTATCCTTACCGTGTTTCTCTCTTAGTTTTGCAGAAAGCTCAGAACCTATCTGGCCACAAGCTCCGATGATGAGTGTTTTTGCCATAAATTTAATTTTTGACAAATATAAACATTGATGCAAGCATTCTTGCTAAAAATAGTATAATTGTAAAGTCCCCTTTTTGCAAAATCAAAATGGATTATTCTTATGAAAAAAGTATGTGGAATTTTATTTTGTCTAGCTTTTCTATCATGTCAAAATGATAAAAATTCTAAAAATGATACCCAAGAAAAAATTGATTTCTACGAAAATAAAGTTCAAGTTGACACCATTTTTATTCAACAATTAAGCAAACCAGCTAGCGAAGTTGCTATGGATTGGAATGCCTATGTTGCCTTACAATCTGAAATAAATAGAATGAAAAATTTTAGTATTTCTGAAGTTTTAAATAACACAGATAACATTATTCGTATTTCTGATTCATTACAAAAAAGTATTCCTGATCCTCTTCAGAAAAAAACCGTTCAGTCTCGTCTTAAACTGATCGAAACGCAAACCAGAAGATTGAAGCAGCTCTTGTATTTTAGAAGTCAAGACTCTTCAAAAATCAACGAATCTATTTATAAATTGGTCCAAGGCTACAGCAGTTTAAATATTCAGATCAACGAGATTTATATAGAAACCCCAAATTTTGAATTTCAAAATGAAAATTAAGTTCCTCATATTTATCTTCTGTTTTCAAATTTCACTTTTTGCTCAAGACAAAACTGAAATCAACAAAACTTTAGATCAATGGCACAACGCAGCAGCAAATGCCGATGAAGATATCTTCTTTGGTTTAATGACAAATGAAGCCATTTTTATTGGAACAGATGCAACTGAAAACTGGCAACTCAAAAAATTTAAAAAATACGCACTTCCACATTTTAAAAGAGGAAAAGCTTGGACTTTTATACCTCAACAAAGAAATATTTATTTTAATAAAAATGGAAATACAGCTTGGTTTGATGAAGTTTTAGATTCTGAACACATGGGTTTATGCAGAGGAAGCGGAACACTTGTTAAAGAAAATAACCAATGGAAAATAGCGCATTACGTTTTATCCATTCTCGTCCCTAATGAAAACGTCAAAGATGTTTTAAAGCTTAAACAAAGCCATGATAAAGACTTCACTGAAAAGGAAAACAAATAAGTGTAACTTTACAGAAATAATTAGACATATTATTAAAACAATAACAAAATGAAAATCAAACAATTAACTTTGTCTTTGGCCTCGCTTGCAGTTCTTGCAAGTTGTCAAGATGGCGAACAAAAAAATGAAATTGCAGAATCTGCTCCAGGGATTGATGTCAAGTACATGGATCAGGATGTGCGACCACAAGATGATTTTTACACCTATGTAAACGGTCAATGGAACGCAACAGCTGAAATTCCAGACGACAGAACGAGCTGGGGAGGCTTCCAGATTTTACGTCAAAAGACAGACAATGATGTTTTAGAAATCCTTAAAAAAGCTGAATCTTCTGGTCAATATGAAGCTGGAACTGATCAAGCAAAAGCACTCAATGTGTTTAACTCAATTATGGATACTGAACGCCGTAATGAAGAGGGTTTAAAGCCAATTGAAGCAAGCATAAATAAAATTGAAGCGATTAAAAACGCTAAAGATTTACAAGAATTATTGGCTAAAAACAGTTCTGAAATTTCATCTCCATTCTTTAGTTTATCAGCTTATTCAGACCCGAATGATAGTAACATTAATATTGCTTACATCGGGACTGGAAGTTTAGGTTTACCTGAGCGTGATTATTATTTAAAAGATGATGAAGATTCCAAAAAAATCAGAAAGCAATATGTTGATTTCGTGACTGAAATGCTTCAATACTTAGGCGATTCTGAGGAAGATGCGCGTGATCAAGCTAATCGTATTTTAGCTTTAGAAACTGAATTGGCTAAAGATCGTTTAACGAAAGTTGAACGTCGTGATTTTAGAAATTACAACAATAGATTTCATGTTGACAACCTTGACAAAGCAGCAAGCAGCGTTGACTGGAAAAAATACATGACAGATTTAGGCGTCGAGAAATTACCTGATACTGTTTTAGTCATGGAAACTAAGTACATGACAACGCTTGATAAAATGCTTAAAAGAGGAAACGTAGATGATTGGAAAGTTTTATTACGTTGGTCAACTTTAAATGATGCTTCAGGTTATTTATCAGAAGATATCGAAAAAACAAGCTGGAATTTTTACAGCAAAACACTTAGCGGTGCTCAAGCGCAACGTCCACTTGACGAAAGAGCGCTTTCTGTTGTGAACAATACAATTGGTGAAGCTGTTGGACAGCTTTATGTTGATGCGAAATTTCCACCGGAAGCTAAGCAAAAAGCTGAAGCGATGATACAAAATGTCATCTTGGCTTTTGAAAAAAGAATTGATAATCTTGAGTGGATGTCAGAAGACTCAAAAGCTGAAGCAATTAAGAAACTAGAGAAATTTACTGTTAAAATTGGTTACCCAGACGAGTTTAAAGATTACTCTGATTTAAAAGTTAATAAAGACAAATCTTACTACGAAAATATGGTTGCTGTTGGTGAGTGGAATTACCAAGATAATCTTTCTAAAATTGGTGAGCCTGTTGACAAAACAGAATGGGGAATGGCACCGCAAATAGTGAATGCTTACTTTAACCCAATGTTTAACGAAATTGTATTTCCAGCAGCAATTTTACAACCACCTTTCTATGATTATAAAGCTGATGCAGCTGTGAATTACGGTGGAATTGGTGCTGTGATTGGTCATGAAATCTCTCATGCTTTTGATGATAGTGGTGCGCGTTTTGACGCTGAAGGAAACTTAAAAAACTGGTGGTCTGAAGAAGATTTAAAACAATTCACGGAAAGAGGAAAAGCACTTGCTGATCTTTATAGTTCTATTGAAGTTCTTGATAGTGTTTATGTTGATGGAGATTTCACATTAGGTGAAAACATCGGTGATTTAGGTGGAGTTTTAGGCGCTTATGATGGTTTACAAATGCACTTAAAAGAAAATGGAAATCCTGGAAAAATTGAAGGCTTAACGCCAGAACAGAGATTCTTTGTTTCTTGGGCAACTGTTTGGAGAACTAAAACAAGAGATGAAGCTTTAAAAACACAAGTCAAAACTGATCCGCATTCACCTGGAAAATACAGAGCTTATGTTCCTTTACAGAATGTTGATGCTTTCTATGAAGCGTTTGATATTAAAGAAACTGACAGCCTTTACATCGCTCCAGAAGAGCGCGTGAGAATCTGGTAAGTTAATGTGACAGATTAAAATAATCTATAAGCTGTTTGAATAAACTCAAGCAGCTTTTTTATGCCATAAAAAAGCTTACTCTTCCTCTTCAAGTTGCTTCAGCTTTTTGACTTCATTCTTTTTCAGATATTGCAAAATCATCATTGCAGAGACAATGAGTAAAAGTGCAATCAGTAAAGATGACTCAAAAGCTTTGTTCATAAACACATAAATTGTGTAAATCAGAAATCCAATCCACACTAAACCTGTGAAGTAAAACAAAGATTTTAATGTTTTGACACGACTTTTTATTGTTTCTTTCTTATCCATTTGAGTTGCTTATAAATCAAAGTTAAAAAATTCAATTATCTTAGAGACAAATAATTAATATTCTCCTTCATGAAAGTCATTCGTCAAGTCCTGAAATGGGTTATTGGTCTACTACTTTTAATCTTTGTCCTTCTCTACATATTCGATGCAACCTATATTTTAAAGGGTATTCGTGTTGTTTACTTCACTGGTCACAAAACTGCTTTTATAGATGATTATCCTTATTTCGATAACCGGACGATTGAAAACAAAACCGTTCAGCCTTGGAAAGAAAAAGAATCAAACATCAAACCGACAGGCCGTTTAAAAGACACTTATGACGAATACGGAACAATCGCATACCTGATTATTAAAAACGGTAAAATTGTTTACGAAGATTATGCTGAAGATTATTCAAAAGACTCTAAAACAAATTCCTTTTCAATGGCAAAGAGCATTACGAGTGTTTTACTTTTTAAAGCCATTCAAGATGGGTTTATTAAAAGCTTAGATCAACCCATCACTGATTTCTATCCAGACTTTAAAGGTGAGTTTGCCGATCAAACCACAGTTGGCGATTTAGCCTCGATGGCATCTGGTTTAAATTGGGAAGAACATTATTACAGTCCATTCTCAATGACAGCGAAAGCTTATTATGATGATAATATTTCTGAGCTCATTGAAAGTTTAGCTATTGATGAAAAACCTGGTGAAAGTTTTAAGTACCTCAGCGGAAACACGCAACTTCTCGGGATGATTATCACAAAAGCAGTTGGTAAAAACCTTTCAGAATACCTCAGCCAAAGTATTTGGAAACCTTTAGGCATGAAAGATACAGCTTATTGGCAACTTGATGGAATTGATAATGGCATGGAGAAAACATATTGTTGCATCGCTTCTAACGCACGAGATTTCGCGAAAATCGGACAACTTTTTTCACAAAACGGACAATGGAACGGAGAACAAATTATCAAACCTAAATTTGTTGAAAAAGCTACAAAAGCACGCTTCAAAGACAGTCCTTACGGCTATGGGTTTTGGATCAGCGATTATAAAAACAAACACATTTTTAGTATGCGTGGTATTTTAGGTCAATACGTCATCAGCATTCCTGAAGATGATTTAGTGGTTGTAAGACTAGGACATAAAAGAGACGAAGAAAAAGTGAATGAATTTCCTAAAGATTTTTATATCTATATCGATGAAGCCTACCAAATGCTGAAAAACCAATAATTATGTTAGATAAACTTCACCTTGACAATATTCTTTTTTTAGATATTGAAACAGTTCCTGAATATGAGGATTTTCAAGAACTTGATCCGACAACGCAAGAGCTTTTTGACACAAAAACAGCTTATAAAAGAAAAGAAGAAACCGCTGAAAACTTTTATGAAAATGCCGGTATCTGGGCTGAGTTTGGGAAAATCGTTTGTATTTCGGTTGGCTTTCTCGTAACCAAAGAAAGTGAAAGACAGTTTAGAATGAAAAGTTTTTCAGGTGAAGAAAAAGAACTTCTGTTAGAATTTAAATCACTTTTAAATACACATTTTAATCAAAATCAACATTTGCTTTGCGCACATAATGGAAAGGAATTTGATTTTCCCTACATCGCAAGACGTATGCTGATTAATGGAATCAAACTTCCTAAAAAGCTTAATTTATTTGGAAAGAAACCTTGGGAAATTCCTTATCTAGATACTTTAGAACTCTGGAAATTTGGCGATTATAAGCATTACACATCGCTTAAACTTTTGACTGCTATTTTAAAAGTCCCTTCGCCAAAAGATGATATCGATGGTAGCCAAGTGAAAGATGTTTATTACAAAGAAAAAGACATCAACAGAATTGTCACTTATTGCGAAAAAGATGTTCTGGCCATTGTCCAAATCATCTTAAGACTGAGGCAAGAAAAGCTTTTAGAAACTCACGAAATCATGAGTGTTTAGGAAATAATGCAAATTAAAAAAGCCGTCAAACTTTTATATTTGACGGCTTTAGATTTTTAAATCAAAGGAATATTACTTCAATACTTTCACATTATTTGTCCGATCAACATCAGCCATAAATTGGCTTGGATCAATTTCAATTTTAGTGATTGCAAAATTAGTCACAGGTAGCTCAAGTTTGTAGGTAGGAAATGCCCAAGGCCAATCCTCTTCTACAACACCTGGGTTTGGTTTTGTCCAGCGCATCATTCTCAAAGGAATATAAATCATTTGAGTAGATCCGTCTTCGTAAGTCACCTCAACTTCAAGTGGCATCGGCATTAAGCCTTTACGCTCTAGGTTAACGATGATTGTATTTTGGGTGACATCGTTTTGTACAGATGTGATTGCATAATCAATCTGATTCGTTGTACGTGTCCAATCATTAAGGTACCATGACAGTTCAGCATCACTTACTTTTTCAGCTATTCTGATAAAATCATTAGGAGTTGGGTGCTTAAATTTCCACTCATCGTAATAACGATGAATTGTTTTTTGCAAATTATCTTCACCGATTAAGTAGCCTAATTGAGATAAGAAAACAGCTCCTTTTGAATACGCAGAAGCTCCATAAGCCGCGTTGTACTTATAACGATCAGCATGTGTTGTCTGCGGATGCTCAAACCCTGAATTAGCTAAGCCAATGTAAGAGTTATAAGATCTTTGATGAGGAAAATCTGGATCTTTCTCAAAAACAGCATTTTCAGCTAAAGTTGATATATATGAAGTAAAACCTTCATCCATCCACTCGTGTTTTGATTCGTTCGTTGCCAGCAAATGCTGAAACCAAGCGTGAGCTAATTCATGAGCTGTGACACCAACTAAACTGCCAAAGCTTCTTTCACCTGTAATCAAAGTACTCATCGCATACTCCATACCTCCGTCACCTCCTTGAATAACTGAATATTGTTTGTACGGATATTGACCAATATGCTTGTTGAAATACTTTAGAAGTCCTTCAGTTTTATCCTGTAAATTGACCCAATTTTCTTTAATATCTGGATTGTCTTTATATAAAAAGTGAAGTGTTGTTCCATCATAAGCTGTACGTTTATCATGGATATACTCTGGATCTGCTGCCCAAGTAAAATCATGAACATCTGGTGCGATAAAATGCCATGTGAGTTTTCTACCTTTTCTTTTCACTTTTACACCTTCATCCTCGTAACCATAACCAATCTCATTAGGATTTTGCAAATAACCTGATCCTCCTAAGATGTAATTTTTGTCAATTTTAATTTTGACATCAAAATTTCCCCAAACACCGTGAAATTCACGACCGATATAAGGATCAGCATGCCAACCTTCAAAATCATATTCAGCTAATTTCGGATACCATTGCGTCATCGACAAAGCCACTCCTTCTGCTGAATTACGACCAGATCTTCTGATTTGCACAGGGACTTGACCTTCAAATTTCATATCAAAAGTTGTACTATTGCCTGGCAAAATCGGATTTGCCAAACGGACTTCAAGCACAGTTCCTTTGACTTGATAAGAAGCATTCTCACCGTCTTGCATTAAACTTTTAACCTTTATAAAACCGATTTCATCTTCTGAAAGTTTAGAAATTCTATCTCCAACTCTACTGTCTGGATCTTTAATCGTTCTTGATCTGACATCCATTTCACTTCCTGGCTGAAAAGCATTGAAGTACAAATGATAATAAGCTTTATAAAGTGTATCTGGAGAATTGTTTGTATAAACTAACTCTTGCTCTCCATCGTATTGATATTTTTTAACATCAAAATCGATATTCATCGTGTATTCAACGTGTTGTTGCCAATATGAAGTATCGTTTTGCGCAAAAGCAACAAGCGAAAAAATGAAAAGATTTAAACTAAAAAAATAACGTAGCATAAATTAAAGTTTTGATGCGTAAATAATCGCGTTGTATAAGTTCACCATCTTTCCTGATTTAGAAAGTTTATTAAATGGTCGCATATCTTCAGCATTACCACCAACAATAACTTCCATATCAGTTGTTAACCCACTATTAACGATAGCATCTTTAATTTGCTCCGCTGATAATTTTGGGAAAAGCGAACGAAGAACAGCAGCAACACCTGCAACATTAGGAGATGCCATTGATGTTCCTTGTAAAAATTCGTATTTGTCTAAAGGCGTTGTCGCGTAAATTGCTGAACCTGGAGAAAATACATCAACACTTTTAAGACCGTAATTTGAAAAACCTGAGACTAAATTTTCACCATAGCTTGGTGTAATTGAACCAACGTTGATAAAGTTAGAAACGATTTCATTTTCGTTTTCTGGCCATTGATCGTTAGGGTAAACACGTTTTTCATCAAGATCAATCCCTTCATTTCCAGCAGCATTAATAATTAAAACGTCATGCTTTGCAGCATAAGCGATAGCTTCGTTAACTTTATCAGGATGGGGTGAGTGGTATTTACCAAATGATGTATTGATAACTTTTGCACCATTATCAACTGCATAACGAATACCCATAGCGATATCTTTGTCATACTCATCACCGTCTGGAACGGCTCTAACAGCCATAATCCTCACATTCTCAGCAACACCATCCATTCCGATGTCGTTATTTCTCTTTGCAGCAACAATACCAGCAACGTGAGTTCCGTGCTTAGCATCTTCTTTTTTAGGATCTGGACCAGCAACTTGGTTGTTTCCATAAATAGAAGCAGTGAAGTCATTTTCATCATCACCTAACTTTTCTGCACGCGCATTTAAATCAAGGTTAAAGTGAGAATCAACTCTGTTTCCATAATAATCAATACCGCCTTGTAGTTGCTTTTTAGCTTTTTCTAAATCTTCACCAACATTTGACATGATGTTCATCAAAAACATTTTCTGTTGATTGATTTTCTCATCATCAGACTGCATGTTTTTAAGATTTTCTAAAGTTAAATCTTCACCTTTAAGCGAGTCTGTCAAATTCTTTTGAGCAGTTGTTAACTGTTCAATTAAGTTATTATAGTAACCAAGGTTTGCCTGTGTTTCTTGAATTTCTTTATCAAGTTCAGCTTTTGCAGCCTTGTACATAACGAACTTTTCTTTATCTTCAGCAGAAACATCAGATAAAGTTTTACCTTCAAATTGATCTTGATAATCTCTGACAATACGTGTCATTTCAAGATTCTCTTCAACGATGTCTCCTAAAAAATTCCAGCCATGAACATCGTCAACATATCCGTTGTTGTCATCGTCAACATTATTATTAGCAACTTCTTTAGGATTAACCCAAACAACATCTTTTAAATCTTCGTGCTCAATATCAATTCCGCTATCAACAATAGCAACAATAACTTCTTTTCCTTCGTAATCTTTGATCAGTTCATCATAAGCACGCTGTGTACTCATCCCAGGGACAGTGTCTTTGACCAAGTCCATGTGGGCCCAAGATTTTCTAGCATCTTCAGAGAGTGAAGATTTCTTGACATCGCTAAAATCGTTTGTTAGCGGTGTAGCATCAATTTTAGGACCACTTGCACAGCTAATCATAAGTCCTGAGGCAAAAACAAGGCCTGTGACTTTTTTTAAAGAATTAAATTTCATTAGATAAATATGTGTTTAATTAAACAGTTCGTTAAATGTAAATGTTTCATGATGTCTTGCACCTTTTTCGGTATCTTTTAAGGTGATTATTTCATTATGTGCATCATGCTCCAAAAATAAGTAATAGTTTTGATTTACAGCTTCATCCAAAAAAGCTTTCTTTTCTTTTAAGGTTAAAAGCGGTCGGGTATCATAACCCATCACAAAAGGCAAAGGCACATGACCTGCAGTTGGTAGCAGATCAGCTGCAAAAACTAATTTTTTACCTTTATAACTTATGATAGGGATCATTTGTTTATCGGTATGACCATCAACAAAAATAACCTCAAATCCCAGTTCTTGATAAAAATGACGCTGAGAGGTACGCTCGAGGAAATTAAGTTGACCAGATTCTTGGATTGGTAAAAGGTTTTCCTTCAGAAAAGAAGCCTTTTCTCTATCGTTAGGATTAATAGCCCAATCCCAGTGTTCACGATTTGTCCAGAATTTAGCATTTTTAAATGCAAGTTCGTAACCTGTTTTGTCTTTATTCCACTGAACACTTCCACCGCAATGGTCAAAATGTAAGTGTGTCAAAAAAACATCTGTGATATCATCTGGATGAAAACCTTTAGCTTTCAATGAATTTTCAAGACTGTGATCGCCCCAACGGTAATAATAACTAAAAAACTTTTCGCTCTGCTTATTGCCTAAACCAGTGTCGATTAGAATCAATCGATCTCCATCTTCAATAAGAAGGCTAGTTGCAGCAATATCAATCATATTATTTGAGTCAGCAGGATTTGTTCTTTGCCAAAGTGATTTTGGAACAACACCGAACATTGCACCTCCATCTAACTTAAAATTCCCTGTCTCAATCGGGTATATTGTCATATTATGAAGCTTTTATTGCCAAAATACTAAATCTGTCTTAATTTAGGCTTTCATATTTTTTGAATTATGCTATTTTTAACAACAAAAATTATTTATGGTTGAGTTAGCTGGTATTATTATTTTAGGAATTCTTGCTCAGTGGTTTGCGTGGCGTTTAAAAATTCCTGCAATTTTACCTTTAATCCTCATCGGACTATTAGTTGGTCCTGTGGCAACACTTTTTACTCCTGACAATACGAAACTCATCGAGCCTATTTGGAATGGTGAATCTGGTTTGTTCCCTGGTGAAAGTTTATATTACTTTGTTTCATTAGCTATTGCTATTATTCTTTTTGAAGGAGGTCTGACATTAAGGCGAAGCGAAATTTTAAATGTCGGCCCTGTTATTGTCAAATTAATCACAGTTGCTGTTGCAATAACCTTTGCAGGAGCTGGTATTGCCGCACATTTTATTTTAGGACTAAGCTGGCAGATATCTTTGCTTTTTTCAGCATTAATTATCGTGACTGGTCCTACCGTTATCTCACCAATTCTTAGAAATATTCCGCTCAAGAAAGATGTTTCATCTATTCTCAAATGGGAAGGAATTCTTATTGACCCAATTGGCGCTTTGGTTGCTGTTTTAGTTTTTGAATTTATTCTAGCTGGTAAAGGTGAAGCTTACACTACAACTGCTTTAATCGAATTTGGAAAAATTGTTTTATTCGGATTTACATTTGGATTTACTTTTGCCCATGCTTTGAGTTTTGCAGTTAAAAAGAAGGTGATTCCTCATTATTTACTAAACGTTTTCACGCTTGCTACAGTTCTAGGTGTTTTTGTACTTGCCGATCAATTTGCTCATGAAAGCGGACTTTTAGCCGTTGTTGTGATGGGAATCATTATGGGACACACAAATCTTCCTAATCTTAAAGAATTACTTTATTTTAAAGAATCCTTGAGTGTTTTATTGATTTCAATCTTGTTTATTTTGCTTGCGGCAAACATCAATTACGAAGATTTATTGCTGGTTTATAACTGGGAAACATTGATACTATTTGTGGTGATTGTATTTATTGTAAGGCCGCTTGGTGTCTTCCTCAGTAGCATCAACTCAACCTTAGAGTTTAATGAAAAACTCTTTATTAGTTGGGTGGGCCCTCGTGGTATTGTTGCTGCTGGTATCGCGTCTTTATTTGGTTTAAAACTGATGAATCAAAATATTCCAAATGCTGAATTAATCACGCCTTTAGTCTTTACAATCGTCTTAGGAACAGTACTTTTAAACGCAACGACAGCAAGACCTATTGCTAAATTATTTGGTGTCTTTTTAACAGATGCACAAGGTATTTTGATCGTTGGCTCATCATCTTTTTCAAGATTAATTGCTCAATATTTAAAAGATAATAAACGTCACGTTGTTATTGTTGACAACAACAAGAGCAATATTGAGAAAGCTAAACAAAAAGGAATTGATGCAATTCATGCTAATATTTACTCTGATGATTTAATCGATAATATCGAGCTTAGTGACGTGGGTTATATGATGGCATTAACAGGAAATACTTCTGTTAATAAAAAAGCAATTGAAAATTTTGCGAAAACTTTTGGCGAACACGGAACTTACCGTGTTATTTCTTCTGAAGAAATGGAGGATCCTGAACAAAATCCAGAGGAAGGCTTATTCTCTCACACTGATGATTACATCAAACTTGTGAACTTGTCAAGAAGATTCCCTAAGATTAATGAAATTGATTTAAATTCTGAAGAGCACTACAGAGGCTTGGTTGAAATAAGTAAAGTTGAGTCTGATATTATTCCTTTATTTATTAAAAATGAAGACGGTAAGCTTAACATTATTAACTCGAACAGTATGGATGTCGAGATAGATGAAGGATCAGTTCTCGTTTATCTTGGTAAAGAGTTTAAGCAAGAAGAATCTAAAGAAGTGACTAAAGATGAAGAAGAAATTGACGTGGAGATTAACGAAGAAAAAACAGATTAATTCATAAACCCAAGAGGAATTTCCTCTTTTTTAAAAATGACACTAGACGAACTCCAACATGCGATTGCACTCAAACTCATTCCTTCTGTTGGAGACACAACAGCTAAAAAGCTCATACAGCATTTTGGTTCTGCAAAAGCCATTTTTAATGAATCAAAAAACGATTTAAAAAGCTTAACTGGTATAGGTGAAGTTAAGTTGAAAGCTTTTAAAGATTCTGCCTACTTGACCAAAGCTGAAGAGGAAGTCAGGTTTATTGAAAACGAAAAGATTGATTACACTTACTTTAAAGATAAGAACTATCCGTATTATTTAAAACAATGTATTGATTCGCCAATTGTATTGTTTTCAAGAGGTAACATTGATTTACAAAATAAAAAAATTATCAGTATTGTTGGAACCAGAAAGATAACAACAAGTGGTATCGAGTTTTGTGAAAAATTGATTGAAAACATCGCTCCACTCAATCCAGTTATTGTTTCTGGCTTCGCTTATGGTGCAGACATTACAGCTCATAAAGCTGCGATAAAAAACAATTTACAAAACATTGCATGCTTGGCTCACGGACTCGATCAAATCTACCCAAAAGTTCATAAGAAATACAAGAAAGATGTTGAAAATAACGGTGGCTTCATGACAGATTTTTGTAGTTATCAAGAATTTAATCGTAACAACTTTTTATCTCGAAATCGAATCATCGCAGGGATAAGCCAGGCAACAATTGTTATTGAAAGCGCAGAAAAAGGAGGTTCTTTAGTTACGGCGCATATTGCAAACTCATACAATCGAGATGTATTTGCCGTTCCTGGTAGGCCTACAGATCAATACAGCAAAGGCTGTAATTCTTTGATTAAAAGACAAATGGCTCATTTACTCACCGATCCTGCTGACATTATTTATCATCTCAACTGGGATATTGCAAAAGAGAAAAAGAATAAACAAACACAACTCTTCGTTGAATTAACAGATGATGAAGAAACTTGCCTTAAAATTCTTGAGAAAAAAAGAAAGGCTGAACTTGATGAAATAGCCATTAACTGCCAGTATTCAACTTCAAAAACAGCAAGTATTTTATTAAATTTGGAACTTAAAGGATTAATTAGACCTTTGCCTGGTAAACAATTTGAATATATATAAATCTTAAATAATGAAAACTCTTAAAACTTTGTTTCTTGTCGGTTTAGCGATAATCGCTATAGCTTGTAACGAGGAGCAGAAAACAAAAATTGAATCTGATTTTAAAAAGGAAATTGATAAAGCCATTGAAATTCATGATGATGTAATGCCCAAAATGAGTGATATCAACAAAAAAATCAGAAACCTTGATACGCTTACAGGAATAGATAGTACAACGGTTAATGCATCTAAGGAAAAATTAAAAAACGCTCATGGCGAAATGATGACCTGGATGAAAGATTTTAGTCAAGGTTTTAGCACAAAAGAAATCAGAGAAGGCTTGCAAACTGACAATGCTGATACAATTGAACTTAAAACAAATTTAGCTATCAAGTTTAGAGAAAAAGCGATTAAGATGCAGAAAAACATCAATGAAAGTCTAGAAGAAGCTAAGAAGGTTTTAAATAAAAACTAATTACTAAATTCTTTACTAACAAAAAAAGGCAGTTTCACTTTACAGCGAATCTGCCTTTTTTATGAAATAATATTAATTGCTTAAAGTTCAAAATTGACGCCAACACCTAAAACTTCTCTCACCTGAAAACCTTTAGCAGCGTTATCATCATAAATCGCTTGAAAAGTCAGGTTTGTTGAAATATATTTATTGACTTTTAAAACTAAATTCATGGTATAATCAAGATCAACATTTTGTGGATCTTCTAAATAGTTTGAATACAATGCTAAAATATTCTCCATGCTTATATTGTCCATGATATCAAACTTAGCATAAGCATTAACCGAAGCTCCAAACTCAAAGCGAGTTGTTTCACCTTCATCCAAACCAAAAAAATCGCCATCTTCATAACCAGGCGTTGTTGTAAACTCTTTATCGGCAGAAATCATACGCCCTGATAATGGTGAGATATTAACTTTAAGGTTATTGCTTTTTTTCCATAAAGCACCTAAAGCTATTTGCGTATAAGCAGGTGACATGAATTGCGTTTCTTTCTCTCTGATTTCTTCACCGGTATTTGGATCTTCATCAAATTCATAACCTTTATCAAACTGTGTTTTGAAGTTGAGTAAAGCTGAAGCAAACCAGTTTGTATCTTGAAATTGACGTCCTAAAATAGAGTTAATTTCAAAACGGTCACTCGTTTTTCTGTAATTGTCTTGCTCTTTTGTTTTCGTAATTCCATAATCTGCAAGGATCTTTGTATCCCAACTATACTGATCTTTCTCGTAATTAATATCATAATTAATCACAATATTACCTGAGTAATTTGAGGTTCCACCACCTTGCCATTCCGCATTAAAAGCAGATTGATTAATAAGTAGTGAAAAGGTTCCTCCTGTTTTCCAGATTGAATCTTTTGGAGTTGGGTTTGAGTCTTGCGCATATAGACCAAGGCTCAGAAATAAACTTAAAAGAAAACTTATTTTTTTCATAGTTATACTAATATTTAGGATTTATTTTTTCTTTTTATAAAGCGGAACGGCAGAACAAGCTTCACCATACATGATGCTTTTTGCGTATTCCTGTAGTTTTGAAATAATTAATAGATAGGCATTTTGTGGTACTGGCTTATCACTGCAACCTTTCACAATAATTGGTTTATCTTGATATTCTGATAAATCAATGTCTCGAAGTTTTTCAGCATATAGAATGCTTTCTAAAACTTCTAAATCACCGTAAACAATTTTTTTGGCATAAGCCTTAAGATGTGTAGCAACAAGCATATAAGCCCAAGTTGGCACAATAGCATCTGATGAACAATGTAAAGCGACATAAGCGCCTTTATACTGCTCCCAATCAAACTCTCTTAAAGCCTGACGGAATTCTTTCTCGCGCAATACGAATCCTTCATACAGCCATTGCTTTAAGTCTATTTGGGAACGCGTTCCTGGCACATAATAATCTTCAAGATTAAATGTGATTAATTGACTTTGTGCAACACGGTTTACAATTTCTGACATAAATAGTTTTTATATAAAGCTTAGAGCATTCCTAATTCAAGTTTTGCTTCTTCACTCATTAAATCTTGTGACCAAGGAGGGTCAAACGTCAATTCAACACGTGTGTCATTCACTGAATCAAGTGATTTTACTTTTTCACCAACTTCTTGAGGCATTGACTCTGCCACTGGACAGTTAGGCGAAGTCAAAGTCATTAAGATTTTCACATCTCTGTCTTCATTGACAAAAACGTCATAAATTAATCCTAGCTCATAAATATCAACTGGGATTTCTGGGTCATAAATTGTTTTTAAAACGCGAACAATTTCGTCGCCTAGTTCTTGAGTATCAACTTTATCTGACATAATTTTTCATTTAATGGTTACTGTATGCGATAGCATACATTTTTAATTGTTTAATCATACTGACCAGTCCATTTGCACGCGTTGGCGAAAGGTGATCTTTTAAACCGATTTCATCTAAAAAATCAGTATCAGCATTCATAATTGCCTCCGGAGTTTGGTTAGAGAAAACACGAATCAAAATCGCAATAATTCCCTTTGTAATAATCGCGTCACTATCAGCAGTAAAAATAACTTTACCCTCTTCAAAATCAGCTTTGACCCAAACTTGACTTTGGCAACCTTTTATTATATTATCTTTAGTTTTGTAAGCTTCATCAATCATTGGAAGCGATTTCCCGAGTTCAATCATGTACTCGTAGCGTTGCATCCAATCATCAAACATGCTAAATTCGTCAACAATTTCTTCTTGTATTTCTTTGATATCACTCACTATATTATTGTTTTTGAGCTTTAATTAAAGTTTCGCCTTTATCGTTTTCAAAAATAATCTCTTTTTCTGTTTGTTCAAAAGTCGAGATTCTTGACGCTAATTGAAAAAGAAGGTTTTCGTTTTCCATTTGTTCAGCGCAATATTTCTTCGTTGAAACGCCGTGACCTAAATTGATACGACCATCGGTAATTGCGTAATTAAATCGGTAATTATTACAACCTCCAAAGCCATAGATTTTAGCATCCTTGCTAGAAATACTCAGATCTAAACTTCCTTTTGAAACATCTTTCTGACCGAGTTGTACGATGTGGAAGTCATCAGACTTTAACTTCTCAGAATTAGTAGCCGACTGTCCTACTTGACATGAAACAACTAAACTTAACAAACAAAGTGAAAATCCGGCTTTTACTAATCTCATAACAGCATTGATTTTGCTTTTTTGACAGCCTCAATAAAGGTATCAATTTCTTCTTTAGTGTTATAAAAAGAAAAAGAAGCACGTACTGTTCCAGGGATTTTATAAAACTTCATAATTGGCTGAGCACAATGATGACCTGTTCTTACAGCGACGCCCATTTTATCTAGAAGTGTTCCGATGTCATAAGAATGAATGCCTTCAATATTAAATGAAATCACAGCTGTCTTTTGTTCAACAGCGGTTCCGTAAATTCTGACATCACCAATTTCATTCAATTGATTTGTCGCATAAACCAATAGCTCCATTTCATAATCTGCAATCGCATCAAAGCCAATATTATTCATATAATCAAGAGCGACACCAAAGGCAATTCCGCCAGAAATGTTTGGCGTTCCTGCCTCAAATTTATGTGGTAAACCTGCATAAGTTGTTTTCTCAAAATCAACTTCAGCAATCATCTCTCCTCCACCTTGATATGGCGGAAGTGCTTCAAGAAGTTCTTCTTTTCCATATAAAACACCCACACCAGTTGGACCACACATTTTATGTGCTGAAACTGTATAGTAGTCAATATCTAAAGCCTGAACATCTGCTTTAATATGTGGAGCAGCTTGTGCACCATCTATCAAAACTTTAGCACCAACAGCATGTGTTTTCTCAATGATTTCTTCAATAGGATTAATTGTCCCTAAAGCGTTTGAAACATGATTAACAAAGACAAGTTTCGTATTGTCATTGAGTAACTGGTCAAAAGTATCAAGCTCAAGTTCACCGTTTTCTGTCATCGGGATAACTTTAAGCTTGGCTCCTGTTTTTTCGCACATCATCTGCCAAGGCACAATATTAGAGTGATGCTCCATCGCCGAAACAATCACCTCATCTTGCTCATTTAAAAGCTGAGAATAACCATGAGCAACCAAATTTATAGCATGAGTTGTACCAGCTGTAAAAATGATTTCATGCACATGCTCTGCATTGAAATGTGCTCTTATTTTTTCTCGCGCCTGCTCATAAGCGTCTGTTGCAATTTGAGATAACGAATGCACACCACGATGAATGTTGGCATTGTAATCTGAATAATAATGAACAATCGCGTTAATCACCTGTTGTGGCGTTTGAGAAGTTGCTGCATTATCAAAATAAACGAGCGGTTTCCCGTTTATCTTACGTTGAAGAATAGGAAAGTCCGCTCGAATTGCATTAATATCTAATGTATGTTTAGAAGTTTCTTGCATTGTTTTAAAAATTTAATGAACTCCCAAACAATGGTAATTACCTTAAATTTACGAGTCGAAACCTAATTCAACACCTATTTTTAAAGCGATTTGTTTGGTAATTCTTTTCTTAATTTCAGGAATTTTCACACTGCTTAAAACATTATTTGCAAAAGCAAACATCAGTAATGCACGTGCCTCTTTGTAAGGGATTCCTCTAGTTTGTAAATAATAAAGTGCTTCTTTATCTAATTGACCAATTGTACATCCGTGACTACATTTCACATCGTCAGCAAAAATCTCCAACTGTGGTTTTGAGTTACAAGTTGCTGTATCGTCAATCAAAATATTGTTGTTACTCTGAAAACCGTCTGTTTTTTGAGCAATTTTATCAACGAGTACTTTTCCGTTAAAAACACCAACAGATTTCTCTGAAAAAATGCTTTTATAATCTTGATAACTCTGACAATTAGGCTGTTGATGGTGAACCAATGTGTTATGGTCAACATGCTGCTTACCTTCAATAATCGTCACACCTTTTAAAATAGAGTTGATATTTTCTCCTTCTTGGTAAAAATTAAGATTGTTTCTTGTTAATTTACCTCCAAAAGAGAATGTATGCACTGAAGCAACACTGTCTCTATCTTGCTTCACAAAAGTATTATCAATTAAAGAAGCTGAAGTGTGATCGTTTTGAATTTTGTAGTAGTCAAGTTTAGCATTTTTCTCAACAAATACTTCTGAAACAACATTTGTCAAAACTGGATTTTCAGTTAAACTTTGATGCCTCTCAATGATTTCGACCTGAGATCCTTCTTCAAGAACGATTAAGTTTCTTGGTTGTACCATCAAAGCTTCTTCATTTCCTGTTGAAAAATTCAGGATTTGAATCGGCTTCTCAGCAGCTACATTTTTTGGGATGCGGATGTAAGCACCTTCTCTTGTAAAAGCTGTATTTAAGGAAACCATGCTGTCTTCTGGGACAGCTTTATTGAAATATTTATCAATAACTGGCTTGTATTTGTCTTTGTTTAAGGCAGAAGACATCAAGCAAGCATCAATCAACTCGTGCGTTGTATTTGATAATTTTGATGAAAAAATACCATCGACAAAAACAATTGTATACGTATCAATATCGTGGATAAAATACTTCTTAACATCCTTATAATCAAGCGCATCTTCTTTTTTCGGGAAAAAGTTATAGTCTTGTTTTAAAATAGGTTTTAAAGAAGTGTATTTCCAATCTTCTTGTCTTTTTGTAGGAAAACCTGTTTCCTCAAAAAACTTGATAGCTTCATCTCTATGTTTATGGATATCACTTTCCATATCAACATTCTCTTCAAAAAGTAGATAAGATGAAATTAATTTATCTTTTAGTGTCATTTTTATTACTTTTTGAGTGATTAAAGACGTGCAGTTTGTTCTTCCTTAATCCAATCATAGCCGCGTTCTTCAAGAACCTTAGCAAGCTCTTTATCACCAGATTTAACAATCTTACCATCAAGTAAAACGTGTACAAAGTCAGGAACGATATAATCTAATAAACGCTGGTAGTGTGTAATCACTAATGTTGCATTCTTATCTGTTCTTAAATTATTGACGCCGTCAGAGACAATTCTTAAAGCATCGATATCAAGACCTGAATCTGTTTCATCAAGAATAGCTAGTTTTGGTTCTAACATTGCCATCTGGAAAATTTCGTTACGCTTTTTTTCACCACCTGAGAAACCTTCGTTTAATGAACGTGATAAGAATTTTCTATCGATTTGAAGTAATTCAGATTTTTCTTTAATTTTTTTCAGCATATCTTTTGCTGGCATTGCTTCTAAACCTTGTGCTTTTCGAACTTGATTAATTGACGTTCTCACAAAGTTAGTCACCGATACGCCTGGAATTTCAACAGGATATTGGAATGAAAGAAAAATTCCTTTATGTGCTCTTTCATCTGGAGAAAGCTCTGAAATATTTGATTTTTCAAAAATAATATCACCTTCAGTTACTTCAAAATCTTCATTTCCAGCGATAACAGAAGCTAATGTACTTTTACCAGAACCATTTGGTCCCATAATCGCATGAACTTCACCAGCATTTATTTCAAGGTCAATTCCGTTTAATATTTCTTGACCTTCAACGTTAGCATGTAGGTTTTTTATTTTAAGCATGATTTACTTTGTTTCTAATTTAACTTTTTGTTTTTGTGGTGCTTTGACTTCAACAATATCTTCGATAATTAGCCATTCTTCCCACGTATTTTTTTGTTCTGACTTAGTAATTTCACCTGTTAAAATCACAGGAATCATATCAAAACTATCTTTTTTAACTTTATTAGTTTTTTTGACAAGCTCATTTGCTTTATCGTTCATTTTTATACCATAAATAAAGTCGTCTCCTTTTAAAACAGCTAAATTATCTAGGTAAATAAATTCACCTTTAATCAATTTTCCTGCTTCATATGTGCGCGTGCTTTCAAATTCTTTCACTGTTTTTTCAGTTTTTGAAACATCAGATTTTTCGCTTTTCTGACAAGCAACAAGTGATATTAAAACGAAAACAATAATAACTTTGAGTCCTTTCATCATAACTAATTAATTATCCAACTGAACCTTCTAATGAGATTTGTAATAGTTTTTGAGCTTCAGCAGCAAACTCCATAGGAAGTTTGTTTAGTACTTCTTTACTGAATCCATTCACGATCAGTGCAATTGCACTTTCAGTATCGATTCCTCTTTGGTTACAGTAGAAAATTTGATCTTCACCAATTTTACTTGTCGTGGCTTCGTGCTCAACTTCACCAGTTTTGTTTTTCATCTCGATGTAAGGGAAAGTATGCGCTCCACATTTATTCCCCATCAATAATGAGTCACACTCTGAGAAGTTACGTGCATTTTCTGCGCGTTTATTCATCTGAACTAAACCTCTGTAAGAGTTTTGAGAATTACCAGCAGAAATTCCTTTTGAGATAATTGTACTCTTGGTATTTTTACCAATATGTATCATTTTCGTTCCCGTATCTGCTTGTTGGTAATTATTTGTCACAGCAACTGAGTAAAACTCACCTACTGAATTATCACCTTTTAAAATACAGCTTGGGTATTTCCATGTAACCGCAGAGCCAGTTTCGACTTGTGTCCAGCTAATTTTTGCATTTTTCTCACACAATCCTCGCTTTGTTACAAAGTTAAAAACACCTCCTTTACCTTCTTTATCACCAGGGAACCAGTTCTGAACTGTACTATACTTAATTTCAGCATTATCAAGTGCAACAAGCTCTACAACTGCTGCGTGCAATTGATTCTCATCACGCATTGGCGCTGTACAACCTTCAAGGTAACTGACATAACTTGAATCTTCAGCAATCACTAAAGTTCTTTCGAACTGACCTGTTCCAGCTTGGTTAATTCTAAAATATGTTGAAAGCTCCATTGGGCATCTGACACCTTTTGGAATGTAGCAGAATGAGCCATCACTAAAAACGGCTGAGTTCAATGCTGCAAAAAAGTTATCTGTTGTTGGAACAACCGAACCTATATATTTCTTAACAAGTTCTGGATGTTCTGAAATAGCTTCAGAAATTGAACAGAAAATAATTCCTTTTTCACGAAGATTCTTTTTAAATGTTGTCGCAACAGAAACTGAGTCCATCACAACATCAACAGCAACACCAGCTAATTTCTTTTGCTCTTCTAATGAAATACCTAATTTCTTAAATGTGTCAAGTAATTCAGGATCAACCTCATCTAAACTATCATATTTCGGTTTGTTATTAGGTGCCGAATAATATGAAATAGCCTGGTAATCTGGTTTTTCGTAACCGACGTTTGCCCAATCAGGCTCTTCCATTGTTTTCCAATGTCTGAAAGCCTCTAATCGCCATTTCGTCATCCAACCTGGCTCACCTTTCTTTTTAGAAATTCCTATCACCACATCTTCATTAAGGCCGGGTGGAAAAGTATCAGATTCAATATCGGTGTAAAAACCGTACTCGTACTCTTTATCTTTGAGTTCTTTTTCTAATTCATGTTCTGTATAAGACATAGCATTCTTTTTTATAATGAAAAACTTTCGCCACAACCACATGTGCGTTGTGCGTTCGGATTATTAAAAACAAAACCTTTGCCGTTAAGACCTCCTGAATATTCTAGTGTTGTGCCAACGAGGTATAAAAAGCTACTTTTATTAACAACGATTTTAACGCCATTATCCTCAAACACTTTATCTTTTTCTTCATGATTTTTATCAAAATTCAAATCATAAGACAATCCCGAACATCCGCCACTTTTTACGCCAACGCGTACAAAGTCGTTATCAATCTTAAAGCCATCTTCAGCCATTAAGGCTCTCAACTTTTGCTTTGCTGTTTCACTTACTTTGATCATCCTTTTTTAGATTAATTCTAATTAATGCACAAAGATACATTTAACCTTATCAAAGACAAACTCATTAACAATATTATTCATCTTCATCAACTGTGTTCCAACCTCTTGCTTGCATTGGGATTTTCGTGTTCATTCTTGAGATTAAATGAATTCCTTCTTTTTCTTCAACCATGTGACCAATCACAGTTAAGTGCGGATTTGCTTTGATTTTCTCATAATCATTTTGGCTAATTGTGAAAAGTAATTCATAGTCTTCACCTCCATTTAAAGCGACAGTTGTGCTATCTAATTTAAACTCTTCACAAGTCGAGATAACTTTAGGGTCAAGAGGAATTTTATCTTCATATAAGTTAGCGCCAACTTTAGAGCTTTTGCAGATGTGCATTATTTCTGAAGAAAGCCCATCACTGATGTCAATCATTGAAGTTGGTTTCACTTCAAGTTTTCTCAAGAGTTCAGGAATGTCTTTTCTTGCTTCTGGTTTTAACTGTCTTTCGATAAGGTAAGTATATTCAGTTAAATCAGGTTGTGAATTTGGATTAACCTTAAAGACTTCTTTTTCTCTTTTTAGAATTTGCAAGCCCAAATAAGCAGCACCAATATCACCAGTCACAACTAGTAGATCGTTTGGTTTAGCGCCATTTCGGTAAGCGATATCCTCTTCTTTTGCTTCACCTAAAGCAGTGATGCTGATTTGTAAACCTTTGACTGATGAAGTTGTATCGCCTCCAATCACGTCTATATTGTATAAATCTGCAGCTTTTGTAATTCCTGCATATATTTCTTCAAGCGCTTCAACAGTAAAACGATTTGAGCAAGCAATAGAAACTGTTATTTGTTTTGCTTCGGCATTCATTGCGTAAACATCTGATAAATTGACCATGACAGCTTTATAACCCAAATGCTTCAGCGGCATGTATGACAAATCAAAATGCACACCTTCAACTAAAAAATCTGTTGTTACCAATGTTTTGTGCTGATGATCTATCACAGCAGCATCATCGCCAATTCCTTTAAGAGTAGAGTCTGGGTGTTTAATTTTAAAGTGCTGTGTTAAATGATCTATCAATCCGAATTCACCTAACTCTGATAATTTTGTTTTACTATCTTCTGTGTTGTCAAACATCTTTTTAAATTATTTTGCAAAGTTAGTGATAAAGATTTTGATGACGATATTTTATCAAATTAGCTCAAGCTTCCAAATGCTAAAATTCTCTAAAAAAATGAGCATAAAAAAATCGCACTTTAAAAAGTGCGATTTCAGAAAAAATAGATTTCTATATTTTATTCGTCGTCATCTTCGTCATCATAATCACCTTTTGGTTCTTCTGGCATTTCAAAATCTTCCATAAATTTTGTTGTGTAATCACCAGAAACGTAATCAGGATGTTTCATTAACAAACGATGAAATGGAATTGTTGTTTTAATCCCTTCAATAACAAATTCACTCAATGCACGACGCATTTTATTAATTGCTTCTTTTCGTGATTGTGCAGTGACAATCAACTTTGCAATCATAGAATCGTAATTGGGTGGAATCACATAATCACTGTAAACATGTGTATCCACACGGACACCATGACCACCAGGAATATGCAATGTTGTGATCTTCCCAGGTGAAGGTCTAAAGTTATTGTAAGGATCTTCAGCATTGATACGACATTCGATAGAATGAAGTTTAGGGAAATAATTCTTTCCAGAAATTGGTACACCTGCAGCAACTAAAATCTGCTCTTTGATCAAATCATGATCAACGACTTCATCAGTTATTGGGTGTTCAACTTGAATTCTCGTATTCATTTCCATGAAATAGAAATTTCTGTGTTTATCTACAAGAAACTCAATTGTTCCGGCACCTTCATAACTGATATATTCTGCGGCCTTTACTGCTGCATCTCCCATTTTCTTTCTGAGTTTATCAGTCATAAAAGGAGAAGGTGTTTCTTCAGTTAATTTCTGGTGACGTCTTTGTACTGAGCAATCTCTTTCTGATAAGTGACAAGCTTTTCCTGTTTGGTCTCCAACAATCTGAATTTCGATATGGCGTGGCTCTTCAATAAGCTTCTCCATATACATATCATCATTGCCAAAACCAATTTTAGCTTCTTGTCTTGCTGATTCCCAAGCTGCTTCGAGTTTATCTTCGCTCCAAACAGCACGCATTCCTTTACCACCACCACCGGCAGTTGCTTTTAGCATCACAGGGTAACCAACTTTTTTTGCGGTTTTTTTACAGTCTTCAAAATCTTTTAAAATTCCTTTTGAACCTGGAACACAAGGTACGCCGGCAGCTTCCATGGTTGCTTTAGCTGTTGCTTTGTCTCCCATTTTCTCAATCATTTCAGCTGAAGCACCGATAAATTTAATGTCATGTTCAGCACAAATCTTTGAAAAATTGGCATTTTCAGATAAAAAACCATAACCTGGATGTATTGCATCTGCATTGGTAATTTCAGCAGCAGAAATAATATTTGGTATTTTCAAATATGATTCGCTTGAGGCTGGTGGGCCAATACAAACAGCTTCATCAGCAAATCTCACGTGCAAGCTTTCTTTATCAGCAGTAGAATAGACAGCAACGGTTTTGATGCCCATTTCTTTACAAGTGCGGATAATTCGTAAAGCTATTTCGCCACGATTTGCGATTAGTATTTTCTTAAACATAGGCTTTTCTTTTAATAAAGATTAAAAAGTAAATTGTTAGAAGAGAACATCAATTTAAGATGGATCAACTAAAAATAAAGGTTGATCAAATTCAACAGGAGAAGAATCATCAACTAACACCTTGACGATTTTACCTGAGACCTCACTTTCAATCTCGTTAAATAATTTCATAGCTTCAATCGTACAAAGCACATCACCTTCGTTAATTTGACTACCCACTTCTACAAAAGCTGGTTTATCTGGTGAAGGTTTTCTGTAGAAAGTTCCGATAATTGGAGACTTAACAGTAATATATTTATCATCACCTGAAGGATTTTCAGATGTCGCATCGGCTTGAGGTGCTGCCTGAGCAGGTGCAGTCGCTTGAGGTTGAGCTGACATTTGCTGCTGTGGCATTGCTCCCATTGGGATTTGCTGAACGACTGTTCGCTCTCCACTATCTTCTGAACCTGTTTTGATCGTAATTTTAAAGTCATCCATTTCAAGCTTAACTTCGCTTGCTCCAGATTTCGCTACAAATTTAATAAGGTTCTGAATTTGTTTAATTTCCATAGTTTAAGTTTTTGTGAGTTATTTAGTATTATAAGCCCATTTCAAGTAGATTGATCCCCATGAGAATCCTCCTCCAAATGCTGCAAAGATAATATTATCACCCTTTTTTAACTGTTTTTCGTAATCACTTAATAATAAAGGTAAGGTTGCGGAAGTTGTATTCCCGTAACGCTGTATGTTCATCAAGACCTTTTCTTGGTCTAAGTTCATTCTTTTTGATGTTGCATCGATGATGCGTTTATTGGCTTGATGCGCAACTAACCAACTGACATCATCAGCTTTTAAATTATTGCGTAGCATTATTTTTTCGCTCACATCAGCCATATTAGAAACGGCAAACTTAAAAACTGTTCGCCCATCTTGAAAGACGTAATGTTGCTTATTCTTAACTGTTTCTTCAGTTGCTGGCATTTGTGATCCACCAGCATCAATCTTTAAAAACTCTCGTCCAATACCATCTGTACGCAGAATTTCATCTTGCAAACCAAAGCCTTCTTCATTTGGCTCAAATAAAACTGCACCAGCTCCATCTCCAAATATAATACAAGTTGCACGATCTGTATAATCTATAATTGATGACATTTTATCAGCACCAACTAATAGAATTTTTTTATAACGACCAGATTCTATATATGAAGAGGCTGTTGACATGCCGAATAAAAAACTCGAACAAGCTGTTTGTAAATCATAAGAAAAAGCATTAGTTGCACCAATTTTTGTCGCTGTATATGCCGCCGAACTCGCGACAGGCATATCAGGTGTGGCGGTTGCAAATAAAACAAGATCGATTTCTTTAGGATCAAGATTTGCTTTTTCAATCAAGTTTTCAGCAGCTTTAATTCCCATGAAAGATGAGCCTTTCCCTTCGTCTTTAAGGATGCGCCTCTCCTTAATTCCAGTTCGGGTGGTTATCCATTCGTCGTTTGTTTCCACCATTTCTTCTAGCATTTTGTTTGTCAAAACGTATTCTGGTAAGTAAGAGCCGACAGCTGTTATTGCTGCTTTAGTTTGATTCATATTTTGAATGTTTAGCGTCTAATGACAGCTTTTAAATTGAATTTTGAGAAATAAAAAACAATGCAAATTAAAATGTTTTTTACTCTTAAACAAAAAACTAAACTGCTAAAATATCATTTTGTTTGAAAAACAAAATTCAAACGACTGAATTGAAGCAATTTACATATAAATATTGATATTTCTTATCAGATTCATTTTTAAGAGTGCTAAAATTTATAAAAACAAAAAAGCCCTGAAAAATTCAGGGCTTTTAAATAATGAATCGAGTTTTATAAATCGAACTTGATCCCTTGTGCTAAAGGCAACTCAGTTGTATAATTAATTGTATTTGTTTGTCTTCTCATGTAAACCTTCCAAGCATCAGAACCTGATTCGCGGCCGCCGCCAGTTTCTTTTTCACCACCAAAAGCGCCACCAATTTCAGCACCTGATGTTCCGATATTAACATTAGCAATACCACAATCTGATCCTTCAACAGACAAGAAACGTTCTGCTTCTCTCAAGTTATTTGTCATAATTGCAGAAGAAAGTCCTTGAACAACACCATTTTGTAAATCTAATGCGTTGCTAACATCGCCTGAATATTTCATGATATAAAGGACAGGACCAAAAGTTTCATGCTGTACAATTTCATAATCATTTTCAGCTTCAGCAATTGCTGGTTTAACGTAGCAACCACTTTCATAACCTTCACCTTCTAAAACGCCACCTTCGACTAAAACTTTTCCACCTTCTTCTTTAACTTTCTTTAAAGCATTAAGGTAGTTATCAACAGAATCTTTATCGATTAATGGACCAACGTGATTGTTTTCATCAAGTGGATTTCCTATTTTAATTTGCTTGTAAGCATCAACGATTGCGCTTTTTACTTTATCATAAATTGATTCATGAATAATCAATCGACGTGTCGATGTACATCTTTGTCCACAAGTTCCAACTGCGCCAAAAACGGCACCGATCACAGTGTTTTTAATATCTGCATCTGGTGTAACGATAATCGCATTGTTTCCGCCTAATTCTAAAAGTGATTTACCTAATCTTTTCGCAACAGCTTGCGCAACAACTTTCCCCATTCTGATAGATCCTGTTGCAGATACGAGAGGAATACGTTTGTCATTCGTCATGTATTCACCGACTTTATAATCACCGGTAATTAAAGATGAAATTCCTGCTGGCACATCATTTTTCTCAAAAACACGTGCAGCAATTTTTTGACAAGCCACTGAAGTCATCGGTGTTTTTTCAGAACCTTTCCAGATACAAGCATCACCACAAACCCAAGCTAGGGCTGTGTTCCACGACCAAACTGCAACTGGGAAATTAAAAGCAGAAATAACACCAACAACACCTAAAGGATGCCATTGCTCGTACATGCGGTGTCCTGGGCGCTCAGAGTGCATTGTTAAACCGTGTAATTGTCTAGAAAGTCCAACTGCAAAATCACAGATATCAATCATTTCTTGAACTTCACCTAAACCTTCTTGGTAAGATTTACCCATTTCATAAGAAACAAGTTTTCCTAAAGGTTCTTTTAAGCGCCTTAATTCATCATTAAACTGACGAACAACTTCACCACGTGCTGGTGCTGGCCAAGTTCTCCACTCTAAAAATCCTTTGTGAGCAGTTGTAATAACTTTCTCATAATCTTCTTGAGTTGTCGCTTGTACTTTTCCGATTGAAGCGCCATCAACAGGAGAAAAAGATTCGATCATTTCACCATTTGCAAAAGATTCTGTTCCTGTAGAAGTTCCTTTATTTTCTTGCTCAAGACCTAAATCTTTAAGCGCTTTATCAATGCCGAAATTCTTAGCAATATCACTCATATTATTCTTTATTTTATTTGATTATTAAACAATTTCTTGCGAATGTAACATTTTTTTCACGAATTTAGTAAGGCTATTCCTTAAATCAATGTTATTTGAAATGCAGCTTAATAATGCAATAAAAGTGAGTGTGAAAAATAAAAAAGTAAATTAAAACTCAATAACACGTGTAACACGTTGAGAGATTCGCGTGATAATTTCATAAGGAATAGTTTGATGAAATTTATCAAAAGCGACTGCTGAATGTTCTTTTCCAAAGATAGTAACATCATCACCTTCTTTACAATCAATCCCTGTTACATCAAGCATCAGCGTATCCATACAAACATTCCCAACAATTAGCGCCTTGTGTCCATTCAACAAGACTTCAGCTTTTCCATTACCAAATTGACGTGCAATACCATCTGTATAACCAAGAGGTAAAGTAGCGATTTTTGCTTCTTTCTCCGCTTTGAACATTCGCTCATATCCCACGCTTTCTCCTTTTTGGATTGTACGAAGTTGAGCGATCACAGTCTTTAGGTTTGAAACAGGAATGAGTTGAGCATTTTCAACTTCATTATTACCATAACCGTATAATGCAATACCAGCACGCACCATATCAAATTCCGCCTCTGGATAATTAAAAATACCACTAGAATTACATAGATGTGATATGAAAGTTTCTCCGAATTTATGAATGAAAAATTGACGTGCTTTCTGAAATTTCTCAATTTGCTGCTTTGTAAAATCAGCTTGAGAAGCAGTTCCGGAAGCTGCCAAATGAGAAAACAAACCAGATAATTTAACTCGTTTATTCGTTTGTATTTCTTCATAAATTTCATCGAGCTCATCGAGATCAAAACCCAATCGATTTAAGCCTGTGTTGATTTTTAAATGAATTGGAAAATCAATTGTTTCCAATTCATTTAGATGCTTGTTAAGTCCAATTAAGAAATTGAAACTATAAACACTTGGTGTTAAGCGGTAATCAATCAAATTAGACAATTCTTCGATTTGAGGATAAAAAACCAATATTGGCGTTTGTATGCCAGAGTTACGCAACCTCACGCCTTCTTCAGTGTAAGCGACAGCAAGATAATCAACACCATAATCGACTAATTTATGAGCAATAATTTCTGAATCCGTGCCGTAAGCAAAAGCTTTGACAACGCCCATAATTTGGGTTTCAGGCTTCAACTGACTTTTAACTGTTTTATAGTTTTCAGCCAAAGCCTTTAAGTCAATAATTAATCGGGTTTCTTTTGTTGTCATTTATTATTCAGACTCGTTAATCTTATTTTCTTTATTCTTAAGTTTCTCTTCCCGCATAGCTCTATAAAAAGCCGCACGACTTAAAGGTTCATAAGCTTCAGTCTCGCCTAATAAAACCAAATCGTCTTGTGTAGATTTTCTAAAACTATATTGTGCTAAATTTCCTGTGCGTGTGCAAACTGCGTGAACTTTTGTCACGTATTCAGCGGTTGCCATTAAGTGCGGCATCGGCCCAAAAGGATTGCCTTTAAAATCCATATCCAAGCCAGCAACGACAACACGAACGCCACGATTAGCAAGATCATTACAAACACTCACAATTTCGTCGTCAAAAAATTGCGCTTCATCAATCCCGACCACTTCACAATCATCTGCAAGAATACGTATGTTAGCTGCTGCTGGAACTGGTGTTGACCTAATGGCATTAGAATCATGAGACACAACATCGGCATCATCATAACGTCGATCAACTTCAGGTTTAAAGATTTCGACTTTTTGTTTGGCAAACTGGGCGCGTTTCAATCTACGGATTAGTTCTTCAGTTTTTCCTGAAAACATACTTCCACAAATCACTTCTATCCAACCAAATTGCTCATCAGGATTTACTGTATTTTCGAGAAACATTTTGTAATTTAGGCGTTTAAAATTAAAGTTGAGATTCACTTTCCAACTGCTAAAATTAGTAAAAAATTAAGCGTAATTACAAAGCGAAAGGTAAAAGTTATGAAAAGAGTTTTAGAAGATGAATTGATTAGTTTGGCTCACAGGATTTTAAAATTAAAAAGCAGAGCAGACATTCACCAATTAAAAAAAGAAGCAGGAATGCTTTATGAAAAATTAGCCGTTTTATCTTTTGCAGAAAAACATTTTGGCGGAATCAAGCCCACGATAGGAAAGACAGAATTTTCTGATGCTTTTTATTCTCAGTATTCGCATATTGATGAAGATGGAGATCATAAAAGTCCAGATGGCACAGAATATAATCCTGAACCAATTTCTGAACCCAATACAGAAAAAATAAAAGATATTGTTTCTCACATGCCACCGGAAGCTGAACAAGTTGACTATTTAATGAATCAATTTAAAAAGTTATCTGCAAGTGATTTTAGTGAACTTGAAGAAAAACAAGAACTTCATCAAGACATGGAAGTAGATCCGCAAAAAGAAGAGGAGGATTCTCAAGAAGATTTAGAAGACAAAACTCAAGAGTCAGTTGAGAAAAAAGCTGACGAAGAGGAAACAATACAAGAAAAACCAACTCAAGAAGAAGAAAAACAAGACTTTCAAACTCAAGAAGAACTTCAAACTAATCAGGGTGAAATAGATGATGAGCAACCTGTTGATAGCTCTCCAAAAGAAAAACAGGAATCAGAAACCGAACAAAATACTGAGGAGAAAGCTTCAGAAGCATCGTCATTTGAACAAGATTTTGGAGTTCACTTTGACGACTTGCCTTTTTTTGAACCTAAAAAGGAAGACGAACAAGAGCACAAATCTGAAACTTTTGAGGAAAAAAATAGTGAGCCTGAAGTTGAAAACAGCTCGCATCAAGAAAAAGAAACACAGGAAGAACCTCTACCAGATAATATTGAGAAGCAACAACCTAAACGCACAATTGATCTGTTTAATCAAGATAAAAAATCTTTAAATGATCGCCTTCAAGTTGGTTTTCAAATAGGATTGAATGACAGATTGGCCTTTACAAAAGCGCTTTTTGATAATAATGTAGAAGATTACAACAGAGTCATGTCTCAAATTAGCACGCTAAATTCATTTGAAGAGGCTCAAAACTTTATCGACCACAATGTCAAACCAGAGTATAACAATTGGGAAGATAAAGCTGACACTTACAAACGTTTTATGAATTTACTCAAACGAAAATTCGAAGCTTAATGTCAAAACTTTTCCTTGTCCCTACGCCGATTGGCAATCTTAACGATATGACTTTTAGAGCCGTTCAAACGCTAAAAGATGTTGATATCATCTTAGCTGAAGACACACGTGTTAGTGGAAAACTACTCAAACATTTTGAGATAGATACGCCAATGAAAAGCTATCATCAACACAATGAACATCATAAAACGGACATCATTATTAAAGCCATTAAAAATGGACAAACTCACGCTTTAATCAGTGATGCGGGAACTCCAGCTATTTCTGATCCTGGATTTCTATTGGTACGCGAATGTATAGCTGCTGATGTTCAGATAGAGTCTTTACCTGGTGCAACGGCTTTTGTCCCTGCACTTATCAATAGCGGTTTACCCAATGATAAATTTGTTTTTGAAGGTTTTCTGCCTGTCAAGAAAGGAAGACAAACAAAACTAGAAGAACTCGCAAAAGAAAGAAGAACTTTTATACTTTATGAGTCTCCTTATAAACTGATAAAAACACTGAAAAACTTGGGAGAACATTTAGGAGAAGATAGGCAAGTCTCCATTTCTCGTGAGCTCACAAAACTTTACGAAGAAACGCTGAGAGGAAGCATCAAAGAAATGCTATCACATTTTGAAACTCACAAACCCAAAGGCGAATTTGTACTCGTGATTTCTGGGCAATAAAAAAGCCCCGTTGTTATTTCAACGAGGCTCTTCTGTATAATTTGAGATTTTTTCTATTTGATTTTTGAAACACGCAATGTGTTTACCATCCCTTTATCTTCAATTGGCATAGACGCTAAGTTGATCACATAGTCTGATTTTTTTGCATAATTATTATCAACAACATGCTGGTTGATATCTTTAATTGTTTGATCAGTAGAATCAAATTTATCATAATAATAGGCTGTCACACCCCAAAGCAAACTCAACTGCGTTAAGATTCTTTTATTAGAAGTAAAGGCTACAACATTAGCATTTGGTCGCCAAGCTGAAATCTGGAACGCAGTATATCCGGAGTTTGTTAACGTACAAATTGCGCTTGCCTCAATTTCATTTGCCATCAAAGCCGCGTGATAACACACAGACTTTGTCATATATCTTTTAGTCTTAATATATGGTGGCTCATGAGGAACACGAATCATCGGTGAGTTTTCAACAGCCTTTACAATTTGAGCCATTTTTTCGATCACTTGTACAGGATATTTTCCTACAGAAGTTTCACCACTTAGCATTACAGCATCAGCACCATCCATAACAGAATTCCCAACATCATTAACCTCAGCTCGAGTTGGTGTTAAACTGGTTATCATGGTTTCCATCATCTGTGTCGCAATAATTACAGGGATTCTAGCTTGCTTAGCTTTCATCACAAGTTCTTTCTGAATTAAAGGAACTTCATGAGCCGGAACCTCAACACCTAAATCACCTCTCGCAACCATTAAACCATCACAGTAGGCGATAATTTTATCAATATTCTTAACGCCTTCTGGCTTTTCTATTTTAGCAACAATAGGGATTTTGTGATCACTATGTTCTTTAATGAGTTTTTGTAAAGTTTTTAAATCGCTTGCATATCTTACAAATGAAAGCGCCATCCAGTCAACCTCTAGTTCGCAAGCGAAAATTGCGTCCTTAATATCTTTCTCTGTTAAAGCAGGAAGAGATATTTTAGTATTTGGTAAGTTTACACCTTTACGAGAGCGAAGCGGTCCGCCTTGAATCACCTTTGCTTTAACCTCATTCGTTTTATTCGTTGAAACGACTTCAAAAATAAGCTTACCATCATCTAAAAGAATGCTCTCACCTTTCTGAACATCACGAGGAAAAGTTTCGTAATTCATGTAAACGCGTTTGTTTGTGCCTTCAAACTCTTCACCTGTTACAAAGTAAATTTCGTCACCTTCACTAACAACAACCTCATCTTTCATTTTCCCAACACGAAGCTTTGGTCCTTGAAGGTCTCCAAGAATTCCAACATTAAAGCCATATTCTTCGTTGAGCTGACGTATCATTTTGACTCGTTCTTTAACATCGTCATAACTAGCGTGAGAAAAATTTATTCTAAATATATTGACGCCTTTTTCAATCATAGCTTTCAGCGTTTCTCTACTGCTAGTTGATGGGCCTAAGGTCGATACTATTTTAGTCTTTTTAGATGTTTTCATTATTTAAAAATTAAGTATTCTGGATTTTCAATTAAACTCTGATCAATTAATGAAGCACTTTGAATGCCCCTAATTTGATGAAGAATTTCGAGAATTTTAGCACTGTCAAAGATATTCATTTCATCTTCAACTTTGATAAGATAATCGGTGTGTTTTAGATTTTTAAGCAAGTAAAAGGTTTGAGTAGAGTGATGATCAAATAAAAAATTATCATTCTTAGTAATTAAAGTTTCAGTAAAACATTTGTTTGAAACCAAAAACATTTGACAATCCCAATGAGAATCGTAAAAATCAAAATAAGTAAAACTTGCTGTTTCTTGATTGTTATATTTCAATTGTAAATCTTTATTAGACCTTTTAAAACTAACTTTAAAATATTTATTGACAAGATAAGCAACATGATGTGCATCTAAACTTGTTTTGATTGATATCAGTTTATAATCTTCTTGATAAGAATCTCCTAAGAAAAGTATTTTTTTAGTTGACAAAATATATAAGTTTTATAATCAGAGATTTAAACCTAAGCGAAAAAACACTAAAGTATAAATTTAAGTAAATTACTTACCTAAACATAAAATTTAAGGTTAAACTATACCTTAAGTAGAATGAGGGGCTAAATATTGAGTGTCTTGGTTTTTATCTCACTCTGCAAAGCATAGTAAGCGCGTTTTGCTGCTTTTTCTTCAGCTCTTTTTTTAGAAGTTTCTCTGGCTTTAGAAACGACTTCATCATCTATAAGAAAGCAAACGGAAAAATGTTGTTGCTCGTCGCAACCATCATCTACTTTTGTACAAAATTCAAAATCGTGTTTATTTTTTTGACACCATTTGATCACTAAACTTTTATAGCTTGTCACACGCTTTTCAAGTTCATTCAAGTCCACATATTTATCAATAAGACACTTTTGAATAAATCTTGCAGAAAAAAGATAACCTTGATCTAAATAAATTGCACCAATTAAGGCTTCAAAAACGTTACCCGTGATATTCTTACCCAATTGATGATCAGGAATGTTACGCATCAATAATTTGAGAAGTCCCAGCTCTTCTCCGATAAGATTTAAATGCTTTCTACTCACTATTTTAGATCGCATAACAGTCAGATAACCCTCATTTCCTTGGGGCGCATGTTTGAATAAATAGCTTGAAATCACTGTATTGAGAACCGAATCACCTAAAAACTCTAAGCGTTCATAATTGAGATCTGAACCATTTTCATCTTTTTCTTGCATAGATGAATGCATAAAAGCACGATAATAATGGGCATAAGATTGTGGCTCGAATTCAATAATTTTTTCGAGATTTTCACAAAAAATCCCGTTCGGTTTTGAACGGGATTTCCTAAATAATTTATTGATAAAATTCATATTAAATTATGAATATTATTCGTACTTCTTGAATGCGACACAAGCGTTGTGACCACCAAACCCAAAAGTATTACTCAATGCAACTTTAACATCGCGTTTTTGAGCTTTATTTAAGGTTAAGTTCAGTTCAGCATCAATATTTTCATCAACTGTCGCATGATTAATTGTCGGCGGCACAAGATTATGCTGCATCGCTAGGATTGAAGCGATAGCTTCCACAGCGCCTGCTGCTCCTAACAAGTGACCCGTCATGGATTTTGTTGAATTGATATTAATATTTTTGGCATGGTCACCGAATACTTCTTTAATAGCTTTTAGCTCAGCCACATCACCTAAAGGTGTTGAGGTTCCGTGAGTGTTGATTGCATCAACATCTTCAGGTCTGAGTCCTGCATTTTTAAGACAGTTTTTCATCACCGCAATCACACCTTGACCTTCAGGATGAGGTGCTGTCATATGATGCGCATCAGCAGAGAGTCCTCCACCAATAACTTCGGCATAAATTTTAGCACCACGTGCTTTTGCATGCTCGTACTCTTCAAGAATTAATGCACCCGCACCTTCACCTAACACAAAACCGTCACGGGTTGCATCAAAAGGTCTAGAAGCTGCTTCAGGATTATCATTTCGAGTTGAAAGAGCGTGCATCGCATTAAAACCACCCATACCTGCTTGGGTAACCGCAGCTTCGCTACCTCCAGTTACAATGATATCACTATCACCTAATCTGATTGTATTTAAAGCATCAATCATTGCGTTAGCTGATGATGCACAAGCGGAAACTGTTGTATAGTTTGGCCCCATGAAGCCGTGTTTGATTGAAATATTACCAGGAGCAATATCTGCAATCATTTTAGGTATAAAAAATGGATTAAAACGCGGTGTACCATCACCCTTTGCAAAATTTAAAACTTCATTTTGAAAAGTTTCTAAGCCGCCGATTCCAGCACCCCATATGACACCAACTCTGTATTTATCAACAGTATCTAAATCGATACCTGAGTCAGCAATTGCTTCATCTGAAGCAACCATAGCATATTGGGCAAATTTATCTAGGCGTCTAACTTCTTTTCTATCAAAGTAATCTTTGGTATCAAAGTTTTTAATCTCGCAAGCGAACTTAGTTTTGAAGTGCTCTGTGTCAAAATAAGTAATAGGCGCAGCACCGCTTCTACCAGCTGATAAGCCATCCCAATACTCTGAGATAGTATTACCAATTGGAGTCAGTGCACCAAGACCTGTAACAACAACACGTTTAAGTTCCATGTAATGCTTTATTATTTTGCTTTTTCGATGTAATCTACAGCTTGACCTACAGTTGAAATATTTTCAGCTTGATCGTCTGGTATTTGAATATCAAATTCTTTTTCAAATTCCATAATAAGCTCTACGGTGTCTAAAGAATCCGCACCTAAGTCGTTAGTAAAGCTAGCTTCAGTTACAACTTCGTTTTCGTCAACACCTAGCTTGTCAACGATAATTGCTTTTACTCTTGATGCAATGTCTGACATGATTTTATTTTTTTAAGTTTAGTTTAGTGGGCAAAAATATAAAACTTTATTCTAAAACAAGTTTTAATTAAAAAAATGTCTCCTTTTTTCCTGTAAAAAATTATTAATCATTGATATTTGTTAGCTTTACAGCTTAATAATTTTTTTATCGTGGATCAGAATTCTCCCAAAAAAACCAAAAAAATTGTCATTTTCGCTTCAGGAAATGGGACTAACGCAGTCAATATCTTCAATTATTTCAAATCTTATGATGATATTGAGGTCACTCATATTTTTTCTAATAAAAGAGATGCAAAGGTTTTAGAACGCGCTAACCGTTTAGGTATTACACCTGTTTGTTTCACTAAGTCAGCTTTTTCAGAAACTGATGAAGTTTTAATTCTTCTAAAAGAAATCAAACCAGATCTTATTGTCTTAGCTGGCTTTCTTTTAAAAATACCTCAAAGTATCATCAATGAATTTCCTGACAGAATCATTAACATTCATCCCTCATTATTACCAAAATATGGAGGTAAAGGCATGTATGGATCTAAAGTTCATGAAACTGTTATTGCAAATAAAGAAGTAAAATCTGGTATCAGTATTCATTATGTGAATCCTATTTATGATGGTGGTAAAATAATATCTCAACATGAAATTAGCGTTTCTGAAAGCGATACGCCCGAAAGTCTAGCCGAAAAGATTCATGAGTTAGAATACAAGTATTTCCCTCAAGTTATTCATCAAACTTTATCTTCATAAAAAATGGCTAAGAAAAAATTCTATGTTGTTTGGGATGGTTGGGAACCGGGAATTTATAAATCTTGGGATGAATGCAAAAAGATGATTAAGAATTATAAATCAGCTAAATACAAATCTTTTAAAACTTTAGAAGAAGCACAGTCAGCACTTCAAAAAGGTTTTTTTGAATATCATAAAACAAAAGACCAACTTAGTGCCAAAGCTCTAGAAGAGATAAACTTTAAAAGCATTTCAGTCGATGCTGCTTCAAGTGGAAATCCTGGTAAAATGGAATATCGCGGCGTAATAACAAAAACAAAAGAAGAGCTTTTTAAAATTGGTCCTTTTGAACAAGGGACAAATAATATTGGTGAATTCTTGGCTTTAGTACATGGTTTAGCTTTTTTAAAAAGTAAAAACAGTCAACTTGCCATCTACTCTGATTCTAAAATTGCGATGAGTTGGGTAAGACAAAAAAAGTGCAAAACAAAGCTTCAGAAAAATGCTAAAAATGCTAAAGTTTTTGAACTGATTAAGCGTGCAGAAAATTGGTTAAAAACAAATACATATTCTACGACAATCTTAAAATGGAACACCAAAGAATGGGGAGAGATTCCTGCTGACTTTGGTCGCAAATAAATCTGTTATTCTTTTTGTTGTGACATCATTTTTTGATAATAAAAAGCAGGAATCAAAATAATTACTAGCACAGGCTGCACCAAAAAGCGCCTCGTATAGAACAGATAAAAATATTCGCCCTGCTCAAGATTATTTAGAAAGTAAAATAAAAGAGGTGTCAAAACAAGGTAAGCTAAGCTATACAGCACTACAGCAAATTTAAGCGTCTTTTTATTCTGAAAAAGCAAAAAAATAATAGCTAAAGAAATAAAAGTGTTAAGTAAAAACCTTAGCGTAATCTGAAGCCAAATCTGGAGCATTTCGAACTCAGGAGGCTCGGCATAACTAAACTCTTGGTCAAAAAAAATAGCAAGTTCACTATTAAACAAATGATGCTCAAAAAAACGTATTGCAGCTAGAGAGAGCAACAAAACAAGTGAATAGCGTAAAAACTTAGACATCTTTTTTCGTTTTATTCAGGTTAAAATTTCTCACCCACACAAACCAAAGAATAAATACAACTCCATAAATAAATGCAGGAAACAAAGTGGTATGCAAAAAATCTGTGTATTGAGGATACTCAAAAATTGCAATACTCAATAAAGCGATACGCAAAATATTAAGTGCATAGATGATAACTAAACCTGAAAAAATATTAAAGTAAAGTTGACTTCCAGTCTTTTTTAAATGCTAAAATAAAAGCTAAAAAAAGCACCATCACACTTATTGCATTACAACCCTCAACGATTCGTACCACATAATCTCCATTAATTGCAATACGCATTGAAGGATCATAATCACTTGGGATTGATTTGGTCTCGTAACCAAACGCTTCAATTAAATCCTGACTTTGTAAGGCGACAATATGCGTGATAAATTCAGGATAATATTTCTGAGAGCTGGCATTATTCAAATAAAGATTATATAAAAATGCAAGTATCAAATAACTCCCAAAGAATATAAGCAAAAAGCGGATAACAGGTTTATTCTTTTGTAAAAGACGCATTATGTAAAAGAGATTGGTATGATTAAGCAAAAATATAGAAATCTTCATGAAGACTCAGCCAAATATAAATACTTTTGCAGAAAAAAAAGTAATGGAATTTAATGAACTTAAACACAAGGTTTCAAGCCTTATAGAGAAACAAGATGTGAACCAAGACGAAAAATTGAGATTGATATGTGAACTCCTAAAAGCTGAAGTTTCGCATTATGACTGGGTCGGTTTCTATTTTCAAAACGAAGATAAAAAAGAATTAATTTTAAAAGCCTTTGCAGGCGAACCAACTGACCACACAATCATTCCTTTTAGCAAAGGTATTTGCGGTCAGGTCGCAGTCTCAAACGAGAACTTTTTGGTTGATGACGTGAAAGCACAAAATAACTACATTGCTTGCAGCATTAATGTAAAATCTGAAATAGTAATACCGCTATTTGTTAATAATCAGAATATCGGTCAGATTGATATTGACTCACATACAGCTAAAGCCTTTGATAAAGAAGATGAAACTTTTTTAGAATGGATTAATAGTGAAATAGCAAAAAAACTGTTTTAATCTTCACAAAGTGAGGTTAATCAGTTAAGAATATTATTTTTGCAGCGAAATGATTTACATCATACAATTAAGCCTATACATCTTATTTTTTTGAAGAACCTTTCAGTAAAAGTAGATTTATATATATTTGCAAATTATGAGAAACCAACTTTACTACATCCTTGTCCTGATTTTTTTCGCTTCATGCGCGCCCAAAAAAAATATCATATATTATCAAGATTCAGATTCTGTAGACCTGAAATCAGTCGAAAGTATTTATAAACACCCTAAGATACAGATCAATGACATACTTCACATCACTGTGTCAGCATTAAATCCTGAGAGTGTAATTCCCTTTACAGCGGAGATTTCCAAAAATCAATCACAAAGTATGCGGATGGAGTTATTAAAACTTCAAGGATACCTTGTCAATAGTGAGGGGAAAATCAATTACCCGCAATTAGGTAAAATTGATGTCAAGGGAAAAACAACTCAAGAGGCTACAGATTTAATACAAAGTAAGCTTTCTGAATTCATTATTATGCCCCGTGTTTCAGTAAGAATTATAAATTATAAATTTACAATCGAAGGTGAAGTTAAGAAACCTGGAACATATGAATCTACAGAAGAGGTATTAACCTTACCACAGGCAATAGGCATGGCTGGTGATTTGACCATTAATGGTAAGCGCAACAATATAAAAGTAATTAGGGAGGTTAATGGAAATAGGGAAGTTAAAACAATTGACATTACTAAAACTGACTGGCTTAACAGTCCTTATTATTACGTTTATCCGAATGACATCATTTATGTAGAACCTAATAATCCGAAAGTAAAACAAGCAGGTTTTATTGGAAACACTGCAACATTACTATCAGCTCTCTCTGTAATTTTGTCTGCAATTGTTATAATAACTCGTTAATATGGATACAAACTACCAATCAAACTCAGCTGAAAATCAAAATGGCGAAGACATTAAAAAGACAATTTTTCAATATTTGAGATATTGGCCATGGTTTTTCCTATCTGTTATTATTACGGTCACAGTAGCATTAATCTACATACAATATTCACCGACTATATATAAGACAAATTCTAAAATCAAAATCCTTAAAGAGCAAGAAGGTCTAGACCTTCAAGGGTTACAAGGTGCATCTCCCCTTCTTGATATGAGCTCTGTAAATTTAGACAATGAAATTCAAATACTTAAGTCACGTCGTATCGCTAAAAAAGTGATAGAGGATTTAAGGCTTCAAACGAAATATTACACATCTGGTACAATTAAAGATCGTGAAATTTGGGACAATCAAGTTCCTTACATCATTGATTGGTCTGCTTCCGACAGCTCTGATTATAAAGAACTCCCAATGATGTACCTAAAGTTCAACAACCAAAATAGTTTTGAACTAACAGAAATCGAATCAGATTTTAAAGTTTCGGCAAAATTTGGAGATACGATTGAATACAGTAATGAAGAAATTAACAATATTAAATTTAGCATAGGAGTTAATCCTTTTTATAAAAATGATTTGGCTTCAATCACTGAGAAATCTTTTAGTTTCAAAAAAACAAGTTTGGATCAAACCATCACTAATTTAATTAATAGTTTGGTGACTGAAACTGTAGATCAACGTGCTGATATCATCACAATAATTATTGAAGGAGAAAACGATAATAAAAATGAAGATATTCTTGATGAATTGATGAAACAATTCAATCAGGATGGAGTTGATGACAATAGACTTATTGCTAAAAGAACTCAAGAGTTTATTGAAGAAAGACTTGTTTTTCTTGTTGAAGAGTTAGACACAGTTGAAACTGGTATTGTTGACTATAAAAAAACAAATGATTTAACTGATATTGAAGGAAATACAAAATTATTATTTGAAAAGGTTAGCAAAACTGAGATGAAAAGGTTTGAGATTGAGAACCAAGTCGAGATTGCGAATGAATTCAAAAAACTTGTCAACAATCAAGATACAATTAGTCTTTTACCAGCAAATTTAGGCATTGAAAGCCAAGAGGTTAACACGCTAACAAAGTCTTATAACGAATTAGTTTTAGAGAGAAATGATATTATGGTTTCATCAACAGAAGAAAACCCTGTGATAAAATCTATAGATCAGCGTATTAAGCAGCTTCGTAAAAACATCAATAAATCGATTGATAGCTACACTGAAAGCCTAGAGATCTCATTACAAAATACAAGATCGAGAGAATCAATATTTAGCTCTACAATTGATAAAATACCTAATCAAGAAAAAGAAATTAGAAGCATTGAAAGAGAAAGAATGGTTAAGGAAAAGCTCTTTCTATTTCTTCTACAGAAAAGAGAGGAAGCGACTTTAACATATGCAATCACATCTCCGGTCATAAAGGTTGTAGATTATGCTTATACTCAACCTACTCCAGTTAGCCCAAAAAAGAAAATTATTGCATTAGCAGCTCTAATTATCGGTCTGATCATTCCTTTTGGAATTTTATATTTAAAGTTTTTGCTTGACACTAAATTAAACTCAGTAGATGCAATTAAAAGAGAGCTTCCAGATATTCCTGTTGTAGGTGAAATACCATTAACTAATGTTTCTGAATTCAACATGATTAAGCCTACTGATAGAAGTGCTTTAGCTGAATCTTTCAGAATATTACGTACCAATATTAAATTCATCAACCTGGAAAAGAAACAGGAGCAGAATAACAAAAAAAATCAAGTCATTTATGTCACTTCATCAACTAAAGGAGAAGGTAAAACTTTTGCCTCAATAAATCTGGCCTCAGTCACTGCGCATCAATCAAAAAGCACTCTTTTGGTTGGTTGTGATATTAGAAATCCACAATTGCACAACTATTTTGGACTTGATAAGAATGTAAAAGGCCTAAGTAATTACCTTTACGACTCTAGTATTTCAATTGACGATATTGCTATTGAAAATGTCAACAACAGTGATTTGGATATTATACTTTTGGGAGAAATACCTCCAAATCCTTCAGAAATTCTACTTAGTTCAAGATTCGATGAATTTATCGAAGACGCTAAGAAAAAATACAAGTATATAATTATTGATACAGCTCCTACAATATTGGTAACTGATACAATAATGATATCCGATAAAGCGGATATAACGCTTTATTTAACAAGAGCAGACTATACAGATTTACGACTATTAGATCATATAAAAGATTTAAAAAGACATCAAAAATTAAAAAATATTGGCATAGTGCTTAATGGTGTTAAACAATCAGGACGTTATTCATACAACTATGGCTATGGATATGGATATAATGAAGACACTGGTTCGTCAAACAACGGTTGGAGGTTTTGGAAAAAATAATAAAACATAAATCTTTATTTTTTATTCTTATCTTTAGCTTGATTTTAGGCTTATTTACGAGTTGTGGAGCAAAAAAAAGATCACAACTTGAAATAAGCCAAGAGCAGAAGATTGTTAATTATGCCAAAGGCTACTTAGGCACTCCCTACCAATATGGTGGCACAACCCCTAGAGGTATGGATTGTTCAGGACTGATACAAACGAGTTTTTATCAGTTCGGTATAAAGATGCCTCGCTCTACTAAAGACTTATTAAAGGCAGGAAAAAGAAAGCCATTAAGGAAAGCAAAAGTAGGTGATTTAGTCTTTTTTAGAACATCTAAAAGATCACGAAGGAAAAACCATGTAGGCATTGTCACTAAGGTTAGTGGTGATGCTGTTGATTTTATTCACTCAAGCACATCAAGTGGCGTTATTATTTCTTCTACCGAAAATCCTTATTGGAACAAAGCCTTTGCCGAGCTTAGGCGCTATATAAAGTAGAAACTTGAAATTTTTAAATATCAATTTAATCATCCTCACATTATTTTTATGTGTAGGAGTTGCTTTGGGTTTTCATATTGAAATCCAAAACAAGGCTTTGATATTTATCTCCACTTCTAGTGTTTTCATCGTCAGCTATTTTACTATCAAAAGAAATCTAAAGCTGTCATTTATATTTTTTGGCTTAGCATGTTTAATGCTCTTTTTTATAGGGTACGCGCGTGCACAATTAGAGTCTCCACAACTTCAAAAAAATCATTACGCACAAGGTGATATAAGTCATCAAACGCCTGTTCAGTTTCAAGGAGAAATCACTGAAGTTCTTAAAGCTAACGCTTATAATGATAAGTATTATCTCGAATTATTTCAGATCAACTCTCAAGACAATTGTGGTAAAATACTTTTAAAAGTTAAAAAAGATTCGATTAACAAACCGCTCAAAATTGGTCATCAAATTCATGGGATTGCGACTATTAAAAAACTAAATCCTCCTCAAAATCCACAAAGATTCAACTATAAAGCGTACATGAAATTTCAATCTGTTTATGCAACTTTAGACACTCAGAACGAATATATTGAAATATACAAACTCAATTCTTCACTAAAATCTCACGCTGATGAAGTAAGGTTTATTATTAAAAACAAATTAGAAAATGCTGGTTTTAAAGGAGAATCTTTAAACTTAATTGAAGCAATGTTGCTTGGGCGTCGTGACAATATCAGTAAGGAAACACTCTCACATTTTCAAGATTCAGGTGTTATCCACGTTTTAGCTATATCAGGTTTACACGTTGGTATCATCTTAATTTTCTTGCATTGGCTGACGTATTTTACGCTTTATAACCGATTAACGAGACTTGCAAGACCTCTTATTATCATCATTGGTCTTTGGGCTTTTGCTTTTATAGCAGGTTTGTCACCTTCAGTTGTTAGAGCTACATTGATGTTTAGTATTTTAAGTTTTAACTATTTTCTTCAAAGACGAACAAGCACTGTTAACATTTTATGTGTTGCACTTTTACTCATGCTTATTTACCAACCTCAATACTTATTTCAAGTTGGATTTCAATTGAGTTTTACAGCTGTTTTAGGAATTCTGACACTTCACCCAAGGCTTAAAAAAATCTATCAACCACGCTATTTTTTAGACAGAATCATTTGGGACGTTTTGAGCGTTTCTATCATCGCACAAATTAGTGTTCTACCTTTGCTTTTATATTACTTTAATCAAGCTTCTGCCCTATTTTGGCTAGCTAATATTATGGTGATTCCGTTTTTGGGAATTATTCTAGGTTTTGGAATTTTCAGTATTGTTTTAAGCTTATTAGGCTTGATGATTAAACCTTTAGTTGTTGCTTATAGTTTTATTTTAGAAACTCTCCTTAAGGCTATTGAATGGGTCGCTATCCAAGATCAATTTATATTTGCAAATATCTATTTCAATAAAGCTATGTTATGGACAAGTTTGTTAATACTAATCAGTCTCTTGATATGGGATAATAAATCTAAAATTAGATCATATACATTTTTGAACATCAGTTTTTCAGCTTTCCTCATTGTGTTTTTAAATGCTTACAAAACATATAAAAGTCAATCAGATTTATTTATTTTAAAAAGCTATAATAAATCTTTAATAATAGAAATTAATGGCTCAGAAATGATTGTTTATAAGGATTCCATAGCTGAAAGTCAAGAGAAAGATTATGCTACGAAGAGTCTAGCGCAGTTGAAAGGAATTCAAACAATTCAGGAAAGACCTCTAAAAAATGTTTATACGCTTAATGGAAATAAAAGTCTCTTAGTGATAGACTCACTTGGCGCTTATGAAAAAAATCATTTTAATGATTATGTTCTACTCAGAAGTTCACCGAAAATCAATTTGGAGCGTTTTATTAGCTCAACCAAACCCAAGTTGATTATCGCTGATGCAAGCAATTACAGAAGTTATGTAAATCGATGGAAATCAACATGTGAAAAATACAATATTGATTTCCATTCGATTTATGAAAGTGGTGCTCTTGAATTGAGCAAGCTTAAAAAGTTGCCTTAAATTTAGACTGGTAAGCTTCCCAATCTTCTTTTGTTGTCACATTTTTATACTCATCTTCAGCAATCATTTTGAGATATACTTCAAGCTGTTGAGCAGTTTTGTAGCCGACAACTGGCGAAATCACGTCAGAGTTTTCATCAAAGAAAACAACTGTTGGATAAGCACGAACTTTTAAAGCATGCGCAAAAAAGTGCTGACTATTTCTAGCTTTATCAGATTTAGACGCATCATGATTTGGATTCTTGTAATCAAACCCTTGATAATTTACTTCTTCAGTTCCTTCTGCATCAAATTTGACAGCGTAAAAATGTTCATTAACATACTCAACCAATTTTTTATTTGTGAAAGTACGTTTATCCATTAATTTACATGGCCCACACCAATCTGTATAAATGTCTGCAAAGATTTTTTTAGGCTCCTTTTTTTGTGCCTCTAGAGCATCATTCATTGACATCCAGTTAATCTCTTGTGCAGAGACATAAAAACCGACTAATAAAATGACAAGGCTTAATACCCGTTTCATATTTTAAATTTTGATTATTTATAATTTATTTGACGCCATGCATCAATTTCTTCAATAGTGGATGTAAAGCTGAAACTAGTAAACCAGCGACAATAGGAATTGCAGCAAAAATCAAAAAGAAAGTTGACATGCTATATTCATCCTGTATCTGATCGACCATTCCTCCCATTGAAGCCGCTACTTTGTTACCAATAGCAATAGCCAAGTACCACATTCCGAACATCAAGGCAATCATACGTGCTGGCACTAATTTACTCACATAAGAGAGTCCAACCGGAGATAAACAGAGTTCACCCAATGTATGGAACAAATAAGCTAAAATTAACCAAATCATACTAACACGAACTACACCTGCTTCAGCTCCTTGTGGAATTATACTTGACCCAAAAGCTAAAACTGCGAAGCCAATACCCATGACAATTAAACCTAAACCATATTTAAATGCGGCTGATGGATTGTATTTACTTTCCCACCATTTAGAAAAGAATGACGCAAATGCAATGATGAAAAATGAATTTAGAATACTGAACCAAGAAACAGTTATCTCAACCTCGTTATCTTTCACTTCGGTTACAGTTCCTTCAACAATTTGTGACTGTAAACCTTCTTCTTGATAATCTAAGGCTAAATCTTCTTTCTTAACTTCATCAAGATATTGATACTTGCCAAGTTCTAGATGAGCAGCAACATTTTGACCAACGTTTAGCTCATCACTTGAAGTCAAATCAAATGATCTAGTGACTGCAGTTTCGCCTGCTTCAAGAGGTCTTGACGCCGAGATGGCTTCATAAATTGTTTTAGTTTCTCCATCAACAGTTTCTTCAATAGCTACAGCTTCATATTGTACTTCATAAGCTTTTGTAGAGAAATCTTGAGCAAGCATCCAAATAACAATACCCCAAACAACAGTAAAACATATAGCTAAAACAATGTTACTTCCTGGTATTCTAGCAAATGATTTTTTATTTAAAAGGTATAAAACCCAAGTAATAATCATTAATGGAATCACAGTCAGTAAAGTGTTAACCACGTTAAATATAATCGCTGAGTTACCTGTGAGTACACGATCGGTATAATCTCTTGCGAAAATAACCATTGAAGTTGCTGCCTGTTCAAAAGGAATAAAGAATAAAACCGTGAAGAATGCAAAAATAATAACTGCGATCATACGATCTCTCACAACTTTCTCATAACGAACAATTCTTCCTATGACCAAGAATAAAAATAAAGCAACACCTATAAGCGTAACCACTAAAGGTCCTGATAAAATATCTTTTGAAACTAGAAATTCTTCAGGTAGTAAATTAATGTTTCCAATTTTTGAAGTTGGATCATTAATCAAATACAATAAACCAATCGCTGAAGTCACAACGATTAAAATTTTATCTAACGAAGTAAATTTATTCTCTTTGTAATCTTTAACCTCGTTTGCTTTTTCTTCCTTTGTCTGTCTTTTAGGTGGAGCACCAATTTTACCAAATAATGGTTTCGCTAACAGAAACTGAACAGTTCCGAATAACATGAAAACACCTGCTAAACCAAAGCCCCAAGACCAACCAACGCGCTCTGCTAAATAACCACAAAGCATCATTCCGAAAAAAGATCCTGCATTAACTCCCATATAAAAAATGGTGTAAGCACCGTCTTTTTTCTCTGGTAAGTAAACATACATTTCAGAAATAATGGACGTGATATTTGGCTTAAAGAAACCTGTTCCTAAAACAAGTAAGCCTAAGCCCATGTAGAGAGATAATTCAGTTTCAATAGCCATTGATGCATGACCCAAAGTCATGATGACACAACCTATTAAAACTGCCCAACGATAACCCGTTAATTTATCAGCGATAACACCACCCAATATCGGCGTTAAATAAAGCAAACCAGCATAAGTACCAAAAAGTGCTCCTGCATTTGAAGCTGACCATTCCCAACCAGGATTACTCCCAATGGCTGCCATTGTTAAGAAATTAACTAACAATACGCGCATTCCGTAAAAAGAGAAGCGCTCCCACATTTCTGTGAAAAATAAAACAAAAAGTCCAGCTGGGTGACCTAATACTTTACTTTTAAAAAACTCATCATGCTGAGTCGAACTTGCTGTTGCCATAGTCTATATATTCGTATTAATCCTTAATTTCTGTATCTGCGATTTCAAAACCTTCAGCTTCTAATCCTTCTACCTCTTTATCTTCCGCACCATGCGTCAATTTCTTAAGTCTTTTTAGGAAAAGAATAAGTAGGAAACCGAAACTCACTGTAAAAATTGTTAACCAAAGGAAAGTTTGATATTCCTGTTCGTTTTGTTCTTCTTCTAAAACGAAGCTCACGCCATAATCTTTACCATCTCCCTTATTCTCTGTCTGCTGAGCAGCATCAGGATCTTTTTCAAAAATCAAACGTGCGTGATAAGGGTCTTCCTTAGTCACTTCATTTGAAGATAGAGTTTCTTTTAACTCAGCTTTTCTTTTTCCACTTAATTCAAAAATAGGATTAAGGTCTCTTGTTCCTTCATATTCTGTGTACTGAACTTCACCGTTTTCTAGGTAAACATCACTTTTTACAATGAAGTTTTTATCTTCATTAATTGGATAATCGTAAACTTGAATAACTTTATTCTTTTCGTTTTTCACCTTCATGGTGTCTTTTTCCATAAAAGGTATGACTTGCTCTTTATTAAAAAGCATTGTTCCTTTATAAGGATCAAGTTGTGCTGATTCTCCAATGCTACCTGCAAGTTTATTACCAAAACCAGTTGCTGCGAAGAAAACCCCCATCATAATAGAAGCATATTTCAATGGCGCTAATTTGGTAATAAAAGAAAGTGCGACAGGCGATGTTGATAACTCACCAAGCGTATGAAATAAATAAGCTAAGAAAATCCAGATCATTGCTGCTTTTCCGAAAGTTTCAGAGCCAGCTTCTTCTGAAGCAAACATCATGAAAATATAACCAAGTCCCATAATGACAGTTCCGACTGACATTTTGAATAAAGATGAAGATTCTCTTCCTTTCTTCTTCCACCATACCCAGAAACCTCCAACGATGGTTCCGAAAATGATAATATATGCCGCATTTAGAGATTGGAATACAGCAGCAGGAATTTCTTCTAACCAGCTTAAACCAATGTGTCTATCAATTTTTGCATCTGTATAGAGGTTCATCAATCCTCCAGCTTGCTCAAAAGCTCCCCAGAAAACGACAACCATTAAAAATGAAATTAAAAGAACAATAACTCTGTCTTTTTCAACTTTTGTTAAAGGTCTTTTAGCTGCTGCTTTTTCTTCTGGAGTAACATTATCTCCACCACTAAATTCTCCGACGCCTTTTAGAAATTTCTGTCCCCAGATATAAACGATTTGGCCGAGTAACATCCCGATTCCTGCTAAACCAAATCCATAATGCCATCCGTAATAATAGGCAACTAAACCAACTGAAATACTTGCTAAAAAAGCACCAACATTAATACCGATATAAAAAATAGTAAATCCGCTATCTCTTCTAATATCTCCTTCTTTATAAAGACCACCAACCATTGTAGAAATGTTTGGCTTTAAACCACCAACTCCAATAATAATCAAAGTCAAACCTGTAAAGAAAGCCCAATCTTGAGGAATAGCAAGTATACCGTGACCTAAACAAAGCGTGAGTCCACCCCACATTACAGTTTTTTTCTGGCCGAGTAATTTATCTGCAACCCAACCTCCAGGAATAGAGGCAACGTAAACTAACATTGTGTACCAACCGTAAAGCCAAATTGCATCTTTACTGCTCCAACCTAAACCAGGATCTGCAGCTGTTGCTGATGCAGCGATGTATAATGTAAGGATTCCTCGCATTCCGTAATATGAAAAACGCTCCCACATTTCTGTAAAAAACAGAATGAATAAGCCGACTGGATGTCCAAATAATTCTGTTCTTTTTGTTTTTACTGTTGTTGCCATATATCTAAGTTCTGGTTATTTATTTTATAAATTTTCTGTAATAAAATCTGTCATTAATTTGTACAGATGTAAGCGTGTGTTTCCACCATAAATCCCGTGGTTTTTATCAGGATAAATTCGCCAATCAAATTGTTTGTTTGCTTGTACTAAAGCTTCAATCAATTGCATTGTATTTTGTACATGTACATTATCATCTGCACTTCCGTGAATCAACAAATAACTATTATCGTCATTAAAATTTTTCACATGTGTAATCGGTGAGTTTTCATCATAACCACTCGCATTTTCTTGTGGTGTTGTCATATAACGCTCTGTATAAATTGAGTCATAAAACCTCCAGCTTGTCACTGGAGCAACTGCAATTGCAAAACTAAAAACATCACCTGCCTGAAAAATTGCGTTGGAAGACATAAATCCGCCGTAGCTCCATCCCCAAATACCAATTCTGTTTTTATCAATATAATCACGCTGACCCAAAAGTTTTGCAGCGTCGATCTGATCTTTTAATTCTAATTTTCCGAGTTCTTTCTGAGTCACCTTTTTAAAATCGCGACCTTTAAATCCTGTTCCTCGACCATCAACAGTGACAATAATGTAACCTTTGTTTGCCAACATTTGATACCAATAATCGTTTGAACCCATAAAACTATTAGATACTGACTGTGAACCCGGTCCAGAATATTGATACATCAACATTGGATACTTCTTAGAAGCATCAAAATCCAAAGGTTTAATCATCCACATATTCAAATCATTCCCATTAACCTCAATAGTTGATAATTCTTTAGGTGATATTTGATACTCGTTCAATTTATTTTCTAAAACATCATTGTTCTTAATTTCTCTAACAACTTTTCCGTTTTTAGCTAAATTTAAAGTGTAAAGATTTGGTATTTTAACGCTATTAAATGTATTCACATAATAAGTGAAGTCTGCTGAAAAAGATGCTGAATTCGTCCCTTCTTTTGTACTTAAATCTCTTTTTGATTCTCCGTTGAGCTTGATTGAATAAATTCCGCGATTAACACTTCCTGTTTCCGTACTCTGATAAAAAATACGCTTGTTTTGACGATCATAACCGTAGTAAGAAGTCACCTCCCACTTACCATTTGTCACTTGATTAATCAGTTTTCCTTTCTTGTTGTAATGATAAATGTGTTTCCATCCATCTTTTTCACTCGTCCAAATAAAACTGTTATCCTCTAAAAAAGTTAAGTCATCTGTGACATCAACATAGGCATCATCTTTTTCTGTATGAATCAATTTTGCTTTGCTTGTTTTTGTATCCACAAAATAAAGTTTCAATTCATTTTGATGTCTGTTAGTTGCTTGTACGCTAAAAACATTTTCATCTTTTGTCCATTTTAATCTTGGCAGATATTCGTAGGCTTCTAAAGAAACTTGATTCTTTTTTTGAGAAGCAACATCATAAATATGCAAAGTCACTTCAGCATTATTCTCTCCAGCTTTTGGATATTTAAAAACATCTTGGCTTGGGTATAAATCTTGTCCGTATCGACCATACATATCCATTGAAAATTCTGGAACATCAGTCTCGTCAAATCTTAAAAAAGCAATTTTATCGCCGTCTAAACTCCATTCAAAAGCACGAACAAAAGCAAACTCTTCTTCATAAACCCAGTCTGTTAATCCGTTGATGATTTCATTATCAACACCATCAGATGTGACTTGCGTTTTTTGGTTTGAAGAAATATTTTTAATAAAGATGTTATTGTTTTTCACATAAGCAACCTTCTCATTATTTGGAGAAAAAGTTGGTTCCTGAATCATCTCTTTATCAATACGGGTTATTTTTTTTGTTTTGATATCATACACGAAATAAATTCCTCGCGTTGATCTTCTAAAAATCGGTTGAATGTCAACTCCCAAAATCGCTTTAGATTCATCTTCGCTTAATTTAAAAGTTTGAAAATATTTTAATTCTGGAATATCAGCACTGTTTATTAAAGTGCCAGTACGCTGACCCGATTTATAACTATAAATATCAACACGCATTTCCGATTTTTCTCGATCATAATCTTGAATGATGTATGACTGCCCATCGTTTAGCGACTGCAAAGCTTGCAATCCCTCTTGTCTGAATGTCCCAGACCAAATTTCCTCTAAAGAAATTTGTTTGTTTTGAGCCGAAATTTGAAATGAAAATGCTAGAAATAAAAGGAATGAAAAAGTCCTGAAAAACATAAGCCTAAATTTGAATCTCCAATTTTACTAAAAAAACATTAAAAATCACTTGTTTTTAGTCATAAAACTGCATGGAGAAGGTCTTAAAATGCAAAAAAACTTTGGTCGAGAGCTAAATCTCAAAAAATTGAATTAGAAAAGACGAAAATCACGCAGAGTCACTTGTAAATACTGTTGTATATTTGTTTGAAAATTGACAAGAAACAGCCTTATGCCAATAATCTCAGGTTTCTCAAAACTCAGCAAAGAATCAAAAATTGATTGGATTTGCGATCATTATCTCTCATCAAACAAAAACGCTAAACAAGTTCTAGCAAATTATTGGAATTCTGATTCTAAATTGCAGAAACTACATGATGAGTTTACCGAGAATACAATTTCAAACTACTACTTGCCTTTTGGTGTTGCTCCAAATTTCACTATCAATCATGAAACTTATGCAATTCCAATGGCTATTGAAGAAAGCTCGGTCATTGCGGCAGCAAGTAAAGCTGCTAAATTTTGGAATGATAAAGGCGGTTTCAAGGCTGAAGTTTTAGGCACAACAAAGGTTGGCCATGTTCATTTAAATTACAAAGGTGATGCTCAAAAATTAAAAGATTTTTTTAATCAAATTAAATCTCAGCTAATAACTGATGCAAAACCCATCACTAAAAACATGGAGAAAAGAGGTGGCGGCATTCTAGATATTGAACTTGTTGATAAAACTGATCAACTTGATCATTACTTTCAATTGCACTGCACTTTTAATACTAAAGATGCGATGGGTGCTAATTTCATCAATTCTTGCTTAGAGCAATTTGGACAAACCTTTGAACGCGAAGCAGAAAAACATGATGCTTTTAAGGAAAATTCTCCCGAGGTTATCATGTGTATTTTATCAAATTATGTTCCTGAATGTTTAGTCCGTGCAGAAGTTTCTTGTGATATTAACCAATTAGGAAAAACCAAAGAGGAAGCTGAGAAGTTTGTTAGAAAATTTAAGCAAGCCATCGATATTGCGACTATAGAACCTTACAGAGCTGTCACACACAACAAAGGCATCATGAACGGCATCGATGCTGTTGTATTAGCAACAGGTAACGATTTTAGAGCTGTTGAGGCTGGCATTCATGCTTATGCTTCTAAAGATGGACAATATAAAAGTTTGACAAAAATCAGCTTGGAAGATCAAAAGTTCAGATTCTGGATTGAAGTTCCACTTGCAGTTGGTACAATTGGAGGCTTGACAAGCTTACATCCTTTAGTCAAAATTGCGATGGAAATGTTGGGCAAACCTAATGCAGAAGAACTCATGAAGATTATTGCTGTGGCTGGTTTGGCTCAAAACTTTGCAGCCGTTAACTCATTAGTGACTACAGGAATTCAGAAAGGTCACATGAAGATGCACTTGATGAATATTCTCAATCAACTCAAGGCTTCAGAAGGTGAAAGATTAAAAGCTGTTGATTATTTTAAAACGCATACAGCAACGCATTCTGAAGTGATTGCGTTTATTGAAAAATTAAGAGCGTAATGCAAAAATCAGACTTTTACAGTCACGGAAAACTTTTAATCACTGGCGAATATTTAGTTTTAGACCAAGTTAAAGCACTGGCATTGCCAACAAAATTCGGACAGCATTTAAGCGTTAAGGAAACAGACTCTCAATTTTCAACTTGGGAAAGTTACTTGAGTGACGGAAGCCTGTGGTATAAATTTGAATTTAAAATAAATGAAATTTGTCAAACTTCATATCAGCCTAAAAATGATTTTGAAAAACGCTTAAGTCAAATATTTAGATTTATAAAAAGTGAAAAGCCTGATTTGTTACAAAGTGAATTTGAGTTTAAAACCTCTTTAGAGTTTCCTCAAAATTGGGGATTAGGTTCTTCCTCAACTCTCATCAATAATCTTGCGAAATGGTCTAAAATAAACCCTTACAAACTGCTTGAAAACACTTTTGGCGGTAGTGGTTATGATATTGCTTCAGCACGAAGCGAAACAGGTTTATTTTACACCAGAGAGACTTTTGATCCTGTAATAAAAACGACTCAATTTCCAGAGTTTCTAAAAGATCATATCTACTTTGTTTATCTCAATCAAAAACAGAATAGTCGTGACGCAATACAACATTATAGAAACATAAGCCAAGCGCGAAAAGATAAAAGCCTCAATCAGGTTTCTCAAATTTCTGAAGAGGTTATCAATGTTGATAATTTAGAGCGTTTTGAAGAAATTTTAACTCAGCATGAAGAAATTTTAGAGAAATTATTGGGTCAGCAAAAGGTGAAGGATAAATTGTTTCCCGATTACAAACACGGCATCGTTAAAAGCCTTGGTGCTTGGGGCGGCGACTTTGTGCTGGTGACAGCTAAAAACAAAAATCAACTCTCGTATTTTAAAAACAAAGCTTACCACATGATACTCACTTACAGAGAAATGATTTTATAAAAAAATGCCTTAAAACTTAAAGTCTTAAGGCATTCTATATTTTTCAACTCAAAAGATTCTTAATAGAAATTAGATCTATTATCCTCGATTTCTGAAGTTTCTTTTAAAGCTTTATAAACTGGATTGATATTATTCTCTCCAGATAATCTTTGTAATTTTTGATTGAAAGACTGAACTCTTTTTTGAGTTTCTTGATTAGCTTGTGATACAAAAGAAGGTAATTCTGGCGCATCTTGCTTTGCTAAAAGCTTGACTAAATAAACACCTTTTTCTCCTTGTATAGCTTGGCTAACTCCGTTTGTCTCTAAAGCAAAAGCAGCACCAACAACTTTTGGCTCACGACCAGCACCTGCTAAAACAGGACTTCCCATATTTACTGCAGCAGCATCTTGAACACTAACACCAAATTGTGATGCCACTGCATCTAAATCATTTGAGTCGATTTGGGACATAATTTCCTTTGCTTGTTTATTTGCCTTAATGATTGATGTCACTTTTTCTGAAGCTTCTTCAGCAGTTTTTACACCTTCTGGAGTTTTCTTCACTAACTCAGCAATTATATATCCGCCAGAAATATCAAATCTATTGATGTCTCCAACTTTTGTTGTTTCTTCGAAAGCCCACTTAACAACATTTCTTTGCTTGCCTAATTGAGAAATCGTTTCATCTAATCTGTTCATTTTATTAACAGGAACAACATCAAGATTAACTTCTTTAGCAGCTTCTTCAACTGAAGATTCTTTAGCAGCTAATTCAAAATTACTCGCATTACGATATAAAGTGTTTAAAGTTTTATCAGAAGCTTCAACAGATTTCACGATACGTGCAATTTTGTAAGCTTGCTTTTCATCTTTCTTGTCAGTGACATGAACAACGTGGTAACCAAAATCAGTTTCTACAACACCTTTATGTCCAGCATCTTTAGAGAAAACATAATCATTAAAGTCTTCAACTAAACTTCCGTAAGTCACCCACTCTAAGTCTCCACCGTTTTCAGCAGATTGTTTGTCAGCTGAAAATGACGTTGCTAATTCAGCAAACTTATCAGCATCTTTACTAATCACATTTGTGATGCTATCCGCTAAAGCTTTTGCTTCTTCTTGAGTTCTTGTTGCATTTGGATCAACATTAGTTCCTTCGTAAGTGACCAAAATGTGCTTAACACTAACCGAGTCAACCATTTGTCTTTTGTCGATCATTTTGATTAAGCTCATTGTTGAGGCATCAACATGAGGCCCAAAAACTTCTCCTTTTTCCAATTTTGTAACATCCGATCTAATTTCTTCGGGTAATTGGTATTCAAAGAAATATCTGTCAGCGAAAGGAACATCTGAGTTCAAGTTGACAAATTCTTCTATATTATCAGTTGTTTTTAAACCTTTCTGAATTTCGTTTTCTTTAGTCACTGAGTTATAAACTTCTTGATCGTCTAATAGTTTTTTCAAATCAGCTTCTACACCTTTGATATCTTCAGCAGAGGATTCTTCTTTAAAGAAAACGTATCTAATATCTCTTTCAGCTTCTTGTTTAAAAGCACTTTTATTTTTGTTGATATAATCTTTGATATCAGCTTTGCTAACTTCAACGTCTGCAGCTTTATCAAAAGGAACTCTAACAAAAGCTAAATCTAAACTTGCATTTTGTTTTTTGAACGCTTGCTCAGCTTCTAGCTTTGTTGCGCCAATTCCTGCTCTGATCATGTCGTAATATAATTCAGCTTTTGCGATGGTTTCAATACTTTTTTCAAAGTTTAACCACTGCGGATACATTTCATTTGGTGATGAAACTTTAATTTCTGCAACGTATTGTTTTACTTTTTGAGGATCAAAGAAGCCAGCTTCGTTTGAAAACGTCGGATTTCCGGCTAATTGCTGTTCCATCGCATTTGTAATTTGATCAGAACCAACTTCAAGACCTAATTTATCTAATTCTTGATCTAACAATAAATTAAAAACTTTTGAATCCCAAATCTGGTTAACAGCCTGTATAGTAGAAACTTGACCTTGACTTTGTTGAACTCTGTTTTCAACCATCTGAGCAAATTCTTCTCTGCTAATTTCGCGATCTCCAACAACACCAATAGTGTTCATAGATTTCGTAGAAGTGAAACCACCTTGTCTGATGACATCCGCTAGAACAAAAGAAAATAATGCTAATGCTATGATGACTATCAGGAAGACAGTGCGTTGTCTGATTTTACTTAAAATCGCCATTGAATATGTATTTTAAAAATAGTAGGTGGCGAAAATAAGACAATTCGGCAATAAATAAAACTTAATGCTTTGAAAATTAAGGGAGATTTTAATTTTTTATTAAGAAACCCAAATAGGCTGAACTTAATCTGGCTGTAAGACTTTGAGAGCAACCATTTCAATCTTTTTACTCGAGGCCTCTAATATTTTAATTTCAAAATTTGCGATGCGAATAACACTACCGATATCAGGAATTTCTTCAGCGTAATGAACAATCATTCCGCCTAAAGTTTCATAATTGTCAGATTCAGGTAAATCAAATTTATAATCTTCATTTAGGTCATCGACTTCATGCCTTGCCGAAAAACGATAATAATTATCATTAATTTTTTGCTCGATCAAATCATCTGAATCGTGTTCATCTTCGATATCGCCGAATAGTTCTTCAACAATATCTTCAACAGTCAGCATACCGCTTGTTCCACCGTACTCATCAACAACAACCGCGATACTTGTATGTTTAATTGTCATCAAATTCATCACATCTTTAACCAACATGGTTTCAGGAATAAAAACAACTTCCCGAATAATGTCACTGATCTGATTTGGTTTTTTAAAGAGTTCAAACGAATGAATGTATCCAAGAATATCATCATTTGTAGCACGGTAAACCAGGAGTTTTGACAAACCGCTTTCTGTAAAAATAGAAGTTAGTTCATCTTTAGACGCATCAATATCGACAGCTTTAATCTCGTTCCTTGGCACCATCACTTCACGTGATTTAACATCAGAGAATTGAAGTGCATTTTGAAAAAGTTGAATTTCAGAATCGAGTTCTTCCTTTTCATCAACAGCTTCCATTTGTTCGTCGATATAATTGCCTAATTCAACTTTACTGAAAGTTAACTGAACTTGGTCGCCTTGAACTTTAAAGAAAACCTTTAAAACAATATCAGAAATCCAAATAATAAACTCTGATATAGGGTAAAAGATGATATAAAATAAAAATGCCGGAATCGCAAAAATGCGCAACATTAAGTTAGAATAAATTTGAAAGAAAACTTTTGGTAAAAATTCTGCCGTCAGCAAAATGACCAAAGTTGAAATCAGTGTTTGTGAAAACAAAGAAGCTTCAACTAATAAATAGTGTGAAAATTGATTTTGGATTGGTAGAAGTGACTGAAACCAACTCATAATTAGATCGCCCATAAAAAGCCCGTAGACAACCAAGGCAATATTGTTACCGATAAGCATAGCAGCAATAAACTTTGAAGGTTTACCTGTTATGATTTTCAGAACTTTACTTGTGAGGTCTTGCTGATATTTTTCTAACTCAATATGAACTTTGTTAGAAGAAACAAAAGCGATTTCCATCCCAGAAAAAAAAGCGGAGAGCAGTAATGATAAAATAATGACGATTACCGCTGTGCTCATTTCTTGGGTGACTTATCTTGATATTTTTTTCTGAATTTACGTTTAAAGAAAAACATAAAAACAGCAATGGCAGCCATAAAAATATAAAGGTAACTGCGACTTTGAGATATTGACCAAGTCACGATTGCCTCATAAATAAAAAACACTGCGAAAGCAATGTAAGCGTACTCAAAGTATTTGAAAAACTTCATATTATTGATCTAAATTGTCAATGGTTTGCTTCCCGATATTTGCTCGAGAATTAAATATAGTAAATTCTTGGTTGGCATCAAAACCATTTCCGTTATTCACAGTTCCGTTTGATAGCTTTAATTTATAATGTTGATCGGTATAAATCCAAGATTCATCTTGATCCCAGTAAAGCTGTTCGGCGGTCAACACAACGCCGTCATCAGTTGTAATTGAAACGCTGTCTTGCATATCAATCAAACCTGTTTCTTCATAAAGAATAGCATATTTTGCAAAAATACTTGATTTTGCAGAATCTTCGCTATAAAAATCTACATCAACAGTATTTGGAAATTCTCGATAAGGAAAATCTTGATGCGTATAATCTAAAACCTCAGGACTTCTTAAGTTAACCTTGACTTTTCCACTATCAGTATAAAAAAGATTAACATCATAAGCTCTTGATTGAGGTGCGTCAGTTAATCTATTAAATTGATTGACATCTCTCGAATTGTCTTGACATGAAAAAAGTATTGTCACCCAACTAAGCGTGACAATACTTGATATTATAAATTTAATATGTCTAGACATTTGTTGTTTTAAAAGTTTGGCACTTTCACACTTTCACCAATCCAACATGAGTAAGAAATTGTTTTCCCAGCCATACCTTCTTGGAAAATATCAGATTTTTGTGGTGCTCTACCTCTATAGCTTTCTGCAGTTGCTTTAGCAGTTGACTTTAAAGAAGGATCAACACGACCAGCACGATTTGCATAGTCAGCAGCTAACCAATAAACACCTCTTTTCTCAAAAGTTGTGTTACCACAGCTGTTTGCACTTTTAGCATACATTTCTGCTATCTTCAAGTAAGCAACACCCATTGAAGGTTTTTGTGATAATGCTTTTCTATAAAAAGAACGTGCAGAAGAAAAGCTACCTTTCTTTTTGTAAGTTTCAGCAATGTTATAATAAACACGTGCTTTATCAGCAGGCTTATCTTCTAACTCAGCAGATTGATTATAATAATCAAGTGCTTTACTCATGTTACCATTTTTCTGTGCTAAACGTCCTAAATATAAGGCAGTTTTAGCTGATGGTTTCAAATCGTTTTGAGCTTCAACAATTTTAAAGAAAATAGGATCATCTGTACATTCCTTAGCAAATAAACGGCTTGCTGCATTCTTTAGCCATTGAACATCTCCTTTTTTAGCTTCAAAATCCTTGTTATACATCGGGATTAAGTTCTCACAATCAGCTTTACTACCAAGTAAAGAATTGACACTTCCCTTAATTTTGTTATAGTTTCTTAAGTAGATTTCAGAATTCTTCATGATTTTCTTTTCACGAGAAGTCAAATCTTCTTGGTTTTGTTCCTTTTCAATTAAAGGCTGAACTTGCGTTGCTTTTTTATTTTCTTGCGTTTCGATCAACCCAATCACCTCATCATATTTATCAAATAAGAATTGGATATCTCTATCGCCATTATCATTTAAAGTATTTGCAATTCTGAAATATGCATACAAAGCAACAGGATCAACAAAGTTATCAGCATCTTCTTCAACAATTGCTTCAAAAGCTTGTAATCTTTCTTCTAAAGTTCCAATCTCGTTTTTATACTTAACTTTAGCAATATCCGAAAGCACTTTTGCTTTTTTAGTTTTGTTTGGGAAATATTTTAAACGCATGTTTTGGTTTTCGATAAACTTCTCGACAAACTTTTCTTTTTCATCTTCAGTTTCTGCGTTCTCGATAAAGCTTTCAAACATTTTAGCACCATACTGATAAGTCATTAATTTCTCCTCAGGACAGTCTTTAATTATCTTTTTGTAATGTGTATAAGCGTTATCGTAGTTTTCTACTTTTGCACTTTCACTAAATAAACTAAGGTTTGCACCACAGTTTTGAGCAAAGACAGAAAAACTAAATAAAAGACCTGTTAATGTTAAAATTACTTTAGATTTCATAATGAATTTTTAATTAAATTTTGATTTTATAAACCACTTGTCGTTAAATGAGAAGCTAAGAAAAACGCTGATGTAATCTTCTTGAACTAAATTGTTACTCTTTGTTCCTCTTTTGAAGTATTCAACACCAATATTGGCATTGGTAAAAACTCTTCCCGCAGGTATTCCGAGTCCAAAATTTATGCCAAACTCCTCAATGTCTTTTCCATTATAGTTTAAACCTGTTTTCTCAAATCTAATCCCAGCCCTGTATGACAAACGCTTAAGAAAGTTTGCAGGATCATTATATCTCGGTATAAAAAAACCACCTAACTTGATGATTTCACGATCATCGTAAATAACCTCATTACTAAAATTGTAGGTTAATTCAGAGAAATCGTTTGCTTTTTGCATCACATAATCTGCGCCTACATACCATTTACGTTTCTGGCCAAAACCTAAGCTCAAACTCGTTTTTTGTGGTAAAGTCAATTCAGAATCTTCAATTGGCATTTGGCTTTCATCAATCACAATAACTTGATCGCTTGAAAAAACTTGCACAGAAGCCAATCGACGGTCAACAGTTGCATCGAGATCCATTTCAGGTCTAAAGGTTGCTGCAAGTCTTAAGTAATTTTTCTTACCAACTTGAAAATCTTTAATAGCACCAAACTCAAAATCAAAACCTCTTAAGTCTGTTTCAATCAATTCACGTGAAGCATATTGCACTCCTTTTCTTGTAATTAAATTATTATAATTGAGCGTTCCAAAATTATAATTGGCAGTAAAACCTAATTTAAAATCTTTAAAAACTTCAGCTCCAGCGCTCAAATAAACAGAGTTTAATCCACCTTCGCCTTCATATTTATTTCTGATTTCAGAAGTGTTTTCTCGAATATCATAACCAACAGCGGAAACAGGTTTTACACCAAAACCAACTCCGAATTTATTAAAAGGAATACCAACAGCGAAATAATCAAAAGTGGTATGCGCAAAACTTTCTGATTTTTCATTAGTTTCCAATGAAACACTATTAATTGTCATCCCTGCCGTTAAAGCTGTGTAAGCCAAATCGCCGTAAGCGGCTGGATTTTGCAAGTTTAGATGAATGCTATCTGAAGTTGATGACAAACCTGCCATCGACCTATTTTCAGCTGTCCCTCTAAAACCTTCATTTCCTATCCCTAAAAAAGAATAGGGTGAAAACGTTCCTTCTTGTGCTGTACTTGCAAAGCTCACAAGCAAAACAACTATTATGCTGATTCTTTTTATCATGTATTTTTGTTGTATTCCAAAATAAAGTTCAAACCTTCAATGAGAAAATTTGAAGTCGCAAATATGCTATTTTTTAAACGAGTTGACAAGAGTTGATGGTCACCTCCTGTTAAAATAACTGTTAAATCTTCATAATCAACTTGGTAGGATTGTATAAATCCGTCGATTTCATTTACCATTCCCTCCACAACACCAATTTGCATTGACGCTTTAGTGGATTGACCAATTTGACTCGCCTCATAATCGTCTGCAGATATCAACGGCAATTTACCTGTAAAATTATGCATAGCTTTAAATCGCATTGACAATCCTGGGGAAATTGCACCACCTTGATAAACTCCATATTTATCAACAAAATCGTAGGTTACGCAAGTGCCAGCATCAACTATTAAGGTATTTTGAACTGGAAATTGTTTAACGGCAGAGCAAGCCAAAGCTAATCTATCTAAACCTAAAGTTTCTGGTGTTTCATATGCGTTTTTAAAAGGTAAATCTGTTTGATGCGAAAGTACTAAACACTTTGTGTGAGTCGAAAGAAATGCCAAAACATCAGGATTTAAATGCGTTGTAGAAGCAAGAATACTATGGGTGATTTTATTTTCTCCTAAAACTTTTTCAAGTAAAAGCATCACTTCAGCATAATCTGTTTTATGAATTTTAAAAAGAGTATTCTTCTCAAAAACAGCTAATTTCAAAAAAGAGTTACCGGCATCTACAATGAGATTCATCCTATTGTTATTTGCTCGCAAATGTACAAATTTGAAATTTTACAAAAATTATTTTGGTGGATTGATAAATGCCATTATATTTGCACTCGCAAAACTAATGGTGCCTTAGCTCAGTTGGTAGAGCAAAGGACTGAAAATCCTTGTGTCCCTGGTTCGATTCCTGGAGGCACCACAGTTTAAACCTCAATCGTAAGATTGGGGTTTTTTATTTTTACACAAACTCAGATTGTGTCACTGATTCTTCCGAAGCCTCGGAACTGGAGGCACCACAGTTTAAACCTCAATCGTAAGATTGGGGTTTTTTATTTTTACACAAACTCAGATTGTGTCACTGATTCTCCCGAAGCTTCGGGACTGGAGGCACCACAGTTTAAACCTCAATCGTAAGATTGGGGTTTTTTATTTTTACACAAACTCAGATTGTGTCACTGATTCTTCCGAAGCCTCGGAACTGGAGGCACCACAGTTTAAATTTTAATTGTAAGATTGGGGTTTTTTATTTTTACACAAACTCAGATTGTGTCACTGATTCTCCCGAAGCTTCGGGACTGGAGGCACCACAGTTTAAACCTCAATCGTAAGATTGGGGTTTTTTACTTTTACACAAACTCAGATTGTGTCACTGATTCTCCCGAAGCTTCGGGACTGGAGGCACCACAGTTTAAACCTCAATCGTAAGATTGGGGTTTTTTATTTTTACACAAACTCAGATTGTGTCACTGATTCTTCCGAAGCCTCGGAACTGAAGGCACCACAGTTTAAATTTTAATTGTGAGATTGGAATTCTTTATTTTGCTATTTTAGTTGAATGCATTTTTTATACATCATTTATAGTCAAAATCTAGATAAGTTTTACATCGGCGAAACTACCGATGTCAACCATAGAATTAAATTACACAACAAKCAYGCTTTTAAAAATGCTTATACCAAAGCCGCTGATGACTGGATACTCAAACTGAAATTTCAATGCGTAAATAGAGAAAATGCAATCTTTCTAGAAAAATTTATCAAACGTATGAAAAGTAGAAAGTTTATCAACAAAATAATTGAACAACCTGAAATACTTCATGATGTTCTTAATAAAAAATAGTCCCTGATTCTCCCGAAATTTCGGGACTGGAGGCACCACAGCTTAAACCTCAATCGTAAGATTGGGGTTTTTTATTTTTACACAAACTTAGATTGTGTCACTGATTCTCCCGAAGCCTCGGGACTGGAGGCACCACAGTTTAAATTTTAATTGTGAGATTGGAATTCTTTATTTTGCTATTTTAGTTGAATGCATTTTTTATACATCATTTATAGTCAAAATCTAGATAAGTTTTACATCGGCGAAACTACCGATGTCAACCATAGAATTAAATTACACAACAAGCATGCTTTTAAAAATGCTTATACCAAAGCCGCTGATGACTGGATACTCAAACTGAAATTTCAATGCGTAAATAGAGAAAATGCAATCTTTCTAGAAAAATTTATCAAACGTATGAAAAGTAGAAAGTTTATCAACAAAATAATTGAACAACCTGAAATACTTCATGATGTTCTTAATAAAAAATAGTCCCTGGTTCTCCCGAAGCTTCGGGACTGGAGGCACCACAGTTTAAACCTCAATCGTAAGATTGGGGTTTTTTATTTTTACACAAACTCAGATTGTGTCACTGATTCTTCCGAAGCCTCGGAACTGAAGGCACCACAGTTTAAATTTTAATTGTGAGATTGGAATTCTTTCACTTTTATAAAATTTGAACAAATTCTTAAAGGTAATTCTTGATTTTGCTATTTTAGTTGAACGCATTTTTTATACATCATTTATAGTCAAAATCTGGATAAATTTTACATTGGCGAAACTACCGATGTCAACCATAGAATTAAATTACACAACAAGCATGCTTTTAAAAATGCTTACACCAAAGCCGCTGATAAATGGACACTCAAACTAAAATTTCAATGCGTAAATAGAGAAAATGCAATCTTTCTAGAAAAATTTATCAAACGTATGAAAAGTAGAAAGTTTATCAACAAAATAATTGAACAACCTGAAATACTTCATGATGTTCTTAATAAAAAATAGTCCCTGATTCTCCCGAAATTTCGGGACTGGAGGCATCACAGCTTAAATTTTAATTGTGAGATTGGAATTCTTTCGCTTATAAAAAAGTTCTTCTGACAGAGAATTTATTCCGTCCGTTTTATCTTATCAGGAATTTGTTGGGTATCAAAAACGTCCATTATTTCAATTCGTTTTTTCTCTTTATTTATCCAATAAATTATCTTGTAAGTTTGATGTACTAAATATCAAAATTCTTTTGATTTGTTGGCCAATCTTGGCTCTACCTGACCAATTTCAGGTAATTTTTTAAGTCGTAATGTTTCAAGAACTATTTTACGGTTTTCATTTTTCGCTACCTTAGGACTTGCATTTTCTTTTAAGTACCTAAAGTTCTTTCTTAGTTCATCTTTTGCGAAATCAGTCCAAAAAATTTTTAACTCCATTTCTCAATATCAGCTAATAAATCTTTTGCTTCAGTCAATCTTCCATTTTCAGAATCTTTCATCGATTTATCAATTCGTTTATTCAATTCCTGAATTGACATTTGTTCAGTTTCTTTATGGCTAGATTTTTCTTTTTTAAGTATTTCCTCAAGTTTTGAAATAGCTTCCTCACTTTGAAGTTTCAAAAATTCTTGAATAAATTCTATTTTACGCGCTTCAATGTTCATTTTCACTATTTTAATCAAATATACGAATTTATCTAAATAACATTCTCAATAAAAAATAGTCCCTGGTTCTCCCGAAGCTTCGGGACTGGAGGCACTACAGTTTAAATTTAATAGGTTATTTATTCCAATCCCACAGAACAACATCCCAGTCCTTATCATTGTCTTTATAACTGTGAATAACTTGATATCCTATTTTTAAATGCGCATTTAGTGATCGTTTATTTATACGGTCAATTTCAGTAATCGAGAAATCGTAAAATTGAGAATATGTTTCTTTATAAAGTTGAAAACATTTTTCAACCAAACCTTTCCCTCTATAATCTTTATAAATGCATGCTTGACCTACAACCATGTATTTATATTCTGAAATACTCTGACCTTTAAAAATGAGTTTATCAAATTCATTAAACATCGGATAGATCAAAGGAATATCATATCTAGACTTCCCTGTCATTGTCAGCACATAGCCTACAATCTTATTTCCATCTTTAGCAATGACATGAGGCTCAATCTCATTTAAGCTTTTGAGTATTTCCCAATCATGGTCAACTGTAACATAACCTTCTAATTCAATTTCTTTTGGCGTTAAATTCTTTTTTAAATTAGCCTTTTGCAAACTAAGAATACCTTCTAAGTCTTCATCACTCTTAGCTAATGTATATTCCATCATTTTTCAATTTATAATTTGTCCTAAAAAAAAGCTCTCAACTGAACACTTCCTGTATGTATCGCTTTTCGATCTGCTGTTTTTCTGCCTAAATATGTCAAATTTAAATCTAAAAATTTGCTGATGCGTTTTTGTAAAAAAACCGACCACGTAAAGTTATTATCTGGCTGCAAGCCTTCCAGCATTTGATAAGCAACTGCCGATTGTGAATTTCCTTCAAACTTATTTTTGATGTATTTCGTTTCTGCAGTAATTGTGTACTTTTCATTGTTGTTTAAACTTAAACTCAAACCAAATTCATGTTGTTCCAAAGATGCTAATTCGCCTTTTGTATTTTCATTTTCACCGTAACGATAAAAGAGATCGAACTTTTTATTTTTTCCTGGTAAATATGAAAAAGTTGGTTTTGTTGAAAATCCAGACAAACTGTAGTTTCGATTTGCGAAATTTTCAGAATCACTTTCTGATGAAGTAAACCTCTGGTGAAAGCTTAGCAAATACAGTGAATTTAATTCATGCTTAAACTGTAATTCATGCAGCGTGTTTTGCAAACATTGCAAACCAACAACAAGTAGATTTTTGGTTTCGCTTTTAGAGAAAGTATAGGCTGTACTTAAGTTTCTTTGTCCACGATTATAAAAAAGAGTATTCCTAAAAGCATTGTTTTGGCCTATCACATTTTCAGAATTTTGTTGAAATGGATTAAAATCCAATTTCGAACCATCACGCTCTGTTTTTTGATCAATTGTTATTGAAGTTTGATTATAAAAATGGGATATAAACTTTTTAAAACCTTCATCAGCTGCATATTGTCTAAAATCTAACACAACTTGTTGACTTAATTTATTCTGATTCGTTCTCACATAAATCTGGTTAGGCAATAAAACTCTGATGTATTTTGCCTCATCTTGAAACTGAGCGATTTCAAATTCGTCTAATTCCTGAATGCCATTTCCATTATAATCATTCCATGTAAATTGTCCTTGGCCTGGCTCGACTTCAACATAAGTAAACTCTTGTCGAGCAATATTTCCACTATGTGTTTCGTAAGTTGTTGTTAAGTTTACAATACGATTAAATAAAGATTGCTGATAGCGAATACGGCCATTGATAGTTGTTTCATCTTCTCGGTTTTCTTCTTTAAAATCAAGATTTCTCCAACTTCCAAAAAAAGTGAGTTGTGCATCTTTTTTATCAATTAATTTAGAGTCAACATACAAACTCTGTGAAGTATTCACACGTTGTAATTCATTATTTTTAATACTATCATTAACCCGCTGTTGAAAACCAACTTTTGCATAAACCGATGTTGAATCACCAACGCCAACATAGGCATCATAGGCAATGAATTTTTGGGTTTGTGCTGTGTAAATTTGCTCTTCTTTTAAGTAATCTTCATTGTTTTCAAGCTCAACGCCAACTCCTGTCCATACTTTTGAAAAGTCATATTCTGCTTCAAGTTTTGCTCTTATAAAATCGGTTTTATTTACTTCAGAATCACTTTGCATTGTACTTGCATTTGAGCGTATCAAGAATTTCCCAAAGCGGTTTCGAGATCTAAAAGCGTGTTTTTGTCCTTCGTAAAAATCACTATATTCTAAATTTTCAAATTTGTATTCATTAAAATGTTGCGCGCCATCAATAAACTCCGCTCCGAGTGTAATATAATTTTGGTCTCCTGTTGTGTTTCTTAAATTCCAATCTCTTTCAAATTCTACGTTATAAATGCGTTCAATACTTTGATAATCGTCTTGTAAATAATTAAAAGAACCAAAAACATTCAATTGTCGATGTTCATCTTTCGACTGAAAAATATTTTGCTTCATACCAATTTGAGTGGCAAAACCATTGTTATCATTATTGTCTAAATTTGAAAATAAATTTTGATCATAAATACTCGCAGCCAATTCAAAGTCGATCTCCGTGCCTTTTCTGGGCTGATAAGCACCACTGATATTTGCTAGCTGTAATTTTGAAGGTGGAATTAACCTTATAAATGGTTCAAAATTCCCTTGCGAAACGCCGTTTATTGGAGCGATATATTCAAAAATTGTGGTCACAGCTTCTTGTGAACTTACAATGTAATTGCCTTGATTTTGACCCACATTTGTAAATCTTACATTAAAAAGTTCATCCTCTGGATTGTTTGAAAATTCGAATATTTCAACACCATCCTGCATGACTTTTTTATACAAAATTCTGTTTTCTGAATAATTTGCAGGCACGGCACTTTCAGCAAACATTTGGCTTTCATCATCACCTGCTTCGCTTAAAACCTCAACTTGTTCTTCAGTTAAACTTTGCTGTAATGATTGATTTTTTAAATCATTTTCATTGTAAACAAGAGCTTTTAAATAAAGCTTGTCTGTTTCAATTTCGCCACCTGCTGTCGCGATAATTCTGGAATAGTTTTGTTCAGAAACTTGATATTCCACAGAAATCCGCATTGTTGAATTTATAGGGAAATTAGGATTAAAAATAATCTCACCCGCATTATAATCGATTATATAATCTTCATTTTCTCCACGTTTCAGTTGACGACCATTTACAAAAACGGACTCACTTCCAGAAATAATTAAAATGTATTGCTCACCTTGGTCGCCTCTTAGTTTATAAGGTCCTTGGTTTCCTTCTTGTGCTTGAATGTCACTACGTTTAAAAACACCGCGAACAATTGCTGCAGCACCAAAAAGTGATGTTCGGGAAAGTGTATCTCCAAAATTTACATCCAGCTTTAAACCTTGTACGCGTTTGTTATAATTTGCAAAAAGGGAGTTGTGATTTTCTAAATCAACATCTCCAGCTCTTATTGCCCAATTCTTAGATTGAAGCTCAATAAAAATCTGATCAAATTCATTTAAATTTTGCGTGTAACCGCCAGACTGCGAAGGTAAATTCGCATCACGAATGGAGGCACGAATGCTTAGATCGTCATTTAGTTGTCCCGAAATCTGCAAATCAAGTTCTGACTGAACAACTGCATTTTGGTTGTTTCCAACCACAAGTCCACGCGAAATATTTCCGCTGGTATGCAATCCTTTGAAGGGTTGTTTCAACTTTGCTTCTGGTTTTTGAAGTTGCAGATCAACCATGTTTTCTGTTGTGCCAACGCGATCTGGCACAATCACTTCATCAGGATCTAAAAGTTGATGCGATACCGTTAAAAATTTCGGATAGCGCATAAATGTGACCTGAAGTGAGTCGTGCTTTAGAAGAAATTTTGGTTTCAAAACCAAACGAGCAGAAGCAAAATTAATATGATAAAAACTGGTATCAACTTCTTTATTATCGGATGTTTTCAGAGAAAAACGCACTGGCGCAATACTGATGCTATCCAATACGACGGTATCCTTTACAGGAATTCGCATCTGTTGAAGATTGGAATAGTTTTGTGCTTGACCACAAACTAAAGTGAATAAAAGAATAACAAAAAAAGCGCCCTTCATACAAGTAAAACTCAAAGATAAGTCGAATATTTTATGAGAAGCAAATGCAAGTGTTTATTTTCATTGATGTCAGGCTCCATTCATTTTTTGATAACAAAAAAGTCAATTGATTTTTTATCTTTACATCTCAAGCTAAAAATCTATGATACCTCTTCTTTCCGTCAAACAACTGAATGTAAGTTTTGGTCAAAACAAAGTCGTTCAAGACCTCAGTTTTGATTTGAACAAGAATGAAATTCTTGGCATTGTTGGAGAATCTGGTTCAGGAAAATCGGTAAGTTCTCTTGCTATTATGCGTTTATTAAGTCCAAAAGCTAAAATTGAGGGTGAGATTTTATTTCAAAAAGAAAATATTTCTGAATTATCAGAAGAAAAAGTGCGTCGCTTGCGCGGAAATGATATTTCGATGATTTTTCAAGAACCGATGAGTTCTTTAAATCCGTCGATGAAATGTGGTAAACAAGTTTGTGAGATTCTTCAACTTCATAAAAAACTTTCTTTTAAAGACGCCAAAAATGAAGCGCTTCAACTTTTTGAAAAAGTCAAACTCCCAAGACCTCAAGAGATTTTTAAATCTTATCCACATCAAATTAGCGGCGGACAAAAACAGCGCGTGATGATTGCCATGGCCATTGCTTGCAAACCCAAATTGTTAATTGCTGATGAGCCGACGACAGCTTTGGATGTGACAGTTCAAAAAGAGATTTTACAACTTTTAAAAGATATTCAGCGAGAGACTGAAATGAGTATCATTTTTATTTCGCATGATTTGGCTTTAGTGGCGCAATTTGCAAATCGTGTTGCAGTGATGTATCAAGGAAAACTTGTGGAAATCAATACCTCCAAAGAAATTTTCACCAATCCGCAACAAGCCTACAGCAAAGCTTTATTAGCTTCAAAACCAAGAACAGATCAGCGACTAAAAAAATTGCCGACTGTGACTGATATTTTGGAAAATAATCCGCCAACTGAGATTGAAACCAAAATTGAACGTCAACAAAGACATCAAGAACTTTACGCAAAAGAAGCTTTATTGAGAGTCAGCAATGTTTCAAAAATTTTTGGTACAGCAGGAAATTGGTTTAAAAAAGACAATCAATTTCATGCTGTTAATGATGTGAGCTTTGAACTTTATGAGGGCGAAACTCTAGGTTTGGTAGGCGAATCAGGTTGTGGAAAATCAACTTTAGGAAATTTGATTTTGGGTATCGAAAAAGTCAATGCTGGCGAAATTTGGTATAAAGGACAAGATTTAGCCAGTCTATCTTCCAATGAATTTAAAAAATTAAGACGTGAAATTCAGCTGATTTTCCAAGATCCTTTTTCGAGTTTAAATCCGCGTTTAAGTGTTGGCGAGGCAATTGTGGAGCCTATGCTCGTGCATCATATTTATGCAAACAGAAAAGAAGCCGTCAAAAAAGCTTATGAATTATTGGATCGCGTCGGACTTTCAGCCGAGCATTTCCACAGATATCCGCATGAGTTTAGCGGTGGTCAACGCCAGCGTATTGGCATTGCACGAACAATTGGTGTACAACCCAAGTTAGTGATTTGTGATGAATCTGTTTCTGCGCTTGATATTTCTGTGCAAGCTCAGGTTCTGAACCTTTTAAACGAACTTAAACAAGATTTTGGCTTTACCTATATTTTTATTTCGCACGATTTGTCAGTTGTCAAATACATGTCTGATCAACTCTTGGTGATGTATCAAGGCGAAATTGTTGAACGCGGCGATGCTGATGATGTTTATGAAAATCCAATGAAAGAATATACAAGCGATTTAATCGCTGCGATTCCGCAGTAAAATTGCTTGAAACACTTTCAAACAAAAGAAATCTGAATATAGATTTAACGATTTTTTTTGATGAGTTTTTTTGAATTAAGCCGAATTTTGTGTCAATCAATATGAAATCAAACGAATGGACATGAAAAAAACATTCCTTATTCTCGGTCTTATCATTTTGTCTGCAAAAACATTTGCGCAAGACACAGAATACCCTAAAAACGAAATTAAAGTCAATATTGCAAATACCATTATTATGGCTTCTGCGGAAGTTGGCTATGAAAGATTTATTGGTACAAATCAATCTATTGAAGCAGTTGCGTTGATTAATGACCGCATTAACTTTCACAGCGAATCTGGTTCTCGAAAGTTTAATACCAATTCAGTCAAGTTGGGTTACAACTATTATTTTGATACCTACAATGCTGGCGCAGGTTTATACGCCAATCCTTTTGTGAAATATAGATTTGGTGATTTTGAACAAGATGTTGTTTTAGATGGATTGCCAGATCCTATCACAGAAAAAACAGACATGGACACCTTTATGGTTGGCATTGGTGCTGGTTATAAATGGAGTTTTAACGACACTTTTGTGCTTGCTCCTTTTGCTTCTGTTGCCAGAAACTTTAGTGATGAAGTTGGCGATAGATTTTCAAATGTTGAGTTTCACGCAGGATTTTATGTTGGCTACAGATTTTAATTAAACACTTAAATTTTAAAAAATGATACAATCAAAAATTTTTATACTCTTTATCAGCCTCATCAGTTTAACAAGCTTTGGGCAGTCAAAAAACTTTTTGGATAGATCTTATCTTGAAACAAAAGCGAAAGTGGATACTTTGGTGACACCCGATAAAATCACAATCGAAATCACGATTGATGAAGAAGATACCAAGAAAAAGAAAACCGCTGAAGAGCAAGAACAAGATCTTAAACGCGCGCTCGAATCTTTAGATATTGATATCAGTGAAGACTTGACACTTGTTGACCTCAGCAGTGATTTTAAAAAATACTTTTTAAGAGGTCAAAAGGTTTTGAAAGCTAAAACCTATAACCTTATTGTACACGATGCAAAAATGGCTGGACGGGTTTTAGTAAAATTAGATCAGGCGGAAATCTCAAATGTGAATATCACAAAAACAGAATTTACTGATAGAGAAAATCTTATTTTACAGTTGAAAGCAAAAGCTGTTTTAAAAGCTAAAAAGAACGCTGAAGCCATGCTAAAACCACTTGACATCAAATTAGGGCCTTTGCTTTATGTGTCTGATTTACAGATGCGTCAGAATTACTTAAGCGGAAAAGTATCTGGCGTTCAGCTTCGTGGTATGGCATCAGTACCGCCACCACCTGCTCCTGAAATGCTGGACATCGAGTTTGAAAAAATCAAATTTACAGCTGAAGTATTTGCGAAATTCAGTATCTAATTTGGCAATAATGACAAATAATCTAAGCTTGCTTTTATATCAAAAGCAAGCTTTTTTTGTTGGTGGGGAATGAAGTGAACTGTTTTTAATTTCATTGCAAAACGTTTGCTACTAGAAAATTAGAAATGTGATCACTTCACTAAATGCTATTTTTTAAATCGTATTTGTAAGTTTAATTTAAAATATAATTGTCCTTTCTCCTTATAAATTTCACCAAAACTGTGTCTAGAAGAACTTGCCGTCTCAAACTTTGTGTTATTTAATAAATAATCTTCAAATTGATTACGGTTGTAAATATGATAACACAAAACCTCTCCATTATCTTTTACGATTAAATAACCTCCTGTAGCATCATATTCTCCTGTCCACACTCTTGAGGGCATCATTCCAAGTGCAACGTCTGTAAGAAATCTTTTAATTTTATATTCATAAAATTTATGCTCGTTCTCAGTATCAAAATTTACTGGATTTTTTTCAGTTATTGAACTTACTAAATCTCTCAAATGTGAGTATTTACTTGAATAAAAATCAAATACAATTTGTGATAATATCTGAGGCAGTAAGCTGTCAATAAGAACAAGATTGTTTGAGAAGATTTTCCGTTCCGTTTTAAAAAATTCAAATTTCCCTCCTTTAGTCTCGATTTGAGCTATTCTGTCCTTTATTTTACTCCGGGTTGAAATTGAATTAATTTCTTTGATTTCTTCTTCTGTGAAGTTATGATCAGTAATTTTATAAATAAAATTAGTTGTTTTTCCCGCATTTAATAAGGTAGATGGACTGCCAAGCTGAGACTTGATACTAAACCCTAAAGTCGGTTGTTGATTTGTTCTTTGATCGTGAACAACAATTGTAATATCGGTTTTTGCCGAAGAACTTGCTTTTAAAGAAATACAATTTATAGACTCCATAAACTCTTCAATTTCTGGAACAGAAAAAGTTCTTTTTTTATTTTCCTTAATTGCATTTAACAAAAGAAGAGCCTTATCTTTAAAATCTGAAATTGGGATTTTTAAAACCTCTTCATTTCCTGAAATCAAAATGATATTATCTTTAATTGAGTATTCAAAATTGCCTTTATTTTCTGTACGAAGCACTTTAATTATAGGGTAAACTAAATCTTCTATTTTTTCTATGTCTTTATTTCCTAGAAATAATTGTTTGTCACCTAGTACTTTGAACAAAGCATAAATTTCGCTCCACTCTCCTTTGTTTCCTTTAATCATTTAAAGCTTAATTTTTCTATGATTTTTTCTGCTGTCGCTTGAATTGCTGGAACTGCAACCGAATTCCCAAACTGTTTATACGCTTGTGCGTCTGAAACGATAATTTTAAATTTATCAGGAAAGCCTTGTAATCTCGCCCATTCACGAGGTGTCATCTTTCTAATTCCTTCGCGATTAACTTTACCTTTAATATTTGTTATTGGTTTGAAATTAGTTAGTCTATTATCATTCACTAAGTTTCTTTCTCGCCCCATTCCGCCACAAACAACAGCATTAGCGGTTCCGTCATTTGGTATAATTTCATAACCAAATCCATTCCCTTTACTTTCATGTCTTTTTCTATGGTTTTTTAGAGTTTGAACGTAAGTTGTTGATAGGTAATATTTAACAGAGACTTCTTGTTCTTCTAAAATATCATCTAAAACCTTTTTTTTCTCAATTGGTTTTGGGTATTCGAATTCATTAATTCCTAAGTCTTTTCTAAAGCCAACTATAAAAATCCGTTCTCTATTTTGTGGAACACCAAAATCTTTTGCATTTAATATTTTTGGTTCTGGAACGTAATAATCTAAATCATTTCTCAAAACATTTAAAATAGTCGCTAAAGTTTTTCCTTTATCGTGATTTCTTAAACCCTTTACATTTTCAAGAAATATGGCTTTTGGTTTTTTATCTTTGATAATTTTAGCCACTTCAAAAAACAAAGTTCCTCTTGTATCTTTAAATCCGCCGCGTCTTCCTGCAATTGAAAATGCTTGACAAGGAAACCCTGCACAAAGTACATCAAAATTATCAGGGATATAATTTTTTATTTCAGGTTTTGTTATGTCTCCAAACGGAATTTCGCCAAAATTAGTTTTATAAGTTTTTTGAGAATATTTATCCCACTCACTTGTGTATACACACTTGCCTTTAAGGTTTTGAAGCGCTAAACGAAATCCACCAATTCCAGCAAAAAGGTCAATAAACTTAAATTTCGGATTTTTGGGTGCTGGAAATGGAATATTTTTATTTAAATCGAAAAGTAAATATTGTAGAGCATCTTCGGCAACTTTATTTGTTATTTCTGTTTTTGGATATTCTTTTTTAAGAATTTCAGTAACATACGAAAGAGCGCCTTTTTTGTAAAATTGGGAAACCCCATTTTTATGATTGTGTAAGTAATGAGTAAAAGAAGCAGGTTTTGAATCGTCTGGCTCAATTATTTTTATTTCAAATAACTGTCCATCAATGTTTTCTATGTCAATTCTTTCTTTCAGCATAATTCATTTATTCAACATCACAAGATATAAAAGAATGTGTTCGGTTTGTTCGGTTTGGCCGTTTTTTTTATTCACAATATTATTTCAAATACTTAGAACGCGAAGACCAAAACAACTCTTCTCAAAATCAGCGCTGAAAATAAAATAGACGATAAGCAAATTTCTTATCTTTGGATGATTAAAATTCTTTTCTGATGGCATATAATTATATCAAAGCTTTGCACCTCATCTTTGTGATTACTTGGTTTGCAGGATTATTTTATATTCCTCGCCTTTTTATTTATCATATTGAAGCTAGAATGAAACCTGAAAACGAAGCAAAAATATTAAGTGACCAACTTAAAATAATGACAAGTCGATTGTGGAATATCATCACTTGGCCATCTGCTATTTTAGCAACAATATTTGCAATTTGGCTGTTAATTGATCAGCCTTTATGGTTGCAAGAACCTTGGATGCACGTTAAACTTGCTTTTGTTGTTCTATTGATTGCTTATCATCTTAAAAACCATCAAATTTATAAACAATTTCAAAAAGATGATATCCGCTGGACCTCATCCCAAATGCGTTTATGGAATGAAGGCGCGACAATCATATTGTTTGCCGTCGTTTTTTTAGTGATTTTAAAAAGCGCTTTTGATTGGATTTATGGCTTAGTCGGTTTAATTGGGCTTGCCGTTTTACTGATGATTGGTATCAAAGTTTATAAAAATTACCGCCTTAAACAAGGAGAAGATGTTTAAAAAATCGCTCAGCACTAGAATATTTGTCTCCATGATGGCACTCGTTCTTGGTGCCTCTATTCTGATTGCTGGCGTCACAATATTTCGCTATAAAGAAGAAGCTGAAAGCCTGCACAACGATAAGCTGGTCAGGAAAGAAAACGCAATTCGAGCAAATATTGATTACATTTTAAGAACAACTTATTACACGGTAAATACAGAAAATTTGCCGCTTATCTTTAAAGATAAAATATACGAAATTCAAGATATTCACGACACAGAACTCAACATTTTTGATATCAAAGGAAACCTCTTAAAATCCTCGATGCCAAAATTTTATCTTGATTCTACAGAGCGTCGAATCCCAGAAAATAAATTAGAGCTTTTAAAAAACTCAACAGAAAAAAGATACGTCAATACATTTACAGAAAACGATCAGAAATATCATTCATCTTACACATTTATACTCGACAAATATTTCAAACCCATCGGCATCCTTAATTTACCATACATTGAAGATGACGGTTTTTTAAAAAGAGAACTCAACGACTTCTTGATAATTCTTGCTCAAGTTTATGCGTTAATGCTCATCGCAGCCATTGTTTTGGCTTACTTCCAATCCAATTATATTACAAGATCTTTGAAATCTATTAGTACAAAAATTAATAAAACGCGTATCGGTCAGAAAAACCCGAAAATTGAAGTTAAAAGATTAAGTACAGAAATCAGACCACTTGTGAGCGCTTACAACACGATGATTGATGAACTTGAGGAAAGTGCTGAAAAACTCGCGAAATCTGAACGCGAAGAAGCTTGGCGAATGATGGCAAAACAAGTCGCCCACGAAATTAAAAATCCGCTAACACCAATGCGTTTAAATGTTCAAAATTTTGAACGCAGATTTAATCCTGAAGCACCTGATGCATCTGAAAAGCTAAAGTCATTTTCAGAAGGTATGATTCAGCAAATTGATACATTAAGCGCCATTGCAAATGCGTTCTCTGATTTTGCGAATATGCCAGCTCAAAAAAATGATTTGATTAATGTGTCAGAAATCATCACTTTAACCATTGATATTTTTAATGCAAATTATATTTCATTTGAAAATCCTGAGGAAGATGTATTTTTAAAATTCGACAAAACCCAACTGATTCGTATTTTGACAAACTTGATCAAAAACGCAATTCAGGCAACAGAACATCTTGAAAAACCTAATATCAGAATAAAACTCAATGAAAATGATACACATATTTTCATAGAAATTTCAGATAATGGACTTGGCATTAAAGAAGAAAATCAAAATCGTATCTTTGAGCCTAAATTCACAACCAAATCAAGCGGAATGGGGCTTGGTTTAGGTATGGTCAAAAACATCATCGAAAATTATCAAGGTGAAATTCAGTTGACCTCAAAAGAAGAAAAAGGAAGTCTATTTAAAATTAAAATTCCAAAAAAATAAACATCATGACATACGACAATCTTAAACTCACAATCGATGCAAACATCGCAGTTTTAGAAATCAATAGACCCAAAAAACTCAATGCTTTAAACAGAGCCACTATCCAGGAACTTCATGAAGCTTTTAAATCTCTTAAAGACAACGATGAAGTCAGAGCAATCATCCTGACAGGAACTGGTGAAAAAGCATTTGTTGCTGGTGCAGATATTTCAGAATTTGCAGATTACAGTGTTGAAGAAGGTAAAGATTTAGCAGCTAAAGGACAAGAAACTGTTTTTGATTACATCGCAAATTTCCCAAAACCTGTCATTGCAGCCGTTAATGGATTTGCTTTAGGCGGCGGACTTGAGTTAGCGATGTCAGCTCACATTCGTGTAGCAAGTGATAACGCAAAAATGGGCTTACCAGAAACATCATTAGGTGTAATTCCTGGTTACGGCGGAACGCAGCGTTTACCTCAACTTGTTGGTAAAGGTCGCGCCTTTGAAATGATCATGACAGCAGGAATGATCGATGCTGAAACAGCAAAAAATTACGGTCTTGTAAATCACGCGACAACACAAGATGAGTTGATGGAACTTGCCCAGAAAATCACTGGAAAAATATTAAGAAATTCATCACAAGCTATCAAAGCAGCTATCAAAGCAGTTAATGCCAATGATGAAGATGGCGTTGATGGTTTTAAAGAAGAAATCAATGCGTTTGGTGAAGCCTTTGGTACATCAGACTTTAAAGAAGGAACGCAAGCATTCTTAAATAAAGAAAAACCAAAATTTAGCTAGGCCAACTTTATAAATTTATTAAAGCTGTTTTTAAAGAAATCAAATTTTACTACTCAACATCGTAAGATTTGACTTTAGAAACAGCTTTTTTAATTTCTTAAAAAAATTGTAAATTGAGCAAAAATCCTTTGAAATGAAATTCCTTTTTACATTTTGCTTTTCCATCATATTTTCTCAAGTCGTTGTTGCGCAACAAAAACCGTATCAGGATGAGTTTGCTCACACCTTTTCCATTTTAGCGCGCGACGCAGAGACTGGCGAAATGGCAGTTGGTGTACAAAGTCACTGGTTTTCTGTTGGTACAGCTGTCCCATGGGCAAAATCTGGCGTTGGTGTGGTTGCCACGCAATCTTTTGTTAGCAAACGTTATGGTTATGAAGGTATTGAATTGCTTGAAAAAGGATACACGCCTGAAAAAGCTTTAAATCACTTATTAAAACAAGATCAAAACAAAGCTTACAGACAAGTTGCTATGTTAAATAATGATGGAAAAATAGCAGTACACACAGGAGAAAAATGCGTAGAATCAGCTGGACATAAAATTGGTGACAATTTTGTGGTGCAAGCCAATATGATGCTCAACGATGAAGTGATTGAGCGCATGTACGATGCATATAAAATGAATTTACATTTACCTTTAGCCGAGCGAGTCATGTCAGCAATGCACGCCGCGCAAGGAACAGGTGGCGACATCAGAGGAAAACAATCAGCAGCTTTAGTTGTTGTTTCTTCTGAAAAACCCAAAAACCCTTGGGATGATCGCATCATTGATTTACGTGTTGACGATCATCAAAATCCCATTAAAGAACTCGACCGATTGCTCAACGTTCATCGTGCTTATGAATTTATGAACAAAGGTGATGTTGCTATGGAAAATCAAAATACTGAAGCTGCATTAGATGCTTATGGTAAAGCTGAAAAGCTTCTTCCTAACAATACAGAAATGAAATTCTGGAAAGCTGTTGCTTTGGTTAACTCAGGAAAAGTTGAAACTGCTGTTCCTATGTTTGAACGTATTTTTAGCAGAGATAAGAATTGGCAAAAATTACTTGAAAGATTACCTAAGGCAGATTTACTTAACATCCAACCACAAGCCTTAAATTACTTATTAGAATTATGATGAAATTTCAAAAAATAGCCATCTTATTCAATTTTTCCATTCTGTTATTTTTCATCACAAGTTGTGCGGCGCAGCAACAGCAAAATAACAAAGTCGCAATTGTGATTCATGGTGGTGCTGGAACCATTTTGCCTGAAAGCATGACGGATTCCCTTCGAATTGTTTATCAGAATAAACTCGAAGAAGCAATAACAGCTGGACATGAAATTTTAAAAAGTGGAGGTTCAGCAATGGAAGCTGTTCAGAAAAGTATCAACATCATGGAAAATTCACCGCTTTTTAATGCTGGAAAAGGTGCTGTCTTTACCCACGATGAAAAAAATTCTCTTGACGCTTCAATCATGGATGGAAACACACTAAACGCTGGTGCCATCGCAGGTGTGACAAATGTCAAAAACCCGATTAATTTATCTTATGAAGTCATGATAAACTCGCCTCATGTTTTACTTTCAGGAGAAGGTGCTGAAACTTTTGCGAAAGAACAAAGACTCGAAATCGTTGATCCTTCTTATTTTTTTACGCAAAATAGATATGATGCGTTACAACGTGTCAAAGCAAAAGAAAAATCATCTTTTTATGATCCAAATATCGATGATTCAAAATACGGAACAGTTGGTTGCGTCGCATTGGATGAAAATGGAAATTTAGCTGCAGGAACTTCAACTGGAGGCATGACAAATAAAAAATGGGGACGCATCGGCGACTCTCCTATTATTGGTGCTGGAACTTATGCCAACAATAAAACCTGTGCGATTTCCTCAACAGGCTGGGGCGAATATTTTATACGTGGTGTCGTAGCTTATGATATATCAGCACAAATGGAATATGCAGGAAAATCACTTTCTGAAGCAAGTAAAAATGTCATTAAAAAATTAGCAGACTTAGGTGGTAATGGTGGTGTCATCGCCTTAGATCATGAAGGAAACATCAGTATGGAATTCAATACTGCTGGCATGTATCGCGCCAGTATAGATGCACACCAGAATTTAGAGGTTAAAATGTTTAGAGAATAAAAAAATGTATATCTTATTTTTTCAATCAAAATTGATGAATTAAGTCATAGATTCATTCACTTTTTACTGCAATACGTATTTAAGATAATTTAAAGGTGATGAAAATGTTAAACTAAAATTAAAGATATCATACCTAAGCTGTTTATATCATGGAGATTCACAATATTATTTATATTTGTAAAATTAACAACTGAGTATGCTAACAGCGATTTTATTAGGGTTTTTATTTGCGATTTTCCTGGTCTTTACCGGGAAATTTTTTCGTGGAAAATTTGCAGTCATTTCCTCATTAATCCCAATTAGTCTGTTTGCTTATTTTTTGAGTTTTATTTCCCAAATTTCTAATGGTGAAATCATCACTCAAAAAATCAATTGGATTCCGAGTTTTGGCGTCAACCTTTCTTTCAGGCTTGATGGCTTAGCTCTTTTATTTGCCTTAATGATTACTGGTGTTGGTTCACTGGTTTTTTTATATACTTCAGCTTATCTTAAAGGACATAAATATTTGGATAGATTTTATGGCTATCTCAGTCTTTTTATGGCCGCAATGTTAGGTTTAGTCCTGTCTGACAACCTCATGTCAATGTTTATTTTTTGGGAACTTACGAGTATTACGTCATTCTTCTTAATCGGATTTAATAATGACTCTAAAGCTTCACGTAAATCTGCTTTAACTGCTTTAGGCATCACTGGTATCGGCGGGCTTTTGCTTCTTGGTGGCGCTGTTTTATTAGGCTACATGACAGGAACTTATGAAATTTCTGAAATGCTATCTCAGACTGATCTTATTCAGTCTCATCCTTATTATGCATTAGCAGTGATTCTTATTTTTGCTGCAGCGTTTACAAAATCGGCTCAATTTCCATTTCACTTTTGGTTACCAGGCGCGATGAAAGCTCCAACGCCAGTGTCCACTTACTTGCACTCGGCAACGATGGTAAAAGCAGGCGTATATTTGTTATTCAGATTATCACCAGTGTTGGGCGGTTCAGAACTTTGGCATACAACATTAATTGTTTTCGGAGCAATTACAATGCTTTACTCAGCCATTCATATTCTTTTCAGAACTGATTTAAAAGGAATTTTAGCTTACTCAACCATTTCAGCTTTAGGTATTTTGGTTTTCCTCATCGGAATTGGTACGCAAGCAGCGTTGATTGCAGCTGCAGTCTTTATTATTGTTCACGCTTTATACAAAGCTTCTTTGTTTTTGATCACAGGAATTATTGATCATGAAACAAAAACACGTGACATCACAAAACTAGCTGGACTCCGTAAAGTATTGATGCCAGTCGCAATCGCTGGATTTATTGCTGCTCTTATTAGTGGTGGCGTTCCTCCAACTCTTGGTTTTGTTGGAAAGGATTTGATTTATGAAGCAACCTTGGGCAGTCAGTATGCAATCATATTAACCGCTTTAGCTGTTATAACGAAGATACTTTTATTTTATGGTGGTTTTGTTGCTGGTGTTAAACCTTTTACGGGGAAGCTTCCTCAGAAATTTGAAAAGATACATATGCCTAGTCCGCTGATGTGGATTCCGCCACTACTCATGGTTATATTAGGTTTAGTATTTGGTTTACTACCTTCATTAATCGAATCTGCTTTTGCAAAACCAATCACCCAAGTGATGTTTGAAAACCCAGAAAATTTTCAATTAAAACTGTGGCATGGTTTTAATACTGTTCTAGGCTTAAGTGCTGTAACAATTATTATAGGTACAGTGATGTACTTTATTGTAAAACCAACTTACGCAAAAGAAAATTTTATACAAAAGTTAGATTTTATTGCACCCAAAGATTTAATGCTCAAAGGTTCTACTGCTTTTGAGAAATTTGGGAAATTATGGACAAATTTTTTCCAAAATGGATACTTACGTGATTATGTTGGTATTGTCGTAGCTGTTATTATAGGGCTTATTAGCTTTTTATTACTGCCAAACTTCCAATTAAGACTAGACTATAGCAGTTTAGAAGATGTTACCGTTTATGAAATAGCCATTATATTAATGATGTTTGCTGCCATTGTTTTTACTGTATTTACAAATTCTAGACTTGCTGCAGTAGCTTCTATGGGAATTGTTGGCTTTTCATTTAGCTTATTGTTTTTATTCTATAGTGCGCCAGACCTAGCGATGACTCAGTTTTCTGTAGATACACTGACTGTTATTTTATTTGTTTTAGTGCTTTATAAATTACCTAAATATCTCAAAATGACAAAGAGAAAAAGCCGAATGAAACATGGCGCTTTAGCCGTTGTATTTGGTAGTTTAATGACTTTGTTAGTTTTGAGTGTTTTACAAGAACCTAAAAACAACGAAATTACAAAGTATTATGCTGAAAATGCTTATAAGCTAGCGCACGGGAAAAATATTGTCAATGTTATTTTAGTTGACTTTAGAGGGATTGATACGATGATAGAAATTTCAGTTTTAATTGTGGCTGCTTTAGGTGTCTTCGGTTTATTAAAATTAAGATTAAGACCAAAAGATAAAATCAAATAAGATGAAAACAATCATTCTACAAACAGCTTCAAATTACCTTTTACCGGTACTTCTGCTCTTTTCAGTTTTCATTCTGTTAAGAGGACATTATTTACCTGGTGGTGGTTTTGTTGGTGGTTTAGTCGCTGCCATTGCTTTTGTATTGGATGCATTTGCAAACGGTATCAATGAAACCAAAAGAGTGCTTAAGTTTCATCCAGGCTATTTTATGCCTGTTGGATTGGGCATTGCTTTTTTAAGTGCTATTTCACCGATAGTATTAGCAGATTTACCAATTATGACAGGTCTGTGGGCTGATGGAAGTATACCTGTTTTAGGAACGATTGGTTCCGCTTTATTTTTTGATACTGGCGTCTATCTTGTTGTGATTGGTGCTGCGCTTACAATCATATTTACAATCTCAGAATCCGCTTGATATGGAAATACTCTTAGCAATTATGATAGGTTTTTTGTACGCCGCAGGCATCTATATGATTATGCGTCGAAGTATCGTCAAGCTTATTCTTGGCATCGTTCTTTTAGGAAATGGTGTTAATTTATTGATTTTTCTACTTGGAAGAATCACAAAAGGTGAACCGCCAATTATACCAGGAACTGAAAGCGTTATCGAGGGCCTATATGCAGACCCAATACCACAAGCTTTAATTTTAACTGCAATTGTTATTAGTTTTGGACTTCAATCTTTTGCCATCATTTTGGTCAAACGCGCTTATAAAGTATTAAAAACAGACGATTTAGATCAACTCAACACGACAGACGAAAATTCATGACAAATCATATTATCACATTACCGCTTCTTGTCAATCTCTTTATCAGTATTATACTGATGTTTTATTGGAGAAAAGTTCGCTTACAAAAAATTGTTAGTGTTGCAGGAAGTATTATCGGTCTTGCTGTTGCGATTTATGTATTTGTACATGTTTATCAAAACGGAACTCAAACGGTGGCATCAGGAAGTTGGTCGGCACCCTTCGGGATTGTATTTGTCGGAGATATGCTTGCCGCTACTTTAGTTTTGCTTACAGCAATTAGCGCGCTTGCTGTGTCTATATTTTCAACGGTCGCAGTCATTAATGCGAGGTTGAGGTTTGGCTATTTTAGTGTATTTCATTTTTTGATATTAGGTCTAAACGGTGCTTTTCTCACAGGAGACATCTTCAACCTTTACGTTTGGTTTGAGATTATTATTATCAGTTCCTTTGTCTTAATCAGTATTGGAGGAGAAAAAAATCAGCTTGAAGGTGCTGTCAAATACTTTACGCTTAACTTCTTTGCGTCAATGATTTTCTTAACAGCTTTGGGTGTTCTTTATGGCTTAGCTGGAACTTTAAATATGGCCGATCTATCTGCTAAAGTAAGTCAAATTGATAATCAGGTTTTGGTTGAGGTTTGTGCTGTTTTATTCTTAGTCGGTTTTGGGATTAAATCAGCAGTTTTCCCTCTTTATTTTTGGCTTCCTGCCTCCTATCACACGCCGCCAGCTGCGGTTTCAGCAATATTTTCAGGCTTACTCACAAAAGTTGGTGTTTACGCATTGATCAGGGTTTTCTCTGTTATTTTTGAAATGACGCCTTTTTTACAAACTTTATTAATGGTCATTGCTGTGCTCACAATTTTCAGTGGTGGTATCGGTTCATTGATTCAGAACAATATCAGAAAAGTTTTCTCATACCTCATAATTTGTCACATTGGTTTTATGATTGGTGGTTTGGCGATGTTTACAAAAGTTGCTATTGCTGGTGTTGCTTTTTATCTGATTCATGACATCATCATCAAAACAAATTTATTTTTAATTGCTGGCTTAATTTTCAGAATGAAAGCCAGTTCAAGTATGCGAAAAATTGGAGGTATTTATGCAACTTATCCCAAACTGAGTTTATTGATTGCCTTACCTCTTTTTTCATTGATTGGGATTCCTCCTTTATCAGGATTTTGGCCTAAAATTTCATTGATTATTGCCAGTTTTGAACTGAAACATTATTGGTATTTTGGTGCTTTAATTTTTGGTAGTTTTATTACATTGGTCATCATTGCGCGATTATGGTCTCGCGTATTTTGGAAAGATCAACCTAAAATGGAAACCAGCGAAAAGTTCAATTATTTTTACCAATTGAGTTCTTTCGATAAAATGCGATTTGTCTTACCGATTGTTTTATTAACAATTGTCACGCTTTATATCGGTTTTGGCGCTGAGCACATCCAAGAAATTTCAACACGTATTGCTGAAGAAATTGTCAACAAAGACTTGTATATTAACGCAGTACTTAAAAGTTCTTAAAATGGAAAAACAATTTTTATCAAATATTCTCCTGATGCTGATCTGGGTTTTCTTAACGGGAGACTTTGCATTCAGCAGCTTTGCTTTTGGTTTTATATTGAGCTTTTTTATTTTATGGATTATCTCAAGGAAATTTAAAAAACGTAAAACCAAGTATTATAGATTCTTGCCGCGTGTTATTAGTTTCATATTCTTTTTTGTATGGGAGCTGACCAAAGCTAACATTCAAGTGGCTTATGAAGTGAGTACGCCGCATTACAACATGAAACCAGGTATTGTAAAAGTGCCCTTGGATGCTAAAACAAACATGGAAATTACCTTCCTAGCAAACCTGATCACATTAACACCAGGAACTTTAAGTTTAGACGTTTCTACAGATAAAAAAGTGCTTTATGTACACACGATGTATGTGAACGATAAACAAGAATTTATTGATGATATCAAAAACGGTTTTGAAAAGAGATTATTAGAAATATTAAGATGACATTAAACGATTATTTATATTACTTCATTTTACCTGTGCTTTCAGTTGCAGAGATATTGGTGTTGGTCAGATTTATCAAAGGACCGAGTATCATTGATCGCGTGATTGCACTCGATTTGATGATTACAATTGGTATCGGAATTATTTCCATTTACAGCATTATCAATAATCAACCAACATTTTTAGATATCGCCATGATTTTGGCATTAATCGCGTTTTTAAGTACCGTAGCTTTCTCTTATTATCTCGAAAAAAGGAAAAAAGATGACTGAAATTTTAATCTACATATTTTCAACTTTAGGTGCTTTATTTGCACTATTAGCGGCCATTGGTTTAGTTCGAATGCCAGATCCTTATTTAAGGATTTCGGTTAATACAAAAGCTGCAACACTTGGCGTTGGCTTATTGTTAGGTGCGGCGGCTATTTTCTTTTCCGACTTTTCAGTCACTACACGTGTGCAAGCCATCGTTATTTTTATTTTTTTGACAGCGCCTGTAGGTGCTCACTTACTAGGGAGAACTTCTTATTTCCTCGGAAATAGTTTGTGGAGTGGCTCTGTAATTGATGATCTAAAGGGAAAATACAACAAAGCGACACACGAATTAAAAAGTGAAGACGAAATAAAAAAGCCTGTTGATAAAGAAGCAAGAAAAAAAGAAGAGAAGAACGATCAAACACCTTAATCCCATCAGAAGGACTTTCTGAGTTTATCATTTCTAAAATAAAATCATGAAAATTATTTCTTATAACGTCAATGGAATACGAGCAGCTTTAAAAAAAGACTTTATTCCTTGGCTAAAAGCAACTGATGCAGATATTGTTTGTTTTCAAGAAACAAAAGCACAACCTGAACAAATTGACGATTCTATCTTTAAAGAAATCGGTTACGAATATTGCTATTGGTTTTCCGCAGAGAAAAAAGGTTATAGCAGTGTTGGCATCATCAGTAAAATAAAACCAAATCACGTAGAATACGGAACTGGCATTCCATCTATGGATAAGGAGGGCCGAAACCTGAGGGCCGATTTTGATACTTTTTCAGTGATGAGTTTATATTTACCTTCAGGGACAAATGATGCGCGTTTAGATTTTAAACTCAACTACATGGATGAGTTTAAAACTTATATTGAAAATCTACTCCAAGAGAAACCAAATCTTGTTATTTCTGGAGATTATAATATCTGCCATGAACCAATCGACATTCACGATCCTGTTCGTCTCAAGAGGGTTTCTGGGTTTTTACCTGTTGAACGTGAATGGTTAACTGCTTTTATGGAAATCGGCTTAATCGATTCATTTAGATTACTCAACCCTGAAAAAGAACAATATTCGTGGTGGAGCTATCGCGGCAATGCCAGAGCAAGAAATAAAGGCTGGCGTTTAGATTATCATTTGGTTTCAGAAGCTTTGCACAATCGCATTGAACGCGCCTTAATTTTAGATGAAGCTGTACACAGCGACCACTGCCCTGTTTTATTACAATTAAAATAAGACCACGCTAACAGCGTTAAACTTATAAATCATATTGCCATGTTAAAGAAAATTGCCCTTTTATCTATTATTGCAAGTATGACTGCTTGCATGAGCCAAAAAAAATACGACGAACTCGATAGAGATTTTAACAATCTCAAAGCCGACCATCAAGCGCAAACTTCGCAATTCGAAGATTGTGAGGATGAAAAAGAGATGATGAGTGACGAGCTTCAATCCTTAAAAAAAGATTATCAGTCTTTAGAAAACAAAAAAGAAGCAATTGAAAAGGAGTTGAATCAAAAGAAAAGTGATTATGATAAACTATCGGATTCTTATAATGCTTTAGAGAAAAACAGCTCAAAAGTATTGGCTGAGAATGCACATCGCAATCGTGAATTACTAAAAGAATTAGAACAAAAAGAAGAAAAATTAGCCTCAGAACAAGAACGTTTAGAAAAACTACAGAAGGATTTGCAGTTCCGTGAAAAACGCATCAACGAACTCGAATCTATCATTGCTGCTGAAGAAGCAAAAATGAATCAGCTGAAAGATAATCTTTCAAAAGCGCTTGTTAACTTTGAAGATAGAGGCTTAAGTGTCGAACAGCGTGATGGTAAAGTTTATGTTTCTATGGAAAACAAATTACTTTTCAAATCTGGAAGCTGGTCTGTTGGTAGTGAAGGTCAACAAGCTGTTAAAGAAATCGGTAAGGTTTTGGCTAATAACCAAGATATCAATATCCTAATTGAAGGTCACACGGATAACGTCCCTTATAATGGTAGCGGAGCTTTAAAAGACAACTGGGATTTATCAACAAAGCGAGCTACTGAAGTTTTAAAGCTATTATTAAAAAACGCAAACATTAAACCCCAAAACTTAACAGCAGCAGGGCGAGGTAAATTTGCACCAGTTGCACCAAACTCAACGCAAAGTGGGAAAGCTAAAAACAGACGTATTGAAGTTGTTTTAACGCCTAAATTTGACGAGATTTCTAAACTCTTAAATCAATAAACTATGAATTTGCTCAGCAAAGCTTCCAGTCCTTACCTTTTACAACACAAAGACAATCCTGTAGAATGGCGAGAGTGGAACAGCGAAACGCTAAAACTTGCTGAGGAACTCGACAAACCTGTCATCATTAGTGTCGGCTATGCAGCTTGTCACTGGTGTCACGTGATGGCACACGAATCTTTCGAGGATAATGAAGTCGCCAAATTGATGAACGCGCACTTTATTTGTATTAAAATAGATAGAGAGGAACGCCCAGATATTGACCAAATCTATATGGATGCGGCACAAATATTAACCGGCAGAGCAGGTTGGCCACTCAATGCTTTTGCTTTTCCTGATGGCAGACCTTTTTACGCTGCAACATATTTTCCTAAAGATAATTGGAAAAAAGTGTTGATGAATGTTGCTGAAGCATTCGCATCACAACGAAAACAATTAGAAGAAACAGCCAATAAACTCACAAAAGGCATTCAGGATGTGGATGTCATGAACTTTGACGTAACTGAGAACACAAAATTTTCAAAAACTGATTATAAAGATTTTTTTGGTGGGTGGATTAATTTAATCGATAGAGAAAATGGTGGTTTTAAAGGTGCTCCAAAATTTCCTATGCCAAGCAGCTGGATTTTTCTGTTAGATTATCATTATTATACAAAAAATCAAGATGCGCTTGATATCACAACAAATTTACTTGATGGTATGCATAAAGGTGGTATTTATGACCAAATACATGGTGGGTTTGCAAGATATTCTGTCGATGACAAATGGTTTGCGCCGCACTTTGAAAAGATGCTTTATGATAATGCGCAACTCATCAACCTTTACTCAAAAACTTATCAGTTGACGCAAAACTCATCTTATGAGAAGGTGATTCGTCAAAGTTTAAATTTTATAAAAAATGAATTGACCGCTGAAAATGGAGGCTTCTACTCTGCTCTTGATGCAGACTCTGATGGAAAAGAAGGCGCCTACTATACTTATCATTTTGATGAAGTGAAAAAAATTCTAACCGATGAAGAATTCAAAATAGCCGAATCATATTTTGGTTTAAAAGAAAATGGAAACTGGGAAGACGACCAAAATATCTTTTACAAAGCGAAGTCAATTAATGAAGTTGCTCAAGAACTAAAATTTGATAAGAATAAAATTAAAAAAGATTTAGAAATCATCATTTCTAAGATTAAAAAAAACAGTTTAAACAGGAACAAGCCTAGTCTTGATGATAAAATTTTAAGCAGTTGGAATGCAATGATGCTCATCGCTTATATTGATGCCTACAAAGCTTTAAAGGATGAATCATATCTAGAAGCTGCCATTAAAAATGCTGATTTTTTAAACAAAAATCTTATTGATGAAAAACTTCAAGTTTACAGGAACTATAAAAATCAGAAAGCAAGTATTTCAGCATTTTTAGAAGATTATGCATGGCTTGCACAAGCCTTTTGCAATCTTTATCAAGTCACTTTTGAAAGTCAATATTTAGAACGTTTTAAAGAATTAACTGATATTACAATTAAGAAGTTTTATGATAGTGAACGCGGGATTTTCTATTACACTTCAGCAGAAAATTCAGATTTAATCGCTAGAAAAATTGAAATCAATGACAATGTTATTCCTGCATCAAATTCAGTAATGCTCAATCTGTTAATTGATTTATCACATTTCTATCCAACATCAAACTACTCCAATATTACAAGCCAATTAGCTTCAAAAATTCATCAGAAGATTTATAAATCTGGTCCTTATTTAGCCAATTGGGCACGCGGCATTGGCAAAATGGTTCATGGTCAAGTAGAAATTGTCTGCGTGGGTCACAAAGCTTTAGAAAAAGCACAAGAACTTCAACATCTATATTTTGGTCATGCTGTTTATATGGGTGAAAACACAAAGATTGACCTTGTAAAAGACAAGAGAAGCACTGGTGATTTAATTTACATCTGTCAAGATAAAGTCTGTCAACAACCCGTTGAAACTGTGGCGGAAGCTCAAGAAATACTCAAAAATTTATAAATTATTACCGTTGAGTTTTTTATAAGTCCTCAAGGCTTCACTATCTGTCATAGCCGCGATGTAAGATGTAACTTCCATCAACCATTTCTCGGTTGACATATCTTCAAAATCTAGATGAGACAAGAAGTTATTAATCACAAGATCATCAAAATTGGTTTCATTACCAGAGAGTTTGTTTTCAATAGCAGAAGTAAAATCATGTAACATACTTGTCAAGATTTTATAGCCTGCAATCTCTTTATCCATCACCTCTTGACTTTTGTAAATCCGCTCAACACTTACTTCAATAATATCTTTAATTTGTGCTGTATATTTTGATTGTGAAAGGAGATCTGTGTGAAATTCACCTGCCAAAATCGCTTCTTCATTTTCCATAAAAATAGAAACAGCTTCACTGATGAGTTCACCTATCGCTAAAGATCTGAGATAAGCAATTCTATTTTGTGTTGTTTTCAGTTCAGCATATTTCTCAGGTAAAATACGCTTACTGATGATTTTTGATAAATATTCTAGTGCTAATTCTTCAGGAATAAGTCCGAGATTAATACCATCTTCAAAATCGATAATTGTGTAACAAATATCATCCGCAGCTTCTACTAAAAAAGCCAAAGGATGACGATGATAGCGTTTTGCACCCGCATTTTTCACAGGTTCTAAACCAACTTCTTGAGCAACCTCATGAAAGAAATTTTCTTCATCTTGGAAGAAACCGTACTTTTTATCTTCAACATTTTTAGTCGGTTTGTAAGGTAAAGAAGCTTTAGGGTATTTTGTAAAAGCAGCCAAGGTTGCGTAAGATAAACGCAAGCCACCAATTGTTCCGTTTTTAGTTTCTGTTAATAGTTTGAAACCATTTGCATTACCTTCAAAAGTGCAAAGATCTTGATAAGCTTGTGAATTGATTTCTGGCTGAAAACGTTTACCTTTACCGTGTTTAAAATAATCACTTAAAGCATTTTCTCCTGAATGTCCGAAGGGCGGATTTCCGATATCATGCGCTATTGAAGCAGCAGCAACGATAGCACCAAAATCATTGATTTTGTAACCATGATGTGTCTCTAAGTCTGGATATTTTTTGATCAGTGCTTTCCCAACTTCTCGTCCAAGAGAGCGACCAACAACAGAAACCTCAAGACTATGTGTTAAACGCGTGTGTACAAAATCAGTTTCTGATAGCGGAATCACTTGCGTTTTATCTTGTAAGCTTCTAAAAGCCGATGAGAAGACAATTCTGTCATAATCAACCTCAAAACCCAATCGGGTTTCATCTTGCTCATGACGTAAACGTTTATGTTTGTCTCCTTGTTTTCTCAAGGATAAAAGCTGTTCCCACTGTGACATAAAAATCTTATTTATTGCTGTTCTTCTTCTAAAATTCGTTCGAGTTCGCTGTACCAATCTTCACCGAATTTACGGATCAGTGCATTTTTAGTAAATTTATAAACAGGCACTTGAAGCTCTTTACCCAGAGTGCAAGCGTCATCACAAATATCCCATTTATCATAATTAACAGCGGTCAACTCGGATAGTTTTTGAACACGAATTGGGTATAATTCACACGACACAGGCTTCTTCCATTTGATAACACCATCACGATAAGCACTTTCAATTCCGCATAAAGCTGTTCCGTCTTTTGCAAAATTAACATAAGCGCACTCGGCATTATTCACCAAAGGTGTTTCAGGCTCACCGAAGTCTGAAGTTACATGCGTGCCTTGTGCTTCAATGGCTTCAATACCTTCCTGACGTAAATAAGGTTTCACTTTTGGATAAACATCTTTAAGAATCTGAATTTCATCAAACTCAAGAGGTGCGCCTGCATCACCAGCCACACAACATTCGCCTTTACAAGCTGCAAGATTGCAGGTAAAGTCCGTATCAATAATTGCTTCTGAAATAAGCGTTTTGCCAATCTGTATCATGTCGCAAATTTAGAAAATTATTCGGCTATAATCAGGAATCACATGTAAATAAAGCTTCTTCATCAAATCCTCAATCACACTTCTAAATTTAAGAAATATTTAGCCTAAAAAACTTCAATTTATATTGTGATGAATCAAAATATGAAAACTACTTTTGCAAAAAATTTAAGTGATGTTTGGTATTTTTGATTTTAAACAAATTTTTACAGCAGGAATGATTCTCTTTGCAGTGATTGATATCACTGGAAGCATTCCTATCATTGTTAATCTAAGACAAAAGGTTGGTCATATTCAAAGCGAGAAAGCTTCTATTGTTTCAGCCATATTGATGATTGTTTTCCTTTTTGTTGGTGAGTCGATTTTAAAACTTATCGGTATTGATGTCAACTCATTTGCTGTTGCTGGTGCTTTAATTTTATTTTTCTTGGCTATCGAAATGATTTTAGGTATTCAACTTTATAAAGATGATGCACCTGAAACTGCAGCAATTGTCCCCTTAGCCTTTCCAATAATTGCAGGTGCTGGAACAATGACCACAATTTTATCATTAAAATCAGAATTTGAAACGCCAAATATCATTGCAGCCATCCTTTTTAATATTGTAATTGTTTATTTTGTCTTAAAATCTTCTAAGAAAATCGAAAAATTGCTTGGTAATCAAGGAATTTCAGTGGCTCGTAAAATTTTTGGTGTAATTTTGTTAGCGATTGCTGTCAAGTTATTTGTGACAAACATTCAAAATTTATTCTAGTATGAAGTATTTGATATATTTTCTAATTTTATTTGCGAGTTTTTTCTTGATTTATAATCTGACACTTATCGATTACAGTGCGATTTTTAGTGAAGGAAGTTTCAAACCAGTTGTCAGTGCAATTATTTCTGTGGCTGCTATCTTTCTACTTCTGATTCTAATTCTTTCAAAGAAAATTTCTAGTAAATATGAAGATCGATAAAATTTTATTGAGATTTAATTTCTAAAACTCTTTCTAGCATTTCATCATTTTTATTGATAATTCTGTATGCTAAATTATCATCAAAAATCTGTTGTGCCATCGTTGCTTTTAAATAAACTTTAGCTTCTTCTATGCTAGATGAAAAATCATAAGTCATACTGAAGTCACCTAAATAATTTTCAAAATTAGAAATCATTTCATAAGTGATGAGATCAGCTGTTATGAATTGTTTTTCTTCAAGATTATTATAGTAAGCTCTGTCTTTATCCATTTGGGTAAAAATAAAGCGTGACATTGCGCCACCTTCAAACATAAACTTCAAATCTTTTGAAACTTTAGTCGCATTGATTGGTACAAAAATATCAGGAATGATGCCTCCTCCTCCGTAAACAGTTTTTCCACCTGGTGTTGTAAATTGTTTAGACTCATCAACGTGAATGCTATCTTCAGATTGAAGTTCTCCGTTTGTATATCTTTTTAAGTAATTTGAGAAGTAATCTCTGTTTCCGTTTTCGTAAGATCTTTGAATCGATCGACCTGTTGGTGTGTAATATCGTGCAACTGTTAACCTGACAGCACTTCCATCGCCAAGTTGCATTTCACGTTGTACCAAACCTTTCCCAAAAGAACGGCGTCCGATAATTGTCCCTCTATCATTATCTTGTATGGCACCAGCAATAACTTCACTTGCGGAAGCTGTTTTCTCATTGATTAATACATAAACCTTAGCATTTTCAAAAGCTCCTCCTGATGTTGCAAAACGTTTATTAAGATCACCATCTTTATTTTTAGTAAAAACTATGAGTTGATCTTCTTTTAAAAATTCATCAGCAATTTGAGTTGCCTCCTGAAGATAGCCGCCAGTATTGTTTCTTAAATCAAGTACAACCGATTTAATATTTTGTAGTGGAAGTCTATTCATGCGACCTTTAAATTCGCTATAAGTTGTTTCTGAAAAACGGTTGATTTTCACATAAGCTGTTGTGTCATTCATCATATATGAAGCATCTACACTTTTCAGAGGAACCTCATTTCTAATAACATTGAAAGTTAAAAGTTCATCTTCATTAAAACGTTTTACTTTGAGTTGTACACTTGTTTCTTTTTCACCTTTCAGGAGTTTTGTAATTGAATCTGAAACAATGGATGCTGATAAATCAACACCGTCAGCTTCAACAATTCTATCACCTGGCAAAAGTCCAGCTTTATCACTTGGCCCATTTTCAATTGTTCTGATCACTGCTAAAGTATCGCCGATATGATAAAAGCTTATCCCAATACCAACAAAGCCACCACGCATTTCGTCGTGAACTAAACCGTAATCTTGCTGAGAAATATAACTTGAATGCGGATCGAGTTGATCTAATACAGATTTGAGCGTTATATCGACAATGCTATCAGTATTGACTTCATCAACATAAGATTCATCGATGTAGTTTATAAATTTTGAAAACTTTTGTTGACTAGAGCTTTTCAATTCTTGTTGTTCAGGAAAATTGAGACTTTGTCCCAAATACATTCCAATAACAATTGCGAGAGCAACAATAATGGGTAAATATGTTTTTAATGTAAATTTCATGCTTCAAGATTCTGTACCTGTTGTATTGCTACACCTGCTTTTTCAAGAAAGGCTAAACCTGCATCATCCTTGTAGGAGTTTTGGTAAACAACACGTTCAATCCCTGATTGATGTATCAATTTACTACATTCTTTACATGGCGATAAAGTGATATAAAGCGTTGCACCACGGCAAGATTGTGTTGAACCCGCAACTTTAAGAATTGCATTCGCTTCAGCATGTAAAACATACCATTTGGTGTAATTACTCTCGTCTTCACACAGATTCTCAAAACCTGAAGGTGTGCCGTTGTATCCGTCAGATATAATCATGCGATCTTTAACGATTAATGCGCCAACTTTCTTACGCTCGCAGTGAGAGAGTTTTCCCCATTCATGTGCAATGCGCAAATATGCTTTATCAAATTTAAGTTGTTTTTGATCTACCATGATTTATATTTTATTAAAAAATCCAGTTTTTTGTTAAAATTGGAATCGCTAAACCGAGTATAACTGATGATATAATTAAAACCCAATCTCGCTGAGAGTAACGCAATATTCTTTGAAAAATAACTGATAATAAGAAAGTTGCAATCACAATAAGAACTTGCGATATATCAATTCCTAGTGCAAATTCAACTAAATTTATGAGAAGACTAGATGAACCTTTAGATATTTCACTAAAGTATGATGCAAAGCTAAAACCGTGAACTAAACCAAAAGATAAGATGAATAAATAAAGAACAATAGGGCGTGATGAAGATTTACTTTTTCCTGCAATAAAAATATTATAGAGTGCCATAAAAATAAGACTGGCAGGGATGAGGAAATTAATAAGCTGTAAATCAACACTTAAAACTTTATAAGCACCCAATATAAGTGAAACGCTGTGACCAATGGTGAAAATTGAAATTAAACCTATTGTTTTTTTCCATTTTTTTGTTGCGTAAGCAGTCACTAAAATGATGATAAACAAAAGATGCTCATAAGCTGAAAAACCTACAACATGATTGAATCCTAGTTTAAAAAACAACCAAAAATCTGTCATTCTTCTATTTTTAATTTAGGAGCGTAAATGTAATTAAATTCAAGGGTTTTAATTGAATGAAAACAAAAAATCAATTTTAATGAATTGGTTATTAAAATTCAAAGATTATCATTAATTTTGTCTCCAAACGGGGGATTAGCTCAGCTGGCTAGAGCGTTTGGCTGGCAGCCAAAAGGTCATCGGTTCGACTCCGATATTCTCCACTATTTTTTTATCATAAGGACATTGGTTCTCCCGAAACTTCGGGACAATATTCTCCACTATTTTTTTTATACTAAAAGATCATCGGCTCTCCCGAATAGTCATGACAATATTATTTTTGCTTAAAATTTAACTGAGTAAACCATTAGCAAATTCTGGTCTTTTTTATTTAGACAATTCAGGTCGATCTTCATACCAGTCCTTAAAAGTTTTATTAGTGTGATAATCCTCCCTTAGAGTATGATAAACAGCAGAAATAAGAATGAGTTGGCCGAACATAGTCAGATAGAAAATCCATGAGATTGCAATATTCATACTTGAGAATATTGAGAGCGTAATCAACAATAAAGTTGTAAATATCAGAAGTAATATACCTTTAGATTTCATAATGTTTTTATTAAATATAATGAAATCAAGACTTTACCTGTGTTTAATTACTATTAAAAAAATGATAAGATTTAAAAATAGTAAAAAGCATCTTCGATATGCTCAATGCGTTTGCCGAGTTTATTTTTGATAATGGCAACGATATCAAATCTCACTTCTAAGTCCAATTCATTATGCTCAACATAATGATCAATGGCTTTTACCAAACGTTTAATCTGAGCTGGTTTTACAAAATCTTGCGGGTCACCAAAGTCTGGTGTGCTTCTGGTTTTCACCTCAACAACAATAAGATACTTTCCTTTTTGAGCGATAATATCAACTTCAGCTTTATCAAAAGTATAATTGGTTTCCAGAATCTGATAACCTTTGTGCCTCAATAAATTGACAGCATCTTTTTCCCCTGATTTTCCTAATTCGTTGTGTTCTGCCATTTTATTTATACGAAAGTTGTCCGCCTTCTGTATTGACTTTTAATGTTACTTTTTGTCCTAAAACTAAAGTGCGATTATCAGAAATATGACCTGCTGGGAAATTAAACAAAACAGGGAAATCATAAGTTTGAAGCATTTCAGATATAATTTCTTCAGCATTTTTACCAAACGAAATTGTGTTATCATTCATGTCTGTCATGCCGCCAATGATCACACCCTTTAGCTTTTCAAAATAAGCGTTGCGTTTTAGGTTTTGCATCATGCGATCAATATGATATAAATATTCATCTAAATCTTCAATAAATAAGATTGCATTATCAGAATCAATCGCAGAAGGACTTCCGCAAAGCGAATAAATCATCGATAAATTTCCCCCAACGAGTCTGCCTTCAGCTTTACCTTGTTGATTAAAATCATGTCCTTTTGTTTTATACTTGATTTTTTCACCAAACAAAACCGATTTTAAAGAAGCCATTGTTTCTTTCGTTTTATCCTCAAAACCTAAACACATTTGCGCATGTAAACTACATAAACCTATTTTTTGTAATTCAGAATGAATAGCCGTGACATCGCTGTAACCGATCAGCCATTTTGGTTGTTTAAGTAGCGGTGTAAAATCAATGAGATCAAGAATTCTGACACTTCCATAACCACCTTTGGCGCACCAAATTGCTTTGATGTTTGGGTTATTGATTTGCGTTTGTAAATCAGCAGCGCGTTCTTGATCGGTACCTGCAAACTGATGATTTTCTAAACCAATGCTGTTTCCGATAACAGCTTCTAAACCCCAAGATTTCAATAATTTTATTGCAGGCTCAAGTTCTTTGCGCTGAACTTTTCTGGCTGTCGCAATGATAGCAACTTGATCTCCTTTTTGTAATGCTGGTGGTAAATGCATAAGTGTTCCATTTTTTAAACAGATAAAAGTAAACACTTTAAGTGCAAGACAAAAATGAAAAACCCCTCTAAATCAATAAAAATAGAGGGATTAAAAAATTATTAGATTAAGATTATTCTTTAGAAAATAACTTTTTACTTGTTGAATTACCTGGTTTTGACGCGCTGTCATCTATTTCATATAAATTACCCTTGAAATATCCAGTAACTTTTTTTCCTTCAATAGTCGTGACATCAAAATTGAGTTCATAAACAGGACCGTTTTGTAAAACTTCAATCATACCGCTGTTAAAAGGTGTCACCAGCTCAGCATCATTATTCGAATAACTTCCATTAATTACTAACTCTGAATAATCGCTGAAGGTTCCAGCATTTTCATCACCAAGAGCATATGTATATGTTCCTGTTGGAATTTTATTAGATTCAACAGTGAATATTTCAAAATATACTCCTGAAATTACATCATCTTGAGGCATAGGTTCTCCTTCAATTAATTGTATGTCTGATGTTGTAAGGCTGATGTCAAAATTAGAATTCCCTGCATAAGTGCGGAAATTGATAATCATTCCATCTTTAAATTCATAACGAGTTCCATCTACTTCAAAATAATTTTCAGTAACAGAACCTGCATCATCATCGCTACTACAAGACATAAAAAATGTACCAATAAATAACAAAAGTACAATCGTGTTTAATTTTTTCATATTAGTTAATTTAATGTTAAGTCGTAAATGTAAAATATTTATTTTAACGGGAAATGTATTTTTTTTAATAAAAATCCACAATTTTTAAAAATTCAACTGTGCTTCAATTCTTATAAGTCGAAACCTAGATTGAGTTGAATCAATATGGGAAAAAAACCACCGTTCCCTTTTGTATCAAAAAAATACTTAGGCCCAATATGAAACAACAAATGATATTTCTCTTTATAACTTCTTTGGATTCCCCATGCTAAACCAAGGGAGAAATCGTAATCTGAAGTTCGTTCAACATTATCTGCAATCGATGGCCCTTTTGCTTGTAGACCTGCTGTGATAAAATTTCCTGAGTTATTGACAATTGACTTATCTTTTCGTTTCCGTTTATTCAGATTATAAAACAACTTATGCTGCACTTCTAGAAAAGGAGCGATAATATATTTAAATCCTGTTTTTTTACTAACCGTGAGTTCATCAATCACACCACTGTAGCCAACACCAAGACCTGTTGATAATGTTGAAAAATCGCTTGTGGGAAATTCATATTCAACACCTGGATTGATAAGATTTACACGAAAAACTTCTTCAGTTAACCTTGTCTCTTGAATTTTTTCTTGAGAAAAACTCCAACAACTTATGAATAACATGCAGGCGCAAAAAAACTTTTTCATATCTTTCTTAATTATTCAATCATCTCTAAAGTCCCTTTATAATAAAGAGAAACTTGATTATCTTCTTCATCAATACCATCAAAACTAAGCTCGTAAGCCGTTCCGTTGTCTGAAATTTTCAAAACACCATATTCAATCTCGACAATATTTGCTGATTGGTCTTCATAATTAAGACCTAAAATCAAGTTTGCATTACTCAAAACATTTGCATCTACAATTGCTGAATCATTAAAAACATAATCACCAACAGCTGGCATTTGTGGGTTATCAGAATAAATTTCTAAAACAATTGTGTTAGAGAAATTATTTACAGGAACTAGCTCTCCGTTAACATAATTAACTTCAGAATCAGAAAGAGTAATACCGTAAGCATAAAGGTTGTTTTGAGGCTCATCAGTCTGAAGAAATCCTGATAATAACTCAGTTTCCATATCACCAACTTTTAAAGAATTTTGTTTTTCAATAATTGGTGTTGCATCATCATCACTGCTACAACTTAACATAAATGAACTGATAACAACTAAAAAGAATAATTTAGAAATGTTTTTCATAATATTTTTATTTTACATTAGTTTAATAATTAATTACTGTGCCATACGAAACTACTTCCTCTCCATTCACCGCCTCTTCTGGACAAACCAATAAAATCAACATATACATCATCAAAACTCATTAGATCTGTCGTATCAAAATTGTAGATGTTTGAGTTAAAGATCTGAGAAGGGTTAGTTATTATATTATTAAATTGATCAAAGGATAAGGAAATAGATTTAAAACACACAATATATAATTTTTAACAAAGATATAACAAGAAGAATATAAAGTTGTTAATTTTTATTTTTTTTCATTCATGTAAAAACAATAACGCACTTTAATCCACAAAGGATGCAAGCATAATACATTGTGTTTATTAACTTTGCGCGTTTCAAAAATTGATTTTTATGAAGAACCCTAAAAGATATACAATCACGGCAGCTTTGCCATATACCAATGGTCCAATACACATCGGGCATTTATCTGGCGTTTACATTCCTGCTGATATTTACACGCGTTATCTTAAACTTAATGACAAAGATGTTTTGTTTGTTTGCGGAAGTGATGAGCACGGCGTTCCTATTACAATTAAAGCAAAAAAAGAAGGCGTGACACCTCAAGATGTCGTTGATAAATACAACCATATTATCAAAGAATCTTTTAAAGATTTCGGAATTCAGTTTGATAATTACTCTCGAACTTCTGCTGAAGTGCATCATGAAACGGCAACTGAGTTTTTTGAAAGCATGCACGAGCAAGACAAGTTTATCGAAGAAACAACAGAACAACTTTACGACCCAAAAGCAAAACAGTTTTTAGCTGATAGATTTGTCACTGGAACTTGCCCTAAATGTGGAAATGAAGAAGCTTACGGCGATCAATGTGAAAAGTGCGGAACTTCATTAAATGCAAATGATTTAATTAACCCTAAATCAACTCTAACGGATGCAAAACCTGTTTTAAAATCAACAAAGCACTGGTTTTTACCACTTGATCAATATGATGCTTGGCTGAAAGATTGGATTGTAAAAGGACATAAAGATGACTGGAAACCTAATGTTTACGGGCAATGTAAATCTTGGATTGATGAAGGTTTGCGTCCGCGTGCTGTCACCAGAGATTTAGATTGGGGCATTCCTGTTCCTGTTGAAGGTGGTGACGGTAAAGTTCTTTACGTTTGGTTTGATGCGCCAATTGGCTACATTTCAGCTTCTAAAGAATGGGCAAAACGTGAAAATAAAAGCTGGGAACCTTATTGGAAAGATGAAGATACAAAGCTGGTTCACTTTATCGGAAAAGACAATATCGTTTTTCACTGCATTATTTTCCCTGTAATGCTCAAAGCTGAAGGCAGTTACATTTTACCGGATAATGTGCCAGCTAATGAATTTTTAAATCTTGAAGGACAAAAATTGTCAACTTCCAAAAACTGGGCGGTTTGGTTGCATGAATATTTAGAAGAATTCCCAAATCAGCAAGATGTTTTACGTTATGTTTTAACGGCAAACGCACCAGAAACAAAGGATAACGACTTTACATGGAAAGATTTTCAGACCAGAAACAACTCTGAGCTCGTTGGTATTTTCGGTAACTTCATCAATCGTGTTGTTGTTTTAACTGACAAATATTATGAAGGCATCATTCCTGAAAAATCAGAATTATCTGAAGTTGATTTAGAGGCTTTGAAAGAACTTCAAAAATCAACTGAAGATATCGCTGTTTCTATTGAAAAATATCGTTTCAGAGAAGCACAAGCTAAAATGATGAACATCGCGAGAATAGGAAATAAATATCTTGCCGATGAAGAACCATGGAAACTTCAAAAAACAGATCCTAAACGCACAAAAACAATCATGTATGTTGCGCTTCAAATCGCAGCTGGTTTAGCCATCATTTCTGAACCTTTCCTCCCATTCTCTTCAGCAAAACTTAAGAAAATGCTCAATTTTGAAGCATTAGAAAACACACTTTTCTGGAAAGATATTGCTGACAAAAAAGAGTTTTTACCAAAAGAACATCAAATTGGAAAAGCTGAACTTTTATTTTCAAAAATAGAAGATGAAACAATTGAAAAGCAATTACAAAAGCTTGAACAAACTAAAGAAGATAACAAAGAAAAAACTTATGCGCCTGTCAAAGAAGAGATTACTTTTGATGACTTCTCTAAACTTGATATCCGCGTAGGAGAAATCATTTCTGCTGAAAAAATGCCAAAAGCAAAAAAGCTATTAATTCTTAAAGTTAACATTGGTCACGAAACCAGAACAATCGTTTCTGGAATCGCTGAACATTATAAAGCGGAAGAGATAATCGGCAAGAAAGTTTCTGTCGTTGTTAATTTAAAACCGATTAAGCTGAGAGGAACTTTAAGTGAAGGCATGATTTTAATGGGAGATAACGGAAAAAATTTAAGCTTTGTTTCTCCTGAAAATGAACTTGATGCGGGTTCTCAAATTTCGTAAACAATAATTTTTTTAAATATTCTATTTATGACAATTCAAGACGTTGAAAAATACGCTAATTTATTAATTGAAAAAGTGGTGGCTTACTTGCCAAGTGTTATCGGTGCTATTTTAGCCATTGTTATCGGTCTATGGCTGATCAAATTTATCACCAAGAAAATCAGGAATATTATGGAAAAACGCGATGTCGATATCGCCATTCGTAATTTCAGCCTGAGCATCATTAACATCGGTTTAAAGATCTTACTTTTCATTATTGTTATTACAAAGCTTGGTTTTGAAACGACCTCGTTTGCTGCTATCATTGGTGCTGCAGGTTTGGCTGTTGGATTAGCTTTACAAGGTTCATTATCTAACTTTGCTGGTGGTGTTTTAATCATTTTATTAAAGCCTTTCCGTATTGGTGATTGGGTTGATGCTCAAGGTGTTTCTGGAACAGTCGATCAAATTTCTCTATTTTACACGCATTTAATTACTTTCAACAATCAACGTGCTGTGATTCCTAATGGTGAATTATCTAACAATAAAGTGATTAATTATTCATCAGAAAAGCAACGTAAAGATGCGATTACAGTTCGTATTTCTTATGATTCTGACATCAAAAAAGCGCGTGAAGTGTTAATGGATTTGATGTTGAATAATGAAAATATTTCAAAGGAAACCAAGCCTCAAGTTTTTGTTTCTGAATTAGCTGAAAGTTCGGTTAATTTATCCATCCGATTCTGGGCTGACTTACCTGTTTTTTGGGATGCACATTTTCAAATTATGGCTGATATCAAGGGAACTTTGGAAGAAGCAGGAATCCGCATTCCGTTACCTCAGCGTCATGTAATGATCCACAATCAAGAAGATACAGACTCTGATAAATAAGCTTTTTAGACCTTAATTGTCTTAGTTATTAATTTATTTAAACTTCCATTTGCAATGTGAAATGATTCATTTGCAGATGGAAGTTTTTTTTATGTGGTAACTCAATATCTAAAAGCCATCAACAAACGGTGTAAAATGGTATAATGTAATAGGTTTATCGTGAAAAAAATCTTAAAAACAATTCATATATAACGTGAAATATATAATTTGTCAAATTAGTTAAAAAAATAACCTCTAAATCAAAACTATGGAAGACATTGGAAATTACGTAAACTTATTGATGCAAAAAATCGTTGCTTATCTACCTAACATTATTGGCGCTATTTTAGCGGTAATTATTGGACTTTGGTTGATTAAATTTATCACGAAAAGAGTCAGGAAAATCATGGAAAAACGCAATGTTGATGCGGCAATTCGCGGTTTTACAATCAACATTCTTAACGTTGGTTTAAAAATCTTACTTTTTATCATTGTGATCACAAAGTTGGGTGTTGAAACAACTTCTTTTGCTGCTATTTTAGCTGCTGCTGGTTTAGCAGTTGGTTTGGCTTTACAAGGCTCACTATCTAATTTTGCTGGTGGTGTTTTAATTATTCTGTTAAAGCCTTTCAAAATCGGAGATTGGATTGAAGCACAAGGCGTTTCGGGATCTGTTGATGAAATTTCGTTATTTTACACGCACATCATCACTTTCAACAATCAAAGAGCTGTGATTCCTAACGGCGAATTATCTAACAATAAAGTGATTAATTATTCTTCTGAAGATAGACGTAAAGATGCTATTACAGTTGGTATTTCTTACGACTCAAACATCAAGACTGCAAGAAATGTTTTGATGGACATTATGGAAAAAGATGAAAGAATTGATAAAGACCCAGCACCACAAGTTTTTGTCGCAGAATTAGCAGATAGTTCGGTTAATCTATCAGTGAGATTTTGGGCAAAACAAGATGTTTTTTGGGGAGCGCACTTCGACTTTATGGAAAACTCTAAAACTGAATTAGAAGCTGCTGGTATTTCATTACCATTCCCACAAAGAGATGTGAATTTGTTTCAAATGAAAAATACTGAAGAAGAAAACAAAGCTTAAAAATAATTTATCCTGGTCTAAAATCTTTTAAATAAAAAGGTTCAAAATAGGCCACATCTTCAAAAGATGAATTTAAAAACTTCTGTCTGGCAATGTAGAATTGTTCTCTTGCTGACGGAAGTTTTTCTTTTATAAAATGTGCATTCGGATGTTTGCAGATTTCTTCAAACTTCTCGACACCATCTCCAATAAAATAAACAGGTTGATTCTTAAGCTGTTCTTTAAAACTTGTTTCATCTAAAATTTTTGCTTCAATTTCAGTTAACTCCCGATGTTGCGCATCAAAAGTTTGTGTGTAAACCTCCATTCGCCTTGCATCAAGCATTGGGATAATTAAAGCATCATCAGGAATATCCTTTATTTGTAAGGCCAAGCAAGCTAGTGTAGAAACCGAAATTAGTGGAAGTTGTGCTGCATAGGCAAAACCTTTTGCAGCTGAAACACCAATACGTAAACCCGTGTATGAACCTGGGCCTTTACTGATAGAAATCGCATCAAGATCTTGAATGCTCAAACCTGCTTCTTTTAAAATATCATCAACAAAAGGATGCAGTTGTTCTGCATGTGAATAACCCTGAGAACTCAATTCCTTAACATCGATCAATAAATCTTTATCACCTAAACTGACAGAGCAGTTTTTCGTTGCTGTTTCTAAACATAAAATCTTGGCCACTTCCTTATTTTTAAATACAAAGGTAATTAGTATTCGACAATTTGAATACCAAAATAGAGCTCTAATACTTTCAACTTAAAGATGTAATCGTACTTCGCGTTAATCAAATTATTTTCAGCATTCGTCAATCTGAATTTCGACTCAGTTAAAGCGAAAGAATTTGATACACCAACATCAAAACGTTCTTGTGCATAATCATACGCTGTGCGTTGCGCATTGACAGCTTCGGTTGCAGCTTCATAAGTTTTAAGCGCTCCTTGCGCATCAACAAAAGCTTGATAAACATCAGATTCTAAATCTAACTTAGCTTGCTCTAATTGAAATTCAGCACGCTCAGCATTTATTTTTTGCTTAGCAACTTGATGACGAACTTGGAAACCATTAAAAACAGGAATACTCAATTGCAAGCCATAAGACAACCCATCATTACGCCACAGTTGATCAACAAAAGAACGTGAACTCAAAGTTTCAAAAGCAAAGTTTGGTGCAACAACAGCTTGATTTGTTCCTTCAACAACACCGATTTGAGTAGTTGGATTATCAGGGTCAATACCTGATTGCACTACACGGTTACGATCTGACTCACGCGTATTATAATTGATGAAAGCTGAAAGTGTTGGGTAATAATTTGATCTTGTGATTTCAACATTTTTCTCAGCCATGTCACGTTGTTGTTCAGCAACTTTCACTTCGTATCGCTCTTCTTTTGCTTTGGTGATAATTTCTTGTGGAGATTTATCTAAAATATCAGTAATCGGGATATCATACTCTTCATCTGCGATATCAAAAGTTTTGTAATCCTCGATTAATAAAGTTTGCGCAAGGTTAATTTTTGCAATTTGTAAATCATTTTTGGCAATTTGTATTTGCTGCTCTTCATCGGCATTCGTTGCTTTCACTTGAAGTAATTCACCTTCAGGAACTGTCCCAGCATCAATCATTTTTTGAGTTTGATCAAGCTGTTCTTGCGTCACTGCGTTTTGCTCTTTTAAAACTGCTAATCGCTGTTTGCTGACAAGAATTTGTAAGTAAGCATTGGCAACAAACAAAGCAATATCATCTTTCATTTGTCCTAATGCATATTGGCTGGCCAATCTTTCCATTTTTGCCAATTGCAATTCTTTTAAATTCTGAAGACCTTTAAACAAAGTCAGGTTTGCAGATGCGTTTAATGAAAAGTTACGCGTCACTTGGTTTTCAAGAACTCCAGTTGTTACGTTTTGAGTTAAACCAGAATTCCAGGCGTTACTCAGGTTCCCATTAATAGAAGGCAAATAATTACCAATGGCTTGCTTTTTAGTAATTTCTGATAATTCAGTATCTAATTGCGCTTGCTTAACAGAAATATTGTTTTCCATCGCGAATTTTACGCAAGCTTCAAGCGTCCATATTTCTGGTTTTTCTTGAGCAGACATGAAAAGTGTTGCCGTCAGAAAGATAAATAAAGTAGATGCTAATTTCATTTGTTTCTTTTTTGATTGATTAAATCAATTATCCTCTTGATTATTTAGACTTTGATTTACCTGTCGTTTCATTCCATACTTTAATGCGATCATCTTCATCAATTCCGCTTAAAATTTCAACGTGAATTCCGTCGCTTACACCAAGTTCAACATCTTTTCTTTCAAATTTTTGATCACCAGTTTCAACCTCAACATAAGCTTGGTCAGTTTCTTTATCAAATTGAATCAAAGCTTCTTTAAGCGACAACACATCTTCTTTTTTCTCTAAAATAATTGAAGCATTTGCACTTAAGCCAGCTCTGATAAAAATTTCATCATCGCGGGTTAAAGTTCCTTCAATTTCAAATTGAACAGCGCCATTTTCTTCAACACCTTGCGGTGCAATATGATCTAAAACAGCGTCAAAAACTTTATCCTGAATGGCACCAACAGTAATTTCTAAAGGTAAACCTTCTTCAATTTTTCCAACTTCAGATTCGTCAACTTTTCCTTCAAAAATCATTTCATTCACATTCGCAATTGATGCAATTGTAGTTCCCTCATTAAAGTTATTGGCTTCAATCACTTGGTTACCAACTTTAACAGGAACATCGAGCACCATCCCTGTAATTGTTGCTTTAATTTCTGTAGTGGCAGCATCACCAATACCAGCAGTTGTTCCTGTTTTGATAATCTCAAAGGTTTCTTGAGCTGATGATAAGTTTTGCTTAGCAATATTATACGACGTTGAAGCTTGGTCAAATTCATTTGCAGAAATCACGCCTTTATCAAACAATTCTTTTTGCCTGTCGTAACTTTTCTTTTCGTTGCCCAAATTAATTTTTGAAGTATTAATTTGATTTTTCGCATTGTTTAAATTCGTCACATTCGGGACAACTTTTAAACGAGCGATTAAATCACCAACCTGAACTGTATCTCCTGCATCAACAAATAATTTCTCGATAATACCTGAAATATTTGGTTTCACAGGGACTTCTTCACGTGGCGTAATTGTTCCTGTTGCAACAGTTTTCTTTGTAATAGTTCTTTCTTCTACTTGCTCAGTTTTATAAACAACTGGGTTCTCTTGATTCTTTGTGTAGAGATAATAAAGTGCGCCACCAAAAGCTGCAAAGATGACAACAAGCACTAAAATTGTAATTATTTTTTTCATGATTTTAAAAGATATGACTGTTTTCTATTCTGTTCTTAGGGCATCGACGGGTTTAATTTTTACTGCATTTTGCGCTGGGATAAAACCTGCTAAAAGTCCTGAAATTATAAGTATTGTCATGGCAATAACCACAACAAAAAGATCCACACTTGGGTTAACAAACATCATTTCGGAATTGTCTTCCATATTAGATAAAAAGAAATTGACGACACCTAAAATGGAGGTGGCAAAAACAATCCCTGCCATTCCTGAAATAATTGTCAAGAAAACAGATTCTAGCAAAACTTGCCCTCTGATGTTCCATGGGGACGCACCTAATGCTCGCCTGACGCCTATTTCTTTCGTTCGTTCCTTAACAACAATCAACATAATATTTGAAATACCGATAACACCTGATATTAAAACCAATATGCCAACAAAATAAGCGACAAGATTTAAGGCTAAAAATAAACCTTGTATTTTCTTGAATTGCTCATATAAATCGAAATTACCGATAGCTCTATCATCTTCAGGGTGAATTCGATGTCTTTTTTTAATGATATCAAAAACCTGAGATTTCAATTGTGTAATCGAATGATTGTTATCTGCCGTAATTGCCATCCAGCTTACTCTGTCACCATAATTGAAAGCTTGAGAGAAAGATGTAAACGGCACATAAATTTGTTTCTGGGCTTCTTCAATATCTCGACCCATGCCACTTTTCTTTTTATAAACGCCAATTACCATAAAGTTGACACCATTGATTTTGATATAACTGCCGAGCGCAACTTCACCTTTATCATAAAGTGCATCAACAACGCCTTGACCAATAACAGCCGCTTTTCTATTCGCATTGATGTCATTCATGTTTAAGAAACGTCCTTCAACAATATCCATTGGTTCTTGGTTAATGACATCAGGATAATCTCCGTAAACATCAAAAGCACCTGTTTTTAAACCTTTAGTGACATTATTATCACCACCAAAACCGCCAAGTTGATTTCGTGGAGAAACATATTCTAAACCATTGATCTTTGCTTTTAAAGCTTCTACATCAGACAAATCAAAATTGTAACGGCGACCTTTTGGTAAACCATCATAAGGTTTTGAAGCTGTTTGTGACCACATAAACATCGAGTTTGTGGCAATACCTGAGAAGCCTCTTTTGATACCGTTTTCGAGTCCAGTTCCGGCTGCCAATAAAATCACAAGAATAAATATGCCCCAAAAAACCCCAAAAGCAGTCAAGACTGTTCTGAAGACGTTTGACGTCAGCGACTCTAATATTTCATTCCATTTATCTCTGCTAAACATATTATTCGTCTCTTAAGGCTTCGATTGGTTTAATTCTGGCACCGCGATAGGCTGGAAAAAATCCTGCTAAAGCACCAGCGATAATCAAAATAATTAGGGTTGTTATGGCAACATTAAAACTGACTTCTGGATTTGAAATAAATTCAGAATCGATTAGAGGTCCTAAATTTTCTAATAAAACAAGCGCAAGAATGAGTCCTATAAATCCTGAAATTGCTGTTACAAAAATTGATTCGTGCAAAACCATACCGACAATTGACATAGGTTTAGCACCCAAAGCTTTTCGGATACCAATTTCTTTAGTGCGTTCTTTTACAATGATGAGCATAATATTACTTACGCCAACAATTCCTGCAAGAAGTGTTGCAATACCAACGCCCCAAAAGAAAATCTTAATCACATTCATTAAATCATAAAAACGTTTTGCACTTTCAAGACTACTGTTTACTGAAATAGCACTGGTATCTTCAGGCGCAACTTTATATTTTGTTTTTAATTGGTTTGTCAGGTTATTGACAATCATTTCTGATTCTTGTAATGCTTCATCAAAGTTTGTTCTTTTAGGCACTGTAAATGCCATTGAACGGATATCATTGCCTGCGCCAAAAACCTTTTGTGAAGTTGATAATGGGATGTAAACGCGCGACTCCTCTCTTTCACCTCCTGGATCAGAAAAAACACCAACAATTTTAAAATTGATTTTCGAAATTTTGATAAACTCCCCTATTGGAACTTTTTCATCGAAAAGATCGTCTGCTACTTTTTGACCAATCACGACATATTTTTCAAATTGCTTTTGGTCTGTTTGATTAATGAATCGGCCAGAAACCATGGAAGCAGATTCTAAAGCTTGGTAGTCTGACATCACACCTTCCACACGGTAAGAACCTGATTCTTCGCCATAAGTAATTAAACCAGACCAAATGCGATACATAGATGAAGCACTTTCAAAATTGCCCTCATTTGCACGCATTGTATAATCGAAATCTTCATTTTTCATTTGTATGTAACGTCCAGGGTTTAAGCCTTTATAACCTACAGTTGTTACACCTGTGTAAACACTAATTCTATTTTCGGCATCACTTTGAAATTGTTTTTCAATTCCGTTTTTCATGCCTTCACCAACGCCAAGCAAAACCACAAGAATAAAAATACCGAAGATGACAGAAACACTTGTCAGAAAGGTTCTTAATTTATTTTTGCTAATGGTATCAAATACCTCTTGCCAGCGCTCTATACTAAACATTTTGAATCGCTTTGACTTGTTCATTCATCGAGTCATCGATGATTAGACCATCTTTCAGGTTCACAATTCGCTTTGTCATTTTTGCGATGTCTTCTTCGTGCGTCACAACAAGAATTGTCTTGCCTTCATCATTAATCCCTTGAATGAGATCCATGATTTCGTAAGAAGTTTTTGTATCTAAAGCACCAGTGAGCTCATCGGCCAAAAGCACTTTTGGATCACTTGCTAAAGCACGAGCAATAGCAACACGTTGTTTTTGACCACCAGAAAGTTCGTTGGGTTTATGTTTCGCCCAATCAGCCAAACCTACTTTTTCGAGGTAAGCCATTGAGCGCTCCATGCGATCTTTACGATTCATGCCTTGATAAATAAGAGGCAAAGCCACATTATCAATTGCACTTTTATAATTAATCAAGTTGAAAGATTGGAAAATAAAACCTAAAAATTTATTTCTGTAATTGGCAGCAATCTTCTCGTTGAGGTTTTTAATAGGAACGCCATCAAGGTGATAAGTTCCTTGATCAGCTTCATCAAGAATACCTAAAATATTCAATAAAGTTGATTTACCTGAACCTGAAGAACCCATAATTGAAACCAATTCACCTTCTTTTACACTGAAGTTAATGCCTTTAAGAACATGAAGTGAATTTTTACCTATTTTGTAGGATTTGTGTAAATCTTTGATTTCAATCATAAAAATAATTTTAGCGCCCTTGACTAATTAGACTGAGAAAAATAGCTTTTGTTACATCAATAATGAATTGATCTATGTTAAATAAAAGAGATTTCAGAATTTTAAATAATCGATAACTGTTTTTTGCTTGCTTTTCATTTGAAAAATTAATCATAAATTCATGTCACATATTTGTTAATTAATTGTCCTCAAGGATTGATTTTAATAAGTTGTAAGATCATTTTATTTATAAAATCATTCTATTATGAAAAATATAATCAAGTTTTGTTTCACTATGTTATTAGGACTTTTGCTTGCTTGCAACTCTAATCCAAATCAAACAAAGCAAAGTCAAACAAAATCAAAAAGCTCAGAACAGAAAGTTGACTCCTCAAAGGTGATGCATAATCAAGAAAGGTACAAAGCAAAAACAGGTGTTGGACCCATAAAAGATAAAGTTGAATTAGACAGCCAAATCGACGAAGAATTGGCTTTAAGAGGTAAAGAACTTTACAACAATGCCTGTGCGAGTTGCCACAGAATAAAAGAAAAATCTGTTGGGCCAGGACTTGGCGGTGTTTTACAGAAAAGATCGCCGCAATGGGTGATGAACATGATTTTAAACCCTAGAGAAATGAAGAGAGAAAACGTTCAAGCACAAGCTATGGACGCCGAATATGATGCTGACATGGTGAACACAAACCTTACTGAAGATGAAGCCAGAGCAATTGTAGAGTATTTAAGGACGTATTAAAATAAAAAAATCCCTCAACAGCTTAATTCTTGAGGGATTTTTATTTATCTTAAAAAGATAAGCTACGCTTAAATGTTAATTAAATCTCTGTGATTCTACTTTTTAATAAAGTCATTTCATAACAAGGCACAAAAGTTTTATCTAAGTCTGATTTAAAGATGATAAAAATATTATAACGCTTGTAGGTCTTTTTTCTGCTCTTTTGCAAATATTCATAATAATAAGAATAATGCTTAATGAAAAATTGTGCTAATTCCTTGTAATTAAAATGATTGAGCTTAGCCATAAAAGCTTGAATATCTTCAAGATTTCCTTTTCTTCCCAATTCTGATATCATTTCTTTCGGTAATAGATACTTGTAATTATTCTGATCTGCTCCAGGTACATAAATATGAGACAAATTTATTAGCCAATTCTTTTTTTTATTAAAATGATAATATTTAAAATTAATAGAATCTTTACTACTTACTTTAATAGAATCTGTCTGCTTATCTACCACCAAGAAAAGACTATTTGATATAGATTGTGCACAAATCGTTTGAGCAAAAAAAAGTAAAATAAAAAGGTAAATTAGTTTTTTCATAATTATTAATTTGGACAGTTCTCAGTCGTGAAAATAAATAATTGATAGGCCCGATTAATATTCTACTGAACTTAGTATTTTGATATCCCAGCATCCGTTGACATTTATTGAACCTTCAAACTCAATGTAAACATTTTCAAAAGGTATAAATACACCAACTTTGTAATGTTCTTTATTGGATTTTATTTTCTTTAAAGTTTTGATTACCAAAACATCAGTATATTCTTTATCAGATGTTAAAGGAAGATTTTTAAAGTTCTCACTAAAGTTATTTTTAAAAACTATTGGATCGTCAACATACTGTAAAATTTCTTTATGGTTGAAAATTTTTGAAATCAACTCTTCTTTGTAATTATTTTGAAGTACGAAGTTTACTATTAAAAATAAAGATAATATTGATTTCATGTCTAGTAATATTTATTTAAGATTAACCATTGAGCTGAACCGGCATTTAAATCTTGACCATATGTATTAATTTCAAATATTGTGCCTTCTTCACCAGGATAATCAATCCCATCTAGGTTATCCAAAAAATGTACATATTCATGCAAAATCACGACACCTAAATAAAAAATTAATCCATCCTCAACATATTGTTCATCGTCAGAATTTTCAATATTATTAATAAAATCTGAATCTAAAATTATTTTATCAGGATGGTTAACGCGATCGTATAACGCTGTTGTTCTCCAGTCAGTATCATCATTATAATCATCAAGTTGCTGTATATTTATTTCTGGACCATTTCCCCATTCAAGATGATATTTTATATCAGCTAAAGGCGCATCGGTTATTTCTTCTATTTTATTTAATATGAATGAATTATTTTTCAAAGTAGGTAATTTATTTTTTAAATATTCAGTTAATTTTGGATAGGTTGATTCATAATTACTACCATCTGGATATTTTACAAAAGGGAAAACTGTTAATAAACTATTATTAGAATAGGCGTCAAATACCTCCTCCCAATCAACTTCAGCATCGGGCTGGCCATCACCATCATTGTCTTGCAGCGCTGGCATAGCTTCGCGTAAAAAAGCAAATGCTTCATCGCTATAATTGTTTTGGGCTAAGAAATTTATTATATCGTTTTGAACATTTATGTTTAAACTGTTTATTTGTGTAAATAGTAACCCTATTGCTGCCTTTGTAGTAGGTGAAACATTCGGAGATAAAAAGACTGACATTAAGTTCTCTATAAATACTGAAGCCTCTTGTGATGGCATGAGCATAGCATCATCTTTGCGTGTATTTAAAAATTTTACAATTTCAGATTTCAATGGCTCCTCTAAATTTGGAGTCTGTTGCCACCACAATTTAAAAATTATATTAGGATTTATGAAGTAATAATTTACAGTATTATCAATTGGCACTGTAGATATATCTACAGTATGAGAATTACCTCCAGCTCCCAAACAATCTTCTCGTAAGCATAGATCAATAAAACCTGATACAGGAGTACCTATTCCTCCATAAGTTGGTATACCAAAACAGTTCTCCCAAGTCATAGTAAATAGATGATTCTTATTTTTACACTGAGCAGTAGCTATATGCAACGTTGGTTCAGAGCCTGACCATGGCTGGGTACATACTGTAATTGACTGAGTGATACAGGCTTGCTCACTTGTTTTATTTGTCTGACCAGTATCTACAGTACTTAAACTCACCCCACCTTCAAAAATAAATGCATTATGTTCATCAAAATATTTTTTAAATTTATTCCTTTTATAGGTAAATACAAAGGCTTCATATTCATCAGAATCATTATAAATTTTAATAACTAAATTTTTAAAATCATTAGTTGGTTTTTCAGTTTGCATAAACATAGTATATGCTTTGAAGCCATTACCATTCTGAATATTTACAACACTACTATCTATTTTAAATTCATATTCTATAATTCTATTACTTCCTTTTAAGTTTATATCTTTAAGTGATTTGATTAATCTAGAATCCTGAGGTATATCAAATAACGTCGTAGTTGTAAAAACTTCATTCTTTAAATTAAAACTTTCGTAAGTTGGTTGTAACTCTTTTTCAATACTATCTTCACAACTATTTAAGGTCATCAGGAATATACCCAATAAGATAAAAAGAAACCTTTTTAAAACTTTAATTCGAAAAACCGTGTGTGTGTGTAGATTTAACATAAACAGCATTATTTAAATTGTTAATAGAAAATAAATATATAATAAAATATGTTAAAAAAACACATCGAGTAAATTATTTTAAGTAATTAACAAAAAAATCCCTCAACAGCTTAACTCTTGAGGGATTTTTTTTTAATGTAAAATAGTCTGTTTTTAAGACTCTAAAACAGTTCTAAAATCAACTTCTTTTTGAATAATTGCTTTTAAATCTTCAATCTTCACGCGTTGTTGTTCCATGTTATCGCGATGTCTGATCGTTACTGTGCCATCTTCTTTTGTGTCATGGTCAACTGTGATGCAGAAAGGTGTTCCTGCTGCATCTTGACGACGATAACGACGACCTACTGCATCTTTTTCATCATAAATCACATTAAAATCCCATTGCAATTCTTTCATAATCTCCTTAGCAATTTCTGGTAAACCATCACGCTTCAGTAATGGGAAAATCGCTGCTTTATGCGGTGCTAAAATCGGAGGAATTTTTAAAACTGTTCTGCTTTTACCATCGCCTAAATCTTCATCTTGAAGTGCTGCTGAAAATACCGCCAAAAACATTCTATCTAAACCGATTGAAGTTTCAATAACATAAGGTGTATAATTTTCTTTTAATTCTGGATCGTAAAACTGAAGTTTCTTTCCTGATAATTCTTCGTGTGCTTTTAGATCAAAATCCGTACGTGAGTGAATCCCTTCAAGCTCTTTAAATCCAAATGGAAATTTAAATTCAATATCCGTCGCTGCATTGGCGTAATGTGCTAAGTTTTCGTGGTCGTGAAATCTGTAATTCTCTTCACCTAAACCAAGCGATCGATGCCATTTGTAACGTGTTTCCTTCCAGTGTTCAAACCATTTTAGTTCTTCACCTGGTCTCACAAAATATTGCATTTCCATCTGTTCAAATTCACGCTGACGGAAAATAAATTGTCTTGCCACAATTTCATTACGGAAAGCCTTACCGATTTGTGCAATTCCGAAAGGAATTTTGTGTCGGCTTGTTTTCTGAACGTTTGCAAAATTCACAAAAATACCTTGTGCCGTTTCTGGACGTAAGTATAAATCTGAAGCTGATTCTGCTGATGCGCCTAACTTTGTCCCGAACATTAAGTTAAATTGTTTGACATCTGTCCAATCACGTGAACCGCTTGCAGGACAAGCAATTTCAAGCTCATCAATCAAATTTCTGACATCGACTAAATCACCATTATTGAGTGATTCGCCAAGGCGTTCTAGTATTTCTTTAGATTGTTGACGGTACTTCACCACACGCGGATGTGTCGTTACAAATTCTTGCTCGTCAAATTTATCTCCAAATCGTTTTTTGGCTTTTTTGATTTCTTTTTGCGCTTTTTGCTCTAGTTTTTCAACATAATCTTCCACCAAAACATCAGCGCGATAACGCTTTTTAGAATCCTTGTTATCAATCAACGGATCGTTAAATGCGTCAACATGTCCTGAAGCTTCCCAAGTTTTTGGGTGCATCAAAATTGCAGCATCAAGGCCGACAATTTCCTCATGCATTTGCACCATTGATTTCCACCAATAGTTTTTGATATTATTTTTGAGTTCAACACCGTTTTGACCGTAATCATAAACCGCACTTAAACCATCATATATTTCACTTGATGAAAATATATACCCATATTCCTTAGCATGGGAAATTACTTGTTTGAATTTGTCTTGTTCTTTTGCCATAGCGCAAAAATATAAAATTTAAAGATGTTCAGAACACCTTTTGAGATGAATACCTTTTTAAAAAATCGACTGCAAACTTAGTCTTTTTTACCGATAGTTTCTTGAAAGAGTTTTAAGATGCGTTTATACTCATCCGTCCAACTGCTTGGCTGAGTAAATCCATGTCCTTCAACAGGATAAACCGCCATTTCCCAATCGTCTTTTCCGAGTTCGATTAAACGCTGTGATAAGCGGACAACATCTTGAAAATGCACATTTGTATCAACAATACCATGAGCGATCAGTAAACGATTTTTTAAACCTTCGGCAAAATAAATAGGTGAGGAGCGACGATAAGCAATCGGATCGAGATGTGGCTCGTTTAAAATATTTGATGTGTAGCCATGATTATAATGTGCCCAATCTGTCACAGAACGCAAAGCCGCGCCAGCCTGAAAAGTGTCTGGCGAATTGAACATTGCCATTAAAGTGATAAAACCACCATAACTTCCGCCATAAATACCGAGCTTATCAGGATTGATGCCGTGTTCTTGTACGAGAAAATCGGCTGCATCAATTTGGTCAGACAAATCTTTTCCGCCCATATGTCTGTAAATTGCAGTTCGCCAATCGCGGCCATAACCAGCGCTGCCACGGTAATCAATATCTAAAACAGTGTAGCCTAAATCTGTCAACAAATTATGAAACATATATTCTCTGAAGTAAGTTGACCACCACTTATGCGCATTTTGTAAATAACCTGCGCCATGTACAAAAATAACAGCCGCATGCATATCTTTATCAGCTTCTGGTTTATATAATCTTGCATAAGGTTTTTCGCCATCGCTGGCTTCAAATTGAATCAACTCAGGTTTTCTCCAGTTATAAGCTTGAAATTCTTCAGATTTACCTTCTGTTAATTGTTCTGCTTTTGCACTTTTTTTATTGCGCTTCAAATAAAGCTCCCAAGGCTGATTTTTTGAAGAAAAACGAATCGTCAAGTATTTTTCATCAGGCGATAAAGTCACTTCATTATTTCCTTCCATTGAAGTTAGCTTTGTTATGTTTCCACCAGAAACTGGCATTTTATAAAAATGACGTTCACCAGGATGAACTTCTGATGATGTGAAATACCAATGCTTCTTATCATTTGAAAATTGCGGATTAAAAACTTCAAATTCTCCTGAGGTTAAAGCTTTTTCTTTTTTTGAAGAAACATGATAAGTATAAAGATGAGAATAACCTGTTTGTTCTGATTGGTAGTAGATTGTTTGAGAATCAACCCAACCTAAAGTTCCGCCGTTGTAATATCCATTAATGCCTGGGCCACCAATCCACGCTTCATCATGTTGATGACTGATTGTTTTTAACTCACCTGAATTTAAATCAATTTCGCAAATCCATCGGTCTTTATTGTCTTGTGAGCGCACATCAACAACCGCATGTTTATCATTTGGAGAGAAGTAAACTTGAGAATAAGTCACAGCTCTTGGTTCATTTTTCCATTCTCTATCTGGATAATCTTCTGTGTAAGCTGGTAATCTATCGATTTCTGGCAAGTTTGTCGGATCGATTTTCTTCACAGAATCATTTGCCGTGTTGTACAAATAAAGTGTTGTTTCACGCTCTTGATCGCCAACTTTTGAGCGTGCATTTAAGTTTTTGGTGTAACCAGAAGCATCAGCGTAATTCGGCACGCCAGTGTAATCTGAACCTGTTGGTTTATAGGTTTGAAATGTGAGGAAGCTCGCTTTATTGCTAACATTAAAATTGTAAGCTCTTGTTTTTCCTAAATAAAATTTCTTTTGCTTTGTATCAAAATTGTCACGATACTCTTTTTGTTTTTCCTTTTTTTCTTCAGCTTTATTAACCTCAGCTAAAAGTTTTAAATTTTCATCTTTAAGCCATTTCTCTCTTTCGCTTAAATTGTCTTTATCGCTTGGTTTTTTGCCTTTCTGTATAAAACTCAGTTGGTTGATTTGAGCTGTTTTTAAATTGTAAACATAAAGGTTTGAATCCATCATAAATGAAATACGCTCATCTGATATAAACTGAGGAGATGTAATGGATTTCCCTAAATTTAAAAGCATTTTCGATGCATATTTTCGAACATCATAAAGCATTAAGTGTCCATTTTTTGTGTAAACTTTTTCACGTTTTTTTGAATTGAAATCACCGTTTTGAGGAATGAGATGTCGCTTTTCATTCAAGCTGACTTTTTCAATGTGGTTTTTCTTGTTTAAACTGATTTTATAAAGCGAATCAGAAATGTTTTTTTCAGGGTTGTACTGAAAGTAAATCACATCCGATTGTTCGTTCCATTGGATGTTTGAAGGAAAAGTTCCCATCCAATTTGGGTCTTGCATAATTTTTTCGACTGTCAATTCAGATTGTGCGAAACCTAAAAATGACAAGAAGAAAGTTAAACTCAAAAATAATTGTTTTGTCTTCATCAAGTATTTGTTTTATGTCCTGTGTAAAATCGCTAATTTAGCCAATCTTTTCACCTTATTAGAAACTTTTAGTTATGACTTCAAAACTTCGTCTGTGTTTAATATTAAGCCTGCTTTTTTCGATTTCTACTTTTGCACAACATAAAGCCGCCTATAAACTTGTTGACCAAAATGGAAAAGAAATCGCTTATCAAGAAATGATTGAAACCTTGAAGGATGTTGATGTCGTTTTGTTTGGTGAGTTTCACGACAACCCAATTTCGCATTGGTTACAATATGAAGTTGTGAAGAGCTTGCATGACGAAAATATCAATATTAAGCTTGGCGCAGAAATGTTTGAAGCTGATCAGCAGGAAGCATTAAATGCTTATTTATCTGATGAATTTTCTGCTAAACAACTGCAAGATTCCATTAAATTATGGCCGAATTATAAAACCGATTATAAACCTTTGGTTGATTTTGCAAAAACGAATTCTTTAGAATTTATCGCGACAAACATCCCGAGAAGATTTGCTAGTGATGTTTACAAAAAAGGTGGATTTAAGGCGTTAGACGAATTAAGTTCGAAACAAAAATCATGGATTGCTCCTATGCCAGTTCCTTTTGATATCGAGCTGCGATCTTACCAAGATATGCTTAAAATGATGGGCGATCACGGTGGCGTTGATATCGTGAAAGCGCAAGCGATTAAAGATGCAACAATGGCGCATTTTATACTGAAAGATCTTTTGCCAAACGAAGTTTTTATTCACTTTAATGGTAGTTATCACTCCAATTATTTTGAAGGAATTTTTTGGTATTTAAAGCAATACAGAGAAGAAGTTCGTATCAAAACAATCACAACAGTAGAGCAGCAACAACTCAAAAAGCTAGATGAAAAGAACAAAAACTTAGCCGATTACGTCATCATCGTTGATGAGAATATGACAAAGACTTATTAAAGAAAATCAACAATCTGAAAATAATAAAGTGTTAAGCGAAGATGAACTTGATAAAGAAATGGCAAATGATTTTAAAAAGTTAGGTAGTGATAAATAAATTCTTTTTTAAGAAACTAAACAACTCTGCACTGAAAGTGCAGAGGTTTATTAAGACTGGGGACTAAAAGTCCCACTTTACTATTCCAATATAAAATTGGAATTATCACTCGAATCTCGACGGTGATGTTCCAAATATTCGTTGACCATTTTATCGGTAATATTCCCAGTACTCCATACTCCATAACCGCTTGCCCAAAAATGTTGCCCCCAATAACGCTCTTTCAGTTTTGGAAACTCTTGTTGAAGTTTCCTTGAGGTTCGCCTTTTGAGCTTTTTCAATATACTACTTACATTCAATTTTGGAGCATATTCAATGTGCATATG